>NZ_BAJW01000007.1 GCF_000613905.1 Acetobacter persici JCM 25330
CCGCAAGAGCCGCGAGAAGCGCCTGCGCTTCCGCCGGGCCGCTCTGGCGGATGCGGTCGGTAATGGTCTGGAACAGGGGTGCGGTCTGCTCTGACGGACGCCCGCCTGAAGAACACTGCTCTGAAGAATGCTGGGGTGAGCAGGCATAAACGGGGCCACCCGGAACGGGGTCCATCTGCCCGGAAAGACCCTGAGCACTGTCTGGCTGTGGCGTGTCTGCCTGTGGCGCACAGGCCTGAAGAATTGTCTGGGCGAGAGTCTCGGCCTCGGGCGCGGTCTGGCCAAAAATATGCAGGCCATCACGGATTTGCAGATCTTTCACATCACACAGATACGCATCCAGACGGGCGAGGGCTTCGGCCTCATCCTCCTCACCGGGGCGGACACCACTTTCTGAAAGCACGCCGGTCCGGGCAGCTTTTTCCAGAATCTCCTTACGGAGTAATGCACCACGGCGCGGGTCCAGCCATCGGCCTCGGCATATTCATCAATCAGCCGTTCCAGCGCCTGCATTTCGGGCGAAAGGTCAACCTGCCGGACCGGGGGCGTCATGTGGCCTATGGTCACGGCCCCGAGCCGCCGTCTGGCGGTGGCGGCCTCACCCGGATTATTGACAATAAACGGGTAAATAACGGGCAAAGACCCCGTCAGCACCGCAGGCGCGCAGGCGGCGGAAAGGGCTGCGGCCTTGCCCGGCAACCATTCCAGCGTGCCATGCGTGCCAGATGCACCAGCGCATCCAGCCGCCGCACGCTGCGCAGCCACAGGTAAAACGCCACATAAGCGTGGCAGGGCGGGATATCCGGGTCATGATACCGGGCTTTCCGGTCGGCCTGCCGCCCACGGTCCGGCTGCACGGCAAGCGTCAAATGCCCCAGTTCCAGCGCGCGCAGATGGAACGCGCCTTCCTGCACGCATGGGTCCTGCTCCGGCGCACCCCATGCCTGCGTGACGGACGCCATAAACCCGGCATCCAGCTCGGCCGCCAGCGCATGGTATGTGGGAAGGCTTATCAGCGGGCGGGGTGCCGTCTGGGCCAGCAGAGTTGTGAGGGTTTGTGCGTCTGGCAAAGGCGCTGGCCCGGTCTGATACCCCTCCGCCCGCAGCAGAGCGAGGATGGAGGCCAGACTGGCAAACCCGTCCAGCCCGACGGCATGGGCCACGTGCCCCGTCTCCCGCGCAAGCCCGGCCCCCGGATAGTCTGAGAGGATAATGCCAACCCGCTTCTGCTCCGGGGCCAGATGCCGCAGGCGTGCCCATGCCAGCGCCCGCGCCACGGTATGCCGGATACCGGGCAGATAAGGCGTGCGGGCAGCAGGCAGGCCGGGCGGCGCATCCTGCCGGAAAGAAATGGGGAGTGTTGCGATGCTGCCATCCAGCTCTGGCAGCACGGCCTGCATGGCGAGGTCCGACCGGGAGAGACCGCGCGGGCTGCGCGCCCATACCTCCTGCGTCGCCCCCGGCTGGAGCAGTTGCAGGATAGGGGCCCCGGCAACCGCTAGCGGAGAGTGCCCCTGCGGGGTTCTGGAAGAAAACAGGGTCGCGTTGAGGACACTATCTGGCTGAAAGTTTCTCAGCGCATCGGCAACGCCACTGGCAACGGCAGGGTCTTTAAGAGATGTGACAAACAGCATCTCCACCCCGCAGCCCTGTGCGGCAAGGCATCCGCCAGCGCGTCCAGCGCGGCGATATCTCCCACCATCAGATGGGCACGGTAGAAAATCAGTGTGGCCCGCAGCGTGCGGTTTGCTGGCAGAGGAAGAGAATCCTGACTGAGTGTTGCTGCATCTTCTGTTTTAAGATCTGTGCGTGCTGCGACTGTGCGATACACTCCCCACAGCGGCAGGGGTTCCGGCTGTGCGCCATCATCGCGTGTTGCCCGGCGAGGCTGGCCATCAGGCGCAGGGCATGCTCCATATTGTGAGCGCCGCCATACTGAAAAAACCCGTTCAGTCGCCTGCGTATTTCACCCGACACAGTGGAGAGTTCCGCCAGACGGCTATCATCCGACAGTGGGGCACCGGCACCCGGCTGGGGCCGGGCTTCTCCGGGGAGCAGAGCCAGCGGGATATGGTGCGCCCGGCACCATGCCGCGAGTTCCTCAGCGCCATAGCGCCAGTAATCCAGCCCGCCGAGCAGCCGCACCACCACACAACGGGCCTGCGCCAGTGTGGTCTCCAGATACAGATCGACCGACATGGGGTGCCGTAGCCGGGCAAGGCTGGTAACCTGAAGAGAGGGCAGCGTCTCTCCCTCTCCGCGCGGCCCGGCCTTCATCCGTGCCTGTGCGTGCAGCAGGCCGAGCAGGTCACTTTCCGTAAAGGACAGGACAACGAGTTCCGCCGGAGGCAGGCCGAGGTCTTCCGCCACATCCTGCTCATCCAGCGTCCGGCTGTCCCGCACAAGGAGGTGCATGGGGGCTGGCCGCTGCTTAACCGGCAGACGTTGCGGACGGATCTGCCGCCAGCGCTGCCGTAATCGCAGCCTGATCCAGCCCTTTCTGCCCGATGACCACAATACGACCGGTGCGGGCCTCCTGCGGGGTCAGAGGGCGGTCAAACTCATGCCGGAAGCGGGTGCCGACACCCTGCACCGCCAGCCGCATGGGCTTGCCCTGCACGCTGGCAAAGCCCTTCATGCGCAGGACGTAATACCGGGCCGCCACATCCTGCAACAGGGTCAGGAAGCGTTCCACGGAAAGCTGCTCCGGCACGGTGACGACGAAACTTTCAAAATCATCATGCTCATGCTCGCCATCTTCCGCATCATGGTGCGATGGACGGGACTGGAGATCGGCCTCGGCTTCCGCCCCCAGACCCAGCAGCACGGCGGGGTCCACCTTGCCATCCTGCGCGCGGATGATGCGCACTGGGCGCGGGCAGAGGGTTTTGATCTCTGCTTCCACCGCATCAAGCTGTGCGGCGTCCAGCAGGTCCGTCTTGTTCAGAACAATCAGATCCGCCGCGTTAAGCTGGTCTTCAAACACTTCCGCCAGAGGGTTGTCATGATCCAGTGAGGGATCGGCCTCGCGCTGTTTTGCCACGGCCTCCGGATCATCCGCAAAGCGGCCGGAGGCAACGGCGGGGGCATCCAGCACCGTGATGACGCCATCCACCGTCATGCGGCTGCGCACGGTGGGCCAGCCAAAGGCTTTAAGCAGCGGCTTGGGCAGGGCAAGGCCGGAGGTTTCAATCACCACATGTTCCGGCGGGTCGACCCGGTCCAGCAGGGCTTCCATCGTGGGCAGGAAATCATCTGCCACGGTGCAGCACAGGCAGCCGTTGGTGAGTTCAACAATATCATCCTCCGGCAGCCTTCCACGCCGCAGCCGCGCAGGATTTCTCCATCAATGCCCAGAGAGCCGAATTCATTGACCACAACGGCAATACGGTGGCCCTGCGCTTTTTGCAGGATATGGCGCAGGAGCGTGGTTTTCCCCGCCCCCAGAAAGCCGGTGATGATGGTGACGGGAACGCGGTGGATGCGGTCATGACGGCTCCTGTTCAGAGACTGTGGCCTCAGGGTAGAGGGTAGCGGGCACGCGGCCCAGAATCATATCAGAAAGAGAGGCCGGGCGGCGGGACGGCATGACCGTCCCTTTGGCCGAGGCCGCATAGAGCCGCGCATAGGCCAGAAGATCTTCCGCCTTTTCCGGCCCCAGATGGCCGAGCAGCCATGTCCAGCGGCCCGGCATGGCAATGGCCGCCGTACACCCCCGGTCACACGATGCCAGACAGGAAACGGGACGCAACGTGACGGGGCAGTCCTGTTGTGAGGCCCCCAGCAGGGCCGTCAGGCGGTCCAGCAACTGTGCTCCCGGAGGATGATCCATGCCGGGGCCGCCGCGCCGGCAGGTGGTGCAGACATGCAGCACCGGACCTTCTGCCACGGCAGGCGGCGCGTGAGAGGACGGGCCAGAAGGCGTAGCGGAATGCGGAACAGACGCAGGCATAAAAAATTCCCGATCAGGCGCCGCTCCGGGAGGATGCGGCCCTTAAACGGAGTGCATGCACAGTGCTCCTGCAGGCACAGGAGTGATGCGCCAGCCCCGCGCACCCTCGCCTTCCGGGCACCCCGCCGGACACGACACCTCAGACAGCCGCCCGCCCCGGAGGGCAGCGCGGATGATGGCAGGTCTCCTGGCTTGTGTCGTGCGGGTCTACGCGGAAGAACCCGTGCAGCCTGCGGGTCCGGCGGCCTTCCCGGCCCCTTACCGGAGCCGGTGGCATGGACCTGCCCGCCCAAAGCGGCAGGCCCATAGCGGACCATGCAATCACTTACAGTTGCGGGGGCAGCGACGGCCTTGCAGCGGATGCTGCGCACCGGTCTTCCCTTTTCATCTCGCGGGACACCATCATGCGGCAAGCATCGCATAATACCGGTATTTTTCAAGCCGTAAGCCGGGCACTTTATGAGCAGACCTGTTCTGCCAGAGGGTTTGCTCAGTTCCCCTCATTGCCCCTTGGCAGGCGGATTCACCGGCTTGCTGTCACCCCGCAGGTTTTTGACCTGCTCCGGCGTGACGTGGTGATCTCCGGAGCCGAAGGTGGCGGTCACGTAGTTCACCAGTGCGGCAATTTCCGCATCGCTCAGGCGCTGCACGTTGGACTGACCATCAAAGCCCGGCATAAAGGCATGTTCCTTGCCCGCCGTGCGATCCACCCCTTTCAGGATGGTCATGATCAGGTTGTCCGGACGGCCTGCGCCCACTGTGGAGTTGGCAAACAGGGAGGGCACATAATGGTCTTGCGTGCCAGCCCCGTCCCGCCCGTGGCAGGCAGCGCAGTTGGCATCATAGATGTGCGGGCCATCCATTTCCGCCAGATCATCAATCCGCTGCGGGCCTTTGGTGCGGATATCCGGCTCGTTCACCGCCTTGCCAAATGCATCACGCGCGGTGTGGTCGGCCTCATCCTCCATCGGGGCAACCTTGAGGATAAAGGCAGCCAGTGCGTGCAGGTCCGCATCCGTCAGGTGGCTGGTGCTGTGCTCCACGGCTTCCGCCATGGGGCCTGCGGCCTGCGCACGGCCCGCCACATGCCCGGTGCGCAGATACGCCACCAGATCCTCCTCACTCCACGAACCGATGCCGCCGGTTTTGCTGGAGGTGATGTTGGGCGCGTACCATGCGCCAAGGGACGTCCCGGCCAGATAATGGTCCTGCTTTTCACTCAGCATGAAGTTACGCGGGGTGTGGCAGGTGCCGCAATGCTCCAGCGCGTTGGCCAGATAACGGCCCCGGCGGAGCGGATCATACGTGCTGGAATCCCCGGTTTCCGGCGTTTCCTTACTGGCGATGAAGTTCCACGCATCATGGCCGGACGGATGCTGGCCGGGAAGGACAGATTTGTCTCTTCCTGCGCTTCCGCCACCGGTTTGACCGCATGCATGAACCACGCATACAGGGCCTTCACGTCCTGATCCGTCATGCCCGCGTAAGACACGTACGGCATGACCGGATACAGATAGGACCCATCCTTGCGCACGCCATGCCGCACGGCATTTTCAAAATCCGCTTCCGTATACCGGCCAATTCCGTGGTCGGGGTCGGGGGTGATGTTGGTGGCAACCACCTGACCCATCGGGGTGGCAATTTTCAGGCCACCCGCAAAAGGTTTCCCGCCCGGTTTGGTGTGACAGGCCACGCAGTCCGCTGCTGTCGCAAGGTAGGCACCCCGCGCCAGTTCAGCATTCCCAGTCTCCGGCTGGGCCGGCGCCCTGTTCCAGCCTGCGCTGAGGCGGCGGAACCCTGTGCCGGAGCGGGTACGGCTGTTGCGGGCTGGGCGTTCCCGGAAGGCGCGGATGCGCCACTGGCAGGGCGAGGAGCCGCGGCCTGCCCCGGCAGGAGCCGTTTTTCAGAGGTTGGCGTGTGGTCTGATGTTTTCGCATCAGATCCCGCAACGGGCTTCCCCTCTTCCGCCACAGGCGCGGGCACTGTGGGCTGGGCGGCCGGTTTGTCTGCTGAGGTAGCGGCGGCCCGCGGTGCGAGCGCCACACCACCAAGGGCTGTTCCGGCAATAAGAGCGGAACACAGGAGAGTTCTGAAATCAGGCATGAAGCAGTTCTTTTTTCAGCGTATCTGCAACACGCAGCGCCAGCGCTGCGACCGTCAGAGTGATGTTGCCCGTGCCCACGGTTGAGAAAACTGAGGAACTGGCAATAAAGAGGTTCTCATGGTCATGCGTCCGGCAATGGCCGTCCACCACGGAATCTTTCGGGTCCGTGCCCATGATGGTGCTGCCGGAGGGATGATCCTGCGGGAAGTAACCCGGTGTCCACTGTTCATCCGTGCCATGCATCAGGCCGATCAGCTCTTTGAACACCTTGCGGGTGTGGTCACAGCTTTTCACGGTATACTCAGGCAGTTTGTAATAAACATCCGGATGCGGGATGCCGAGAATGTCCTTGTTGGTCTTGCTCAGCGTCAGGCGGTTGTCCGGGTCCGGCAGGGCCTCGTTATGGCTGAACAGACGCACGGTGTGAGAGGCCAGATAACGGATCTGTTCTTCCAGATCTCGCCCGACATAACCTTTGGAAATGGCAAGCTGGGTGGCAAGGTCCACCTGATTGTCATCCACCATATGCACCAGATACGCGCCGCGCTCATTCCGCCAGTCGCCATCACGGAAATTGTCGATCACGTTGGTCTCCAGCGGACCACGGCCGGGCCAGAGGCTTTATCGCCACTGATAAACGTCACCTGCACGCCGGTATGGTCCATCATGTTCCGGCCTACATGGCCTGAACTGTTGGCAACGCCATCCGGGCTCTGCTCATCAGCAGAGACCAGCAACAGTTTGGCGGTTTCAATACAATGCGCGGCAATCACAAAATATTTGCCGGTGACGCGGTGGGAGTTTTTATCCGGGTCATAATACTGCACGGCGGTCACGCGCTTGTTGGCGCTGTCCCGCTCGATTTTGTAGACCACGGCGTTGGGGATGAACTTCGCCCCGGCGGCCTCGGCATGGTATACGGAATAGCTGCCGTTATACATCGCCCCGATGGGGCAGATGGGCATGCAGTTATTATGGCCCTCGCACGTCGGGCGGCTGTCATACGGGCGGGTGTTCCGGGCCTGCGGCTCATGCACCACACGCCAGGGCGTTTTTTCACTGATCAGCTCGCGGAACTGCTGCGCGGCGTAGGAGATGGGCAGCGCATCCATCGGGTAAGGCTGTTTGCGCGGAGAGCCGAGGTCCTCCTTGGCCGGGTCCGGCCCGCAGACGCCCATCATCACTTCCGCCTGATAATAGAACGGCTCCAGATCCTCATACTTCAGGGCCCAGTCACGCCCCTGCCGTAGCGGGTTTTCAGCTCAAAGTCCGAGGGCAGGTAGCGCCATGCGCACCCGGCCCAGTGCCATGTCGTGCCGCCCATCATGCGCAGGTAAACCTGCTGGTAGGCTTCCGCATTGGGGCCGGACGTGTGCAGATAATCATTCGGCGTGATCTGGTTGGGCGGATGTCTGGCCCACGGCACCGCCGGAAAAGGCCCCTGATAGGAGGGCTTGTTTTCCAGATTACGGAAATTTTCTACAAAATGCTGGCGGTCCACACGGGGGCCTGCTTCCAGCACAATGACGGAAATTCCGGCACGCGCGAGTTCATTGGCAATGGACGCTCCGGCAACACCGGACCCGACAATGACAACATCGGCGGAGAGAGTCTGTTCAGAAGGCATACGGCTGATATTCCCGCTCTCAGGTCGGTTCTACGACGAATTTCGAGGGTGATAGGGCTGGATGCCCTGTGGGACGGTCTACTTCCGGCGGCTGAGTGGTCCAGTAGAACGGGCCGCCCGTGGCGTAGGTTTTGGGGTAGACGGCGTCCTTCGTGATGTCGAACATCAGGGCGGAGCGATAGACCACCACCTTGCCATCCGCCACACCCCGGTACCAGCCGGTCAGGATATCATGAATTGCGTTCTTCAGAGCCGGGTCCGCCTTTTCCGCTGCGGCGGCAAACGCGGTGGCGCTGGAGAACTGCTCTTTGCTCATCAGATCATGCAGCGCGCTGATCTGCGCCTGCCGCCCGGCATCGCTCTGGACGATTCCTGCATAGAGGGCATTCCCGATACGCAGGTCCAGCGTGGGGCGATCCGTCAGCAGGCGAGAGAGCGCCATGAACTGCGCTGCTACCGGGTCTGCGCCCTGCGCAGGGGCGAAAGAAGGGGCGGAAGGCGCATCTGCCGCACCCGCAGCCCCGCTGGCAACGCCATATGTGACGGCCGCCCCCATGCCTGTCAGCAGTACATCGCGCCGGGACATCCGCAGTAATCTGGCCATCCGCATTGCGTTGGGCGAGACATTTTGCAGACTGACGGGCGCACAGGGCCAGTCTTTCTTCATGGTTGGTCCTTTTCCACAGTGTACATAACCGGGCGGACCATCAGCCTGTGAAGAGCCATGGTCCTTTTTGTTATTTCATCAGGGTTTAAGTCTATAAAGACGTATCCGGCAGGCTTCCAGCCTGAAATTCCCGCGCTTCGGGATTTCTCTCAGATGATATTTATTCTCAATTAGACAACATACTCCTGCCATTTTTACAGGAGCACCTTTTTTCTGTTACGGATCTTCTTGCTGGACGGATTTTTCCCCGCCGTTTTTTATATGAAACACCTCTCCGCTCCGCTTTATTTCAGATTGCTCTGCACAGGACTGGTCTGGCCATGACGCCCTCTGAAACACCGACAGCATCCCTGATCACCTTCCCCGGCCGGACGGTGCTCTCCCGCCCGGACGCCTCGCGCTATCTGGGGATCGGGCAGAATGCATTACTTGTCATGGCGCTTCTGGCCTGCGGGCCACGCAGGATTTCGGGCAACGGAAAAAAGCTCTACCGGGAAGAAGATCTCGACCTGTTCCGCCAGAAGCTGATCAGCACCGTGGGCGTTGCGCAGGCGGACGCGCCTTACAGAAAAGCTGAGCCGGACGCCTGACCATACCAGCCGGGGCAGACCCGCTGATGCGCCTGCTGGTGCGGCACCTGATCAGGCGACGGATGATCCTGATCACGCTGTGGGGCATGGTGCTGCTGGGCGGGTTTATGAGCCTCACTCTCTTCTGAACAGCCCTCCCCTGCGGACGATATTGACCGGCCGATGGGGTCTGTTATATTGCTGCCATTATATTTTACATGTCAAATATTCCCACCCTAACAAAATAGAGGTTTTCCGGTGCCTCAGTACGGCCTGCCTGCTCTGGATGATTCCGCATTCAGCTCCATGGCGCTCACTTTTCGGGTCATGCGGCTGGCGGCGGTGTGGCGCACGCGGCTGGAACGCGCCTTGCGCCCGCACGGCATGACCGTGGCCGTCATGCGGCCTCTGGCCTACCTGATGATGATGCCAGAAGGCACCACGCAGCGAGATCTGGCGCTGGTGATGGATACGGACTGCTCCGCGCTGGTGCGGGTGCTGGACCTGCTGGAAAAGGAAGGGCTGCTTTCCCGCACACCCGACACGCAGGACCGCCGGGCCAAATGCCTGAGCCTGACGGCGGCGGGGCGTGAAAAATGCGCCCTGTTCCATCAGGTGGCCGGCGAGGTTGAACTGAGCATGAAGGAGGGCCTGTCCACGCAGGACGCACAGGGACTTGTGGCGCGGATGGATGCCCTCCTGACCACCGCTCACGCTCTGCCCACCTGACGCCGCCCGGAATAGCCTCCGCCATGTCCCGCAGTTTTTCAGACACGATCCGCCGCCTGATGCCCGCCCTGTTTGCCGAGGATGACCAGTGGCAGGCCACGCTGAGCACCGCCGCCTATACCGCACGGGTGTTCCTGTGCATTGGTATTGCCCTGTTTCTGGCCTTTATGTTCCAGCTCCAGTCCCCCATGAGTGCCGCCACCACGGTGCTGATTGTGGCAAACCCCACTGTGGGAGCCATGGTTTCCAAAAGTGTGTGGCGTGTGATTGGCACCGTGATTGGCGCGACCATCAGCGTGGGCGTGATGGCAGCCTTTGTGCAGTCTCCGGTGCTGTATTTTGCAGCACTGTCCGCGTTTGTGGGGCTGGCCTGTATGGTGGCCACCTTCCTGCGGCTGTTCCGCGCCTATGCCGCCGTGCTAGTGGGGTATACAATTGTCATTGTTTCAGCCCCCGCTTTTGCCAACCCGGAACATATTTTTCTGGCCGCTATGGGGCGGCTTTCCGCTGTGACAACCGGGGTGGTGACAACCGCCTTTGTGTTCATGCTCACCTCCCCGCACAAACCCAGCCGTGTGCTGACGGCGCTTGGTGATGCGTTCCGGGAAACGGTGCGCCATGCCTTGTCTTTTCACGCAGCGGAAAGCCAGCACGCCACCCTTGCGGATGCGACGGACCACGCGGCAGAACAGATTGAACGTCTGGAAAGCACCGGACCGGCTCCCTCCTTCCGGGCGTTGCCGCCCCCGCTCTATGATAGCCGCAGCCGCCTGCTGGCGCGCATGGCGGGGCTTGGCCCGGCGATTGAATACGCCGCCGCGGATGACCGGGACATGCAGGCGCGCGTCAACCGCCTGCGCATTTGCCTGAGCCGCCTGACCGGCCTGATTGTGACCTATCACCCGTACTGGCTGAATCTTTCTCTGGCCAACGGAGCCTCCTGCGCGGTGCATCAGGAAGTTGCCGCCACGCTGGAACGCATTCTGGAGCTGACGGAAAAGCCCGGCTGGCAGGACGACCCGAAGCCTGTTTCCACCTGTATCCATGCCACCCTGCATGCGCTGGACCGTCTGGAGACTGAAACCCCATCCTCCACGGTTCTCGCATCACTGGACAATACGCGGGATGTGCTGGTGCAACTGGATCAGGCCCTGCATGACCTGACAATCCGCCGCCCCACACGGGCGCGCATGCCCCTGCGCCCGTATCTGGAATGGCCCATGGCCCTGCGGAACGGCGCGCGCGGCATGTTTATTGCGCTGCTGGCCGGGATGATGTGGTACGTGCTGCACTGGAGCACCGGGCCCATGCTAATGCTGTTTGTGGTGGCGGCGTCCAGCCTGCTGTCCACCACACCGTCCGCCGCAAAAACCAGCCCGCTGATGGCCACGGGCACCGCGCTGGCCATTCCCGCCAGCTTTCTGTGCCACACGCTGGGCCTGCCACAGATTGACGGTTATCCGCTGCTCTGGCTGACCATCTGCCTGTTTCTGCTGCCCGGTGTGTGGTTGCAATTCCACCCCCGCTACAGCATCGGGGCGTTTGGCTATGCGGTGTTTTTCACCATGATGCTGGCTGTCAACAACCCCATTACCTATGATGACCTGACGCTGACCAACAACTGGCTGACCATGGCTGTGGCCTGTGTGCTGCTGGTGCTGGTGTTCCGCGTCATTCTGCCCGCCAACCACCGGCTGGATGCCGCACGGCTTGTCTCTTCCCTCACCCGCAGCGTGCAGCGTCTGGCCCTTGCTCCGCAGAACCGCAAAGTGATGTGGGTGGCGTGGGAAGGCTTCCAGATTCAGAAAATCTCGCGCATGATGATGCGCTTTTCCTTCCTGACAGATGATGTGGACCGGCAGGGCTATACGGATGCCGCTTTTGCTGCTCTCTCACTCGGGCGGCTGATTGTGCGGCTGCGCTGGAACGCGGGCCACACCCTGCCCGACGGGCAGACGCATGACCTGCTGGAAGACGCCCTTGGTTCCTTCCGCTACCTGCACAGTGCGCCGCTCAAAACGGCAGCGGGGCTGAGCCTTGCGGCCCAGAAAATCAGCGCCATTCCGGACCATGCCGGCACGGCACTGGCGCGGGACCGCGTGATTTCCTGCCTTGAGCAGGCGGCCTATATCATCCGCTCCGTGCCGGGCTTTTTTGACCGGCACGGGCCGCTGCAACTCACCGCCGACATGCCGGGGGCCAATGCCCCCGTCTCTGCCCTTGTGCCGCAGCGCAATATCCTCTTTGGCTAAAACAGGCGGACTTGGTTATTCCGTAACGTCCGCCGCGGTGCAGCCTGCCGGTGCGTTGACAGGGTTACAGCGGGCCACAGCGCCGTTGGGGAAAGAGACGGAGTAGTTATTCCACGGTGCGGTTTCAAACGCCGGATAGTCCGTGCTGATAATTTGCGCGCCGGACTGGAAGGCCGTCTCCCGGCGGGTCACGTCCCCCTGTCTGGCTTCCACCGTATTGGCATCCGAACGGGTTCTGACCAGATAACCCTTTTTCACCAGAGCCTGAATGGTCTGAAGAGCGGCTGCATTATCGACCGCCGCACTCCCGTTCCCGGCCTTGCCGACAAAACCTTCATTTGCTTCCGTAAACGCAGCGTCCGGGTCACCGGGGCGACCGTTGGTGAAAACAACGCGGCCACGCAGCGCGGGGTGCCCGTCCACATACCGCGCGGTGTCATGCGGGCGATCAAACGTGAAAACAACCTTGCCGCGCCCAAACGCCAGAGCAGGCCAGCCTCGTTTTAAAACAGCGTCTTCCAGCGTGGCGTAAGAGCCGCGCACGTCATCCGGGGTCAGGATATTTTCCCGCCCGAAGACGGAGAGCAGTTCAGCATCCAGCTTGTCATACGTGGCTTTTGTAAACTGTTCCGGCTGAGTGAAGGGTAACTTCCTCCGGGTAGCGGCACGTCCTGCTTGGTTTCCAGATCAATATAGACAGGCAGGTGATTAGGATGCGCGTCTGACCATTGCTTGACCAGTGTCAGGCACTGGCGCAGCGGTTCACAGCTTGAACGCTGATCAATATCGACAATATGCATGACCTTGAAGTCGGTGCCCTGCTTGTCGGTCGCATCGCTCTGGTCCGCATCAGGCGTGAAGCCTGCTTTTTTCTCCCATTCCACACCGCGCGGATGGGCGTAGCGTTTGCCGGAACTGTCAGCATAGATATCAATTTCAAGCTGGCGCACACCGCCATCCAGCTGCGCTTTCAGGGACCCGTGCTGGTAGTCCAGCGCGTCCGCCATTTCTGGTGACAGTTTTTTCAGCCATGCGAGTGTGGTGGGGGAAAGACTGCGCCGGTAGCTGTTGTGCGTACCAATAACCTGAATCTGGTTCATTTTAAGTGTGTCATCCGCAAAGCTTACCGGGGATGACAGAACAGAAAAAGCGCAGAGAAGTGCAGGAAGCGCACAAAAAACTGGTTTCATGAAAACGTCCAATTTCAGCAGAATGGGAACGGGCTGGGTCTATGAGGGCCGCATAGCCTGCACGGAATAATAATGGAGCGGAATAAAGTAAAGAAACGGCTTCATAGTTTCATATTTATTTCACAAACCAATTTTTATAGAAAAAATAAAATAAATTTCACACTTTGTCAGAATAAACACAGATCAGAAGAGCTTTGTGAAACTTATATTACGAAAGGAGAATCATTCTTCTATCCAGAAATGAATTTTTGTAAGGGGATACCCATTCGAAATTCTTATGACTGAAGAGTGCACATCATCATGCCTGTAGACTTCAGTCATCTGGTGCTGCTCAAAACATGTGTCGGAAAAATCTTCTTATGAAAAAGACGCTTTTCAGGTTTGCTCTGTGCTGTGGCATCGCCTTTCCGTGCGAGGTCTGGGCAGAAACAGACACTGCCATACCCGCAGAGCAGAAGCCCCGGCAGGCACCGCATAAGGCCAGCGCGCCGCGCGCGGCCAAAGCCACGAAAAAAACCAGAGACCGTGCGAATTCTGCTCTGGAATCCGTGGTGGTGACAGCCCAGCGCCGGGCTGAAAACAACCAGACTGTTCCGATCTCCATCCAGCATATTGATGGCAAAACCCTTGCCAACGCAGGCTATACCGCCCTGACTGACCTGCAATATCTTGCACCGGGTGTGCAGTATGACCCCACACAGGGCGCTGCATTTCAGATTCGCGGTGTTGGCAGTGAATCTTTCGATTTTTCCAATGCAAAATCCGTCAGCGTTGTGGTGGATGATGTGGTGATGGATGCCCAGCGCGCCAACGGGATGATTGGCATGGTGGATATCAACAATGTTGATATCATGATGGGCCCGCAGCACGCTGTTTGGCATGAACTCCACATCTGGCGTGATTGCCGTCACGACCGGTAAGCCGGTGCTGAACAAGTTTACAGCCCGGACCAGTGCGAGTTACGGCGAGCATAATGAGCGTATTCTGAATGCAACCGTGAATATTCCGGTTGGCAGCAAGGCCGCCTTCCGTATTTCCGGCTTTGATAACGCGCAGGATGGGTTTGGCCGTAACGTCGTGCTGAACAAACTGGTTGGCTCTACCAATGAATATGGTGGCCGTGGCAAATTCTATGTTCAGGCCATGGATAATCTGGATATTACCTTGCAGGGCGATTATGCCCACCACTGGGACAGCAGCGTCCGCACGCCGGTGGGTGGCCAGAGTGCTGCTGTAACCTCCGCCCTCAATTCTCTGGGTGTTTATCCCAACTCAAAAAATGCGGATACGGCTGACCCTATCTATGGGAATATCGTTTCAGAAGAATATGGCGCGGCCCTGAAAATCCATACAAAAATCGGGGAAAACGACCTCAACTTCATCAGCGCATGGCGTCAGTCGCTCTATAACAACAACACGCCGGTTGACCTCGTGCCGCTGGATGTTTCTGCCTATTACCCTTACAATTTTGGGCATCTGACGACGCAGAAATTCAGTGATGAAATTCGCTTCTCCTCCCCCAAAGGGCATTTTCTGGAATGGCTGGCCGGTGGCTTCTTCAACCGGCTTGACGCACGCCAGACCCAGTATCAGTGGGGCACAGCAGGCGCACCGCTTTATGTGGATGGCGTTCCGGCCGCGAATTTGTACAATAACTCCGGCGCTGTGGGGTATAGCGGCAATACCTCCCTCTTCCAGTCCCGCAATGAATCTCTGGCGGCATTTGGACAGTTGAAGTTCAATATTTCCCGCCATTTTGATATTGCCATCAGCGGGCGTTACACCCACGATAAAAATTCTCAGGGGCTGAGCTTTATCAATACGGACGCGCAGGCGGTCACGGGGTATAATCCCACTTTTACGCCTACCCATAACGCGCCTGTTTACCCGTGGGGCCAGATGACCGGCCAGAACTTCTCAGGCCGGATTTCTCCTGAATATCACTTCAACCCCAACGTCATGGCCTATTTTACCTTCTCCACCGGCTATAAGCCGCAGGGATTGCGTTTGTCGGTAATAATTACGACCCTTACCATAAAGAGACCGTGAAATCCTATGAAGCCGGGATGAAGTCTGAATGGATGCACCACAGGCTGCGCCTGAATGTGGATGCCTTCCGCGAAGACTTTACCGACTTTCAGGCGACTGTGCTGACGCCTGTTCCGGCAGGGAATGGCACAACTATTCTGACAAGTGCGATCGGCAATGCGGGCGGGCTGGTCAGTCAGGGTTTTGAAGGCAATGTGGCCTATAAGCCTATTCCTGATCTAACATTATCCGGATCTGTTTCCTTTACGGATGCGCATTTTACGGATTACGTTGCCAGCACAAAAGCTAACTATACCAATACCCGTCTGACCAATGCACCGGTCTGGTCCGCCAATGCTTTTATTGACTACCAGCATGACCTGACCCCGCATCTTGGTGTGCAGGCGCATCTTGACTACGCCTATCGCGGCACGACATGGACCGTAACCGGCCAGCCGGATTATTCCAAAGTTCCGGCTTACAGTCTTGTCAATCTGCGCGTCAGCCTGCTGCCTCTCAACAAGCGGCTTCAGGTCGGGCTGTATGTGCGCAATATGTTCAACCAGTATTTCTCAACCGGCTACCAGCTTTACGGGACGGCTGGGTATCTGCACTACACCTCACCGGATGCGCGCCGCACAATCGGCGGGTTTATTAACTTCAGCTACTAACCGGGAACAGCCAACCAGAGTGCAGGGTCAGCTTGCATGACCCTGCGGGCCAAGGCTCAGAACATGCGCCAGATGGTCCCGTTCAATTTCGAACGGGACATCCCAGCTTTCGCTGTCTTCGCAGAGTTTTCCGCGGATTTCGTAATAATCCAGTCCGCGCAGACCCGCGATAAAATAGAAAAACGTATCCGGCATGGTGCCGGGGGCCAGATTGATCACTCTGGTCCCTTTGCGGCAGAACATGATGTTGGTCATGGCCGCCCCCATCACCCCCACAACACACTCCGCATTTTTAAAAAGCTTGATCTGTTCAAGGAGCGTCAGGTCAGCCGGGTCCAGACACAGAAAACCCTGCTCTTGCAGGAAGTCCATCAGACTGTCTTCATCCTTGATGCTTCTGGCCCGGTTTTTACGGGTGAGATAGAGCTTGCGCACCTGCGCGCCGGGCACGCAGTCCACCATGGCGTCCGTGCGGGAAAAGGCCAGCGGAGACATATAGACGCCGTGATTGCTCAACCCGTCTACAAGCACCAGTTCTTTAAAAAAGGACACATCCTGCGGGCTCATGGGGTGATAGAGCGGCACAAAGCCTGTGCTCAGCGCCACACTATCCCGCAGGACACGGGCAAAATTGCCACCCACCTGCGGCACGACCAGAGAACAGAGCGGTAAATGCTCTTCCGCCAGCCAGAGTTTTGGCAGCAGTTCCACCATCCAGTGCCCGTAATTCTGCTCTCCGCGCTTGCGCAGCAGGAGGGAGGACGGGGTAACATGCTGCACGCTCTGCGTCTGCCCGGCCTGTAGAATCTGCGCAAGCCCTTGTGCGCACTCTTCCGGCGTATGCTGGGTGATACTCTCCTGCACCAGCTTTTTATCCTGCGTAAACACCAGACCTTCCTGCGTGACATACACATCAAACAGTTTTGTCACCCGCACGCGGCCTGCGGGGAATGCGCAGGTAAACCAGCCGGGCCGCATGGCGTCCAGAATATGCGCGGGAACATAATCGGGGTTCAGCACACGCGGGGGGGCAAGCTGAAAGGCGGGAGACATGACTTCCGCCACGGACACCCTGTGCAGGCTCTGTATGTCTACCAGATCCACGCGTTCTGCCTCCTCACTGTTCCGGCACGCCAACTGTGATGCGGGTTTCAGGCTGTTTGCGCAACAGGCGAGCCTGATGTGCCAGCGCAATCTGCCCACGCGCCCTGTTTGCAGAACTGTCTCTTGCCAAGCCAGCCCGTACCGTCACATCTTAAGGAAATATTAACATCTGGCATGGAGGGGCGTATGATCCCGTCTTCCTTTCTGGCCAGCCGCCTTGGTTTTTCTCAGGTGCCGCTTGAAAAACCCGCGATGGCCATTCCCCACGCGCTTTTTGTTTTTCTGATTGAAAGCTACCTGCGGAGTCAGCCTTTTCATGAAGAGGCATATCTCCGCAGCAATCCGGACGTGGCGGAAGCCTCCGGGCCGGGCATATCCCGTCCGCCAAGGAACATTACGTAACACAGGGCTACTGGGAAGAACGGGATGGCGCCTGCCCGCCTTTTTGTGAGGACTGGTATCTGAGCCAGAATCCGGACGTTGCCGTTGCCGTCATGCAGGGTGAATGTCCGTCTGGCGCGGCGCATTACACCCTGTATGGCCGCCGGGAGGGCCGGTGCCCCTGCCCGGAACTCGCGCCGCTTTATGCTGCATGGCAGGCTGTTTCCGCCCCTGCGCCTCAGCGCGCCAACTGAGCGGCTCCCCTCTGGCCAGAACGGTGCGGGCGTTATACGGTCTGCCGCATCCATGAAAACCGATCGCACCTTTCTGCCCAGACTGACTCTGGCGCTTTTCCTCTCTTACCTCAGCGTGGCTTTGTCTCTGACCGCCGTGCCGGTGTATGTCATGTCCTGGCCGGGCTTTACCAACGTGCTGGCCGGTCTGGCGGTGGGTATTCCGTTTCTGTCCACCATTTTCACCCGCAATTATGCCGGGCAGATTGCCGATGCCTCCGGCGGGCACCGCTGCATGCGGCGCGGGCTGGTTTTCTATGCGCTGGCCTGCGGGCTGTGCCTGCTATCCACCCTGCCCGCTCTGCCTGCCATCGGGCGATATGGTGTGCTGATAGCCGGCCGCCTGCTGCTGGGGCTTGGTGAGAGCCTGTGCATTGTGGGCATGATGGCTGGGGCATTGCGCTGGCCGGGCAGCCACAGGCAGGCCGGGTTATGGCGTGGACCGGGGCCGCCATGTATGGCGCGTTTGCCGTGGGTGGCCCGGTGGGGCTGATTGTGTATCAGCATTTCAGTTTTGCTGTGCTGATGGGCCTCAGCGCGGCCCTCCCTCTGGCGGGCCTGCTGCTGATCAGCACCTTGCCGCCAGCCCCCCTGCACACCGGCCACCGGGAACCGTTCTGGGCCATTCTGAACAAAATCCGTGGGCCGGGCATCGTCGTCGCCTTGCAGGGCGTGGGGTTTGCAGCCCTTGGCGCGTTTCTCTCCCTGCGGTTTTTGCAGGCCGGATGGTCTTATGCCGGATGGGGGCTGACCTGCTTTGGCGCGGCCTTTGTAGGCATGCGGATGCTGTGCGGGCATCTGCCGGACAGGGTTGGCGGGCTGAAAGTGGCCCTGCCCTCTCTGGTGCTGGAAGCACTCGGGCTGGCGCTGATCTGGGGCGCGCCGTCTCCGGAAATTGCACTCGCCGGAGCCCTGCTGACAGGCGCAGGCTGCTCCATGGTTTATCCCTCCCTCGGCGTGGAGGTGGTGCGACTGGTGCCCGCCCCCATGCGCAGCACGGCCCTTGGCGGATATTCCGCGTTTCAGGATCTGGCTTATGCCGCAACCGGGCCACTGGCCGGGTTTCTGGCGGACCGCTCCGGCTATGCGAGGTGTTTTTACTGGGCAGCCTGTGCGCGCTGCTGGGGGCCGCACTTGTGTGCCTGCTGATTGCGCTCAGGCCCCAGAACAGGTGAGGCTGCCGGGCTGGCTTCAGGCAGGCTGAAAGCAGCGGGCGACGTCTTCCTGACTGACCTCCGCCGGGGTCGCGGGCTGCCACCGGGGGGAATTGTCCTTATCAATCAGCTTGGCGCGCACGCCTTCCACAAAATCCGGGCGGTGCATCATATGCCCGACCAGCGTTGTCTCCTGCACAAAAGCGTCATCCAGTGAGGCCAGCGTGCGCGCCTTGTGCCATGCGGCCCATGTGACCTGGAGAGAAAACGGGCACAAACGGGAGAGCGCATCCAGATCCTGTCTGGCAACCTCGCTCTCATCATCATCCAGATTATGCAAAACCTGCACCAGATCGGACGCAGCGTAGCATGTCTCCAGCGGGTGCGCCGGGGCGGCGGGCACAGGGCGCGCATAGGCTTTCAGCACAGCTTCCACCGGCTGCGTTGCCAGTTGCGCGACAACATCGGGCAACTTGTCCGAGGGGATCAGATAATCCGCAAAACCGTTCTGCACAGCCTGCATCCCGTCCATCCGCTCACCCAGCAAGGCCAGCCGCAGGCCGGAAACGCCGGGCATACGGGAGAGGATCCATGACCCACCGGCATCCGGCGTAATGCCGATGCTGGTTTCTGGCATGGCCAGCACGGACCGCTCCGTCACCACCCGGTAGGACACATGCCCCCCAAGCCCAATGCCGCCGCCCATGGCAATCCCGTCCAGCAGCGAGACAATGGGTTTGGAATAGGCCGCAATCTGCCGCATGACGCGGTAGACGCGGTTGATTTTTGCAACGCCGGTTTCCGGCCCCTCAGCGCGGATCAGTTCACTCAGGGCGCGCAGATCTCCCCCGGAGCAAAAAGAACGCGGGCTTGTGCTGTCCAGCAGAATGAGCGTGATGTCCGCATCATCCCGCCAGGCTTCCAGCACGCGGGCTATCCCTTCCGCCATTTCCAGATCGACCGCATTCAGTCTGGCGGGGCGGTCCAGCCGGATACGGCCCACCGGCCCCATACGTTCGGTTTTGACAGTCGGCGTGCCGGAAAGGGCGGCTTCGGTCATTGCTTTCCTCTTATATTCATGCACAAAACACTGCGTCTGGAGTGTGATGAAGGAGAGCAGATGTTGGCGCTGGAAACCAGTACCTTCCGCAACGCCATGGCCAGACTTGGTGCTGCTGTTAATATTGTGACCACCGGAACGCGGGAAGACCCCGTGGGGTTTACGGCCTCCGCTGTCTGCTCCGTGACCGATACCCCGCCGACCCTGCTGGTCTGCCTGAACCGCACCAGCCGCGCACGGGCGGCCTTTGTGGTGGGTGGCCCGCTGTGCGTGAACGTCCTGTCCGGCACGCAGCAGGATCTGTCCAACCATTTTGCCAGCCCCAACAGCATGGCGGAGCGCTTTGCCATTGGCCACTGGACCACGCTGGCGACGGGCGCACCCGTGCTGGAAGAGGCCGTGGCGACGTTTGACTGCCGCGTGAGCCAGATTGTAGAAGTGGGCACGCATAGTGTGCTATTCGGGGTGGTGGAAGCCCTGCGTATGCACGAGACGGCGGGTGGGCTTGTCTATTTCAACCGGGCCTATCATGCCCTGCCGCACACGGCACTTTAATCTGACAGGACCCTGACGCATGGCGCCTCGCCCTAAAATGGAACATGAAGATGATGTGCCGGTTATTACCGTCCGGGCGCTGATCATCATCCATATCTGTCTGGCGTTGTTCATTCTGTTGTGGGGCTGGCTGGACTGGTCCCTGCCGCAGTAAAGGCCGCAGTCGGGCCGCAGTAAGGCCGCTGCCTTCAGGCTTTTAGCCGCTGAACAAGCCCGACCAGCAGGAATCCCGCACCGCCCAGAAGGGCGATCCAGAAGGAGGTCGGGCAGTCTGTATACCATGACAGGCTCAGCCCGCCCCATGCTTCCGCCAGAGCCAGACCGGCTGCGGCCGCAAGCCCGGCCAGCGGAGACAGGCCAAGCCGCAGCACGGTGGCCGCCGGGGCCACCATAAGCGTAAAAACCAGCAAGACCCCGGTAATCTGCGCACATTCCGCCGTAGCCAGAGCCACGAGCGCCAGAAACAGCACGTCCAGAGCCTGAAGGCGCACGCCTTTAGCGTCCGCCATTTCCGGTTGCAGGGTGGCGAACAGCAGCGGGCGGGCCATAAGCCCCAGCCCCAGCAGACACCCGGCGGACAGCAGCGCCAGCCAGCCCAGCATTCCGGGGCTGATGCCCAGAATATCGCCAAACAGCAGCGCCGTGGCCGCACTCGCCGAACGCGTCAGCAGGTGCAGGAACAAGGCCCCCACGCCCATTGCAACAGACAGAACAAGGCCGATCATCACATCCCGCCCGGCCACGCGCTCCCCGGCCAGACCCATCAGAACGCCGGCTGTCAGCGCCCCCCCGGCCAGACCGGTAAAGGGTGACAGGCCAAGCATGAGCGCACCGGTCGCCCCGGCAAACCCCACATGGGACAGCGCATGGCTGGCAAACGTCTGCCCGCGCAGCACCAGAAACCAGCCGACCGGGCCACAGACCAGCGCAACCAGAAACGCCGCCAGAAAGGCCGTCCGCATGAAGTCATAGTCAAGCATGCGCGCCGCACCCTCCGCAGTCATGCTCCTGCAAGGCGGAGCCGCCGCCTTCCGCCACCACAAACACGCGGCCTCCGGCCCGCACCACATCGACCGGCGCACCATACAGGGCTGTCAGAGCTTTGGTGGTAATCACCTCATCCACCGCGCCGAGCAGCGCACGGCCACGGGCCAGATACAGCACATGGTCCATCATGCCGAGCAGCGGATTGATATCATGCGCGGACATCAGCACCGTCATTTTACGCGTGCGCGCGAGGGTGTGAATTCGCTCTACCGTCTCCCGCATGCGGGCGGGGTCCAGACTGGCAAGCGGTTCGTCCAGCAACAGGACAGAAGGATCATCCAGCAATGTCTGGGCCAGCAGAAGGCGCTGACGCTCCCCGCCGGACAGCGCGGAAACCGGCCTTTGCGCCAGCTCCTGCGCATCCACAGCGGCAAGGGCGGCATCCACCGCCGCCCGACCGGCGCGACTGTACCATGGCAGACCCCAGCGTTGCCCGTGCAGGGCAGACGCCACCATGCTCCAGCCGGTAAACTGCCCGCCAACAAGCTTGCGCATCTGCGGCATATACCCCACCGCGCGGTTGCCGCGCCGCACGGGCTGACCGTTGATGAACAGAGCGCCCTGCACCGCAGGCTCCAGCCCCAGCAGAGCGTGAAACAGGGTGGTTTTCCCCGCCCCGTTGGCCCCCAGAACGCCGACAAAACTCCCCTGCGGGATTGCCAGACTGATCTGGCTCAGCACGACACGGCCACCCCGGGCCAGCGTCACATCCTTCAGGCAAATGCTTTCCGGAGCACGCTCCCCATGCGGAAACCCGCAGGAGGCATTGAGACGCACAGACTGGGCGGGGGCCTTGTCCGGCGCGCTCTCCGCTGCTGTGTCCGGCATAATGGAATGGCCTGACCTCATGGCGCGGGCTGACCGAGCACCTGCGCAACCTGCGTCAGAGTGCTGTGCATCCATTCCTGCCAGTGGGTGTCGGGCGGCATGATCTCACGCACTGGCAGCACCGGCACCCCGGCACTGTGCGCCTGTGCAATCAGCCGCTGCACGGAGGGACGGTCCGCCTGTGCGTTATAGGCCACAAACCGCACGGCATGCTGGCGAATATCGGCATCAAACTGCGCCACGGCGGAGGCTGGCGGTTCTACATCATTCATGACGGCCACCTGAAAGGCCTGCTCCTTCATCACCAGACCGAGGCTGTCTGCCAGCGGCGTGAAAACCGGCTCCGTGGCTGCCACAGGCTGACCCTGTACCTGCGCGCGCAGAGTGGCAACATGCTGCACGACACCCCCGATGGCAGCCAGAACCGTTTTGCCCCGCGCTTCATACGCGCTGGCATGCTGCGGGTCTGCCGCCTGACACGCCGCGATAAACCGGCTCACAAAAGCCGCGACGGCAGGCAGGTTATACGCCAGATGCGCGTTATCGCCCTCATGCCAGCCGGTCCAGCCGTCCGCTTTGATCATGGGCACCGGAGGCCCGCGCCGGGCCTGCGCCAGACGGTCCAGCCAGGCATCATACCCCGCGCCATTGGCCACAAGCAGCGTAGCCTGCGCGACCAGCCGGGCATCCGCCGGGGTTGGTTCATACAGATGCGGGTCAAGGGTCGGGGTGTTCAGAATGGACGTGACGTGCATATCCGGCTCCGCCACCTGTGCGGCCAGATCCCCCCACGTATTTTCCGCAGCGACAACAACAGGCGTTTCCGCCGCCGTAGCAGCGCCATGCCACACACCGGCAAGCAGCAGGCAGGAGAGAACAGAGGCAGGAAAACGCATCAGGCTGATCCTTGTCGATCGGCTGGGCCATCAGGAACGGGAGCATCACACTTTAGACCGGGAAACACGACCGCAAGGGTGCCCCGGAAGAATGTGATATTATAACATGACGCGTTTGACCAGAACCTGAAGAGCTGGTCTGTTTTGCGTTCACTCTCCGGCACGCGTAAGATAGCACTTCTCCTCAGGCCGGACTGGGGATACACCGTGATTTCTGCCGCGCAGACTGTATGGACCGCATGACCCCGACAGCGTTTTCCCCCGCCACAACAGCCCAGCTTGACCGCGCCGATGCCCTCTGCACCCGGCAGGGCGCGCGCATGACGCAGCAGCGCCGGGAAATTCTTGGCCTGATTCTGGACGCACAGACGCCGGTAGGCGCGTATGACCTTCTGGAAAAAATCAAAACGCCGGACCGCCGCCCTGCCCCGCCGACGGTCTATCGCGCGCTGGATTTTCTGCTGGACCACGGGCTGATCCACCGGATTGAGCGGCTGTCCGCCTTTGTGCCCTGCACGCACCTGCTGCGTGACCCCCACACGCATAACCCCGACCACTGCCACGACCATGATCACGAGACATGCTGCATACGGCGCAGTTTCTGATCTGCAAGTCCTGCAAGGGTGTGACAGAAATTGCGGACTCCAGCGTGCTGAACACGCTGCGCGGCATCTGCCGGGAGCAGAATTTTGTCATGCAGGGGGCCTCTATTGAAGTGGTGGGCCTGTGTGCGGAGTGCGCCGCCAAAGCGCGCCCGACCCGCAAGAGCGCGCAGAAACAGGCCTCGCCCTCTTCTCCATGACCAGAAAGCCGGGCCGCCCACCTGCGCAGTCTGACCTGCTGGGTGCGCCACCCGGACATGAGACTGTGGCGGCAGACCGCAAGACCAAGGTCCGCCGCACCGCACGGGCTGCGCGGCCCCGTTCCGAGGGCGCGAAAAAACCGGAATCCCCTTTGCAGGCCGACCTGTTTACCAGCCCGCTGCCGCCACGCCCGCGCCCACCCCGCACACGGTTTGACGCGGAAGAACTGCGTCTTTCCGTGGTCCCGACCTCAGGTTTTTCCGCGCAGGCGGCCCCGGATAGCTGGCTGTATCTGGTGACGGACACGGAGGATGCCAGCCAGCTTCTGGACCACGGGCTGCCCCTGCGTAAAACCCACCCGCCTTTGCTGACGGAACGCGGCGGCGTAGCCACTGGCTGATGAAAATGACGGAAGACCCGCCGGGACTTTTCGCCACAACGCCAGTGGTGCTACGTCTGCGCCGCGCCATGGTGGCCGGGTGGCTGGAACCAGACCCGGACCACAGCGCCGAATTTTCCGCTCCGTGTTATTTGCTGAGCGGAAGCAGACAGGAACAGGACTGAGCAGAGTATCATGACAGCACACACGCAAAGCGACACGCTTCTGGCTGAGGTGACACGCGGAGGCCGGGTAGAATCCCGCCATTACGGCGCAGCGGTTGTCATGGATGCCTCGGGAAAAACCGTGTTTGCCACGGGCGATGTGGAGACACCCGTCTATCCCCGTTCAACAGTCAAAGCCCTGCTGGCCCTGCCATTGCTGACGGAAGGGGCTGCGGACAAATATGCCCTGCCGCCGGAGGCTCTGGCTCTGGCCTGTGCCTCGCATCAGGGCGAGCCTGCGCATGTTGCCGTGGCTGCCGATATGCTGGCCCGTACCGGCTGGGATTACGGCGTACTGGAATGTGGCACACACTGGCCGCTGGATGCCCGCGCCACCCGCGCGCTAGCCGCCGCGGGGCAGGAAGCCTGTGCGCTGCATAATTGCTGCTCTGGCAAACATGCGGGCTTTATCTGCCTTGCCTGCGCCACCGGGCAGGACCCGGCCCATTACAGCCGCCCCGAACACCCCATTATGCAGACCATGGCCCGCACTCTGACGGATGTGACCGGCGTGCCCCACACCGACGCCAACCGGGGCACAGATGCTGCGCCATTCCCACATGGGCCATTCCGCTTTCCGCCCTTGCTCTGGGTTTTGCCCGTTTTGCCACGGGCACCGGCTGAGTGCGGACCGCGCTGCCGCCGCCACCCGTCTGCGGGACGCCATGACCGCCGCGCCCTTCATGATTGCGGGCACGGACCAGTTTGATACGCTCGTCATGCAGGATCTGGCCCCGCGTGTGCTGACCAAAATGGGCGCGGAAGGTGTGATGATTGCCGCCCTGCCAGAAAAAGGTCTGGGCATTGCCATCAAATGTCGGGATGGCGGGGTGCGGGCGGCAGAAGTGGCCGCCGCAGCTCTGATTGCCCGCTTTGGGGGAGAAGACGCTCCCGTTCTGAACCACTTTATGCGGCATCCGCTGAAAAACTGGAACGGGACCGTGGTGGGGGAACTCCGCGCAGCGCGTGAACTGGCCGGAGACAGGCTGCCAGAGGGTATTTAAAACTGGCGGTGGCTCACTCTCCAGTTGAGACTCTCGCTAAGAAAGGCTGAGAGAAAAAGCGCACTAAGCGCACGCAAACATGCCGGGCACAGGAAGACCTGCTTGCTGTGCCCGATGGCCTGCACGCCGGACACGCTCGGTTCACCGAAATCACCAGACCGATATCACAGAAGATGCGACGCCGTCTGGTTCTCAGACAGATGGTTGCAGCACAAGGCATAGTCTCTTCGCGGCCTGCCGGACCACGCGACCAGCCAGAACACGGAAAAAATTCAGTTTTCGGGAATCCTCACAGCGGAGGCAGGACAATCGTTAAGTTCGTGGACTTTCGTGATAACGAAATCAGAACAAAACGAAAACACACAACAGAAAACTCTGTGTCATTTTAAACAAAAATCAGAAGATTTTCCGAGGGAGGAGCGTGCTTTGAAAGCCATCTGTCCGCTGGTATGCAGCGTCTGGCGGTAAAATATGACGGGTCTGGCCCCGTATATAGGGGCCAGACCAGAAAAACTTATTTCTTGCTGCGCGTGGTTTTGGAAGCCTTACGGCCCCGCGTTGCAGCCGGTTTGGCTGTCGCTTCAGCCGCTTCTGCAGCCAGACGGTCATAACGCTTCTGGCGGCGGGTATCCTGCACAATACGCAGTTTTTCAACAGCGGAGAGGCGCACCTTCTTTTCTGCCGGAGCCGCTTTAGCGCGCGGTGTACGAGTTTTGGGCGCAGCCGGAGCTTTGGTTGCCGCAGCCGTTTTTGCAACGGTCTGCTTCGGAGCAGCAGCCTTACGAGTGGCCTTGACCGGCTTTGCGGCCTCAACAACCGCAGCAGCAGCCGGACGACGGCCACGACGAGCGGGGGCCGGAGCGTCCACAGCGGCTTCCGCAACTTTGCGGCGGGGAGCGCGGGTTGCCGGTTTGGCCTCTGCAGCAGCAGCTTCTGCCGTCTTGCGCGGGGCACGGGTTGCGGGCTTGGCAGCGGCTTTTGTGGCGGTTGCTTTTTTCTTCGGCGCGGCTTCAGCTTTTGCAGCTTGGGCGCACGGGCCGGCTTAACGGCTTCCGTCACCTTTGCGGCAGCGACTTTGCGCGGCTTGCGGGCGGGGGCCTTCGGCGCAATTTCTTCTTCAACGGCCGCAATTTTTGCGGGGGTCTTACGCGTGCGGCGCGGGGCAGCAGGGGCTGCGGCGGCGGCAGATACGGTGGTCTTAGCCGTGGCGCGGCGTTTTTTTGGTTTCGCTCATTCAAAACTCCACTTTCACACCCGCCTGAAAAACTTCAAGATCTACAAACGGGATTATAGAATTGCGTCTTTTATCTCTTTCAGGAAAGGCTCCTGAAAGGCGCCCCGATGACCTGAAACTCACGTCATTCATAACAAAAGCCACAGAAAATGCAAAAAATACTTTAGAACCGAAAAGAATAACCCACGTTTTACAGATCAGCCCCCGGCCCCGCACACCCCTGCTCCGGCCATGCCTTCACGCTTCTGGCGGGTGGGAGTGGTGGTCTGGTGAACTCTCCGGTATTATCAGCGCATATCCCCAATCCTGACAGGAGCAGGTCTCATGAAGATTAACGGCACGCCGTATCGCAGCGTCTGGGTAAATGAAAAAGACGGCTGGTCCATCCATATTTTTGACCAGACGCGCCTCCCCTTCTCCCTTGATATCCTGCGCCTGACCACGCAGCAGGAGGTTGCCCATGCCATCAGCACCATGCAGGTGCGCGGCGCCCCGCTGATTGGCGCTGTGGCCGCCTACGGGCTGGCTCTGGCCCTGCGGCAGGATGCCAGCGATGCCGCCATGGAAGACAATGCTGCCATGCTGGCCGCGACACGCCCCACAGCCGTAAATCTGCGCTGGGCGATTGACCGTATGCTGAACTACCTACGCCCCGTTGCCCCGCAGGAGCGGGTTGCCGCAGCCTACGCGGAAGCTGGCCGCATCTGTGATGAAGATGCCGCCCAGAACGAAGCCATCGGCCGCCACGGGCTGGCGCTGATCCGTGAACTTGCAAAAAACCGCCCCGCAGGCGCGCAGATTAACCTGCTGACACATTGCAACGCAGGCTGGATTGCAACGGTGGACTGGGGCACGGCCCTCGCCCCCATCTACATGGCGCATGATGAAGGGCTGAATGTGCATGTATGGGTTGATGAAACCCGCCCACGGAATCAGGGGGCTGCCCTGACAGCATGGGAGCTGGGCAGCCATGGCGTGCCGCATACCGTGATTGCCGATAATGCGGGCGGCCACCTGATGCAGCATGGTCAGGTTGATCTGGTGATTGTAGGCACAGACCGCGTGACCCGCACCGGAGACGTTGCAAACAAGATCGGCACCTATCTGAAAGCGCTGGCCGCACAGGACAATAACGTGCCGTTCTGGGTGGCGCTGCCCTCCACCACTATTGACTGGACTGTGGCCAATGGCGTGACGGAAATCCCTATTGAGGAACGCGCAGCGTCCGAGATTACCCATGTGGCGGGCCGAGGAGAAAACGGAGTGCAGACCCGTGTGCAGATTACGCCCGATGGCAGCCCGGCGGCCAACCCGGCCTTTGATGTCACGCCTGCGCGGCTTGTGACCGGGCTGATTACGGAACGCGGCTGCTGCCCCGCAACGGAGGCGGGCCTGCGCACGCTCTTCCCTGAACAGTAATAGCCCGCCATGTTTTTTCAGGAGGGGGGCTTTTCAGGAGGACAGGCACACTCTGGTGCCGTCCTGCCCTTCTGGCTTACAAAGCCCACCTTATCCGCAGCACCGGCTTTGGCAGGCCGGGGCTGCATTTTTTTGTGCATACCCCTATGCGCGGCCCTTTTCTTGACGCTCTCCGGCCCGCGCCTGATAAACGCTATACGACGCAATACAGTCCGCGCCATGATGCCATTCTGAAAGGGCAAGAGCATGTCTGAGACGATAGAAACCCCGACAACCCACTTTCTGGCGGCCCATGGCGTTGCCTACACTATGCATGATTACGACTACGTCTCGGACCCCGGAAAGATTGGCCTGCATGCCGCAGCCGGGATCGGGATTGATAATGAAAAAGTCTTCAAGACCCTGATGGTCGAGATTGATAAAAAGCAGGTGGTGTGTGCGGTTATTCCCGTGCATCAGAAAATGAACCTGAAAAAGGTTGCCGCCCTGTTTGGCGGTAAAAACGCCCGTATGCTGGGGGCGGAGAAAGCCGAGGCGCTGACGGCTTTCAGGTGGGCGGGATCAGCCCCTTTGGCTCACGCACGCAGGTGCCGGTGGTGTTTGAACAGAGCGTCCTGAAGCTGGACCTTATGTATATTAACGGCGGTGGCCGTGGCCTTGTTGTCGGGCTGGACCCGGCGGATGCCCTCCGATGCGTCAACGGCCAGACGGCAGACCTGACAGTAGACCTAACAACAGACCCTGCGGCCTGAACCCCGGAGACAGGTGAGGCGTGACGCCACACACGCGGCAAAAAGGAGACAGGGATGCGGTGAAAACAGCGTCTCCCTCTTTTCCGCCGCCGCCGGGCAGCTTATGCAGAACAGGTGAGCTCTTGACGGCAAGGGCTCCTGACACTCCGGGCATGCCGGAGGGATTTGTCTGGATGGAGACGAGATTGTCACGCAAGCTCTCTGTTGCCCTGCTGGCCCCGTTATGCCTGGCAGCCTGCGCCGCTCAGCCCGCACAGGTGCCGGGGGCCAGCCCCACGCCTGCCACCACCGCAGGTGCTGGCACCGGAGGCTACGGGTACGGCTATTCCGGCCATGTGCCGGACTTTGCGACCCGGAATTATGAACCCTTTAACCGGCAGGATGTTGTGGCCATTGCCATGCGCGAGTGGCGTCTGTTTGGCAGCCCCGTAAATGATGATGACCCGGAGCTGCGGCCTGAACCCCAGATTGCCTCCGTCAAACCCGAACGGGCGCCCGGCCTGTGGCAGCGGGTGGGGGAATACTGGTGGATCGGGATGGACCCGGACGTGACGGAATCCACCTTTACCGGCAAACACGATGCCAGCGGCCGCCTGACCAATTTTGTGCATGATGGCGACTATGCGTGGTCCGCCGCCTTTATTTCCTACGTGATGCGCGTGGCGGGAGCCAATAACCGCTTCCCGTATTCTCCCAACCATTCCACTTATATTAACGCTGCGGCCTCCGGGCAGTCTTCCGTCCTGCGGGCGCAGGACCCGGCAACCTATGTGCCCAAGCAGGGGGACCTGATTTGCGTGGGCCGTGGCCGCGCCAAGACATCCGTGCATTTTTCCAGCCTGCCGACGTCCTATGGCTTCCCGGCCCATTGTGGGTATGTGGTGGCCACCAACCAGAACGGGCAGCCCTTTGGCCGCCAGCTCAGCATTATCGGCGGCAATATTGATGATGCCGTAGCGCTGACGCATGTGCCGACGGACGCCACCGGCCACATCTCCGCCCCCAGCGGCGAGAGCTATGACTCACGTTACCCCTGGTGCGCCATTCTGGAAGTGCTGTTTGATGCGGAGGAAGAGCCGGACGCCGGGCGTTAAACAGCCCGTACTTGTTATCCGGCTCTGAATACGACAGACTTCCTCCGATCTGATGCGCGCAGATGCGAGCCTGTTGAACGAAGCGAGAAAGTGCACCCAGATGACTGAGAGCGCAAACCCCTCTGCCCGCCCCGGCTGGCACACTCTTTCCCACGATATGCCGGGGGCAGTGGGCGGCACGCCGCTTATCCGCCTGCGCAAGGCCTCTGAAGCAACCGGCTGCGAGATTTACGGCAAAGCGGAGTTCATGAACCCCGGTGGCTCCGTAAAAGACCGCGCAGCGCTTGCCATTATTGAAGACGCGGAACGCCGGGGCGTGCTGAAACCCGGCGGGACGCTGGTGGAAGGCACGGCAGGCAATACCGGCATCGGGCTGACACTGGTGGCCAATGCGCGCGGCTATAAGTGCATTATCGTGATGCCGGAGACGCAGAGTCAGGAGAAAATCGGCTTTCTGCGCATGATTGGCGCGGACCTGCGGCTGGTGCCTGCCAAACCATACCGGGATGAAGGCAATTACGTGCATGTCTCCCGCCGTCTGGCGGAAGAAGGCGGCTATGTATGGGCCAACCAGTTTGACAACCTTGCCAACCGGGAAGGCCACCGCAGCACCACCGCGCCGGAAATCTGGCAGCAGATGGGCGGTCAGGTGGATGCCTTTACCTGCGCCTGCGGCACCGGCGGTACGCTGGCTGGCACGGCCATGGGCCTGCATGACGCCGCCAGCAAGGCGGGCGTCAAAGCCCCCCGCATTGTGCTGGCTGACCCGGAAGGCTCCGGCCTGTATGGCTGGGTGAAAGATAATGATCTGTCCGTTTCCGGCTCCTCCATTACCGAGGGCATTGGCCAGTCCCGCGTGACGGGTAACCTTGAAGGCGCACCGATTGATGATGCCGAGCGGATTCCGGACCCGGAAGCGCTGGACATTATCTACAGCCTGCTGATTGATGAAGGTCTGTCTGTTGGTGGCTCTTCCGGCATCAACGTCGCTTCCGCCATCCGCACAGCCCGGAAACTCGGACCGGGGCACCGCATTGTGACGATCCTGTGTGATGGCGGCGCGCGGTATGAGTCCAAACTGTTTAACCCCACCTTCCTGCGGGGCAAAAACCTGCCGGTTGCCCCCTGGCTGGATCAGTAACCGGAAAACAAGAGGTCGTCGCCATGCCGGTCCGCTCTCCCCTGCTTCCTTCGCGCAGCCTCTACCGGTGGGGTGCGCTGGCCGGAATGGCCGTTTGTCTCAGCGGATGCGGGAGTGCCCTTGTGGCGCCGGGCGCTGAGAGCATTGTCGGCACATCCAGCGTCCATGCTCCGGCGGCAACAGGCACGCCGCCAGCCACTCCAGCGCTGGAGACGGGCTCCACCATTGCAGCCCCCTCCTCCAGCCAGAATGCGCTACAGGGGCATACGCTCTGCGCGTCCTTGCAGAGCCATGCGATGCTGAACATTACGCTACTCTTTGGGCAGACGCGCCCGCATGGAAAGGCAATTTCTGCCTCTGAATGGCGGGATTTTGTGAAAAACACCCTCACACCCGCCTTCCCCGCCGGACTTTCCGTGCTGTCCGCACAGGGCCAGTGGCAGAACCCGACAACAGGCCAGACAACACAGGAACCCGCCCGGCTGGTGATGATCCTGACCGAACCGACACAGGACGTTGCCACCCGGCTGCAAACCATCCGCAGCCGCTATAAGGAACAGTTCCAGCAACAGTCAGTCGGCGTCGTGGTGGCCCCGGCCTGCGTGGGGTTTTGAGACGCCCGGTGAGAGACTGTTCAAAAGTCCAGAACTGAAAACCGGACTGGTCTTGTGGCGGCAAAATGCGGCTCCGCGGTTTGCCACACAGCCTGACATCCCTCTGCTCAAAACGCAGACCTTCCCCCCTTAAACGACAAAAACTGCCCCCGGAGACATCCCTGAAAAGATGGCTCCGGGCGGCAGTTTTTGCGTTACTCAGCGTCTGACCCGTTACGAGACGGGTGGAAGGATTACTCCCACTCAATCGTGCCCGGCGGTTTGGAGGTGATGTCATACGTCACACGGTTGATGCCGCGGACTTCATTGACGATGCGGCCAGCCACGCGGTTGAGGAAGCCCATATCAAACGGGTAGACATCCGCCGTCATGCCATCGGTGCTGGTCACGGCACGCAGGGCGCAGGCCTGATCATACGTGCGGCCATCACCCATCACGCCCACGGTGCGGACCGGGAGCAGGACGGCAAAAGCCTGCCAGATGGCATCATACAGGCCAGCGGCGCGGATTTCTTCCAGATAGACGCTGTCTACCTTGCGCAGCAGGTCCAGCTTTTCCCGCGTGATGTTGCCGGGAATACGGATAGCCAGCCCCGGTCCGGGGAAGGGGTGACGCCCGACGATAACTTCCGGAATATCCAGCTCACGACCCAGATCGCGCACTTCATCCTTGAACAGTTCACGCAGCGGTTCGACAAGCTGCATGTTCATGCGTTCCGGCAGACCGCCGACATTGTGGTGAGATTTGATGGTGACAGACGGGCCGCCGGTAAAGCTCACGCTCTCAATCACGTCCGGATACAGCGTACCCTGCGCGAGGAACTGCGCGCCACCCAGCTTGGTGGCTTCTTCCTCAAACACTTCCACAAACAGGCGGCCGATGGTTTTGCGCTTGATTTCCGGGTCCGTCACGCCGTCCAGCTCACGCAGGAACAGCTCGGACGCATCCCGGTGCACAAGGCGGATGTTGAAGCGGCCACGGAAGGTTTCAATCACCTCCTCAGCCTCACCCGCGCGCATCATGCCGTGATCAACGAAAATGCAGGTGAGTTGGTCGCCAATCGCTTCATGAATCAGCACGGCCGCCACGGAGGAATCGACCCCGCCGGACAGACCGCAGATCACCTTGCCGGTGCCGACCTGCTCCCGGATGCGGGCAATTTCCATATCCCGGAAGCCCGCCATGGTCCATGTGCCGGAGCAGCCCGCCACATTATGCGTAAAGTTGCGCAGCAGCGCGGCCCCGTGCGGCGTATGCACCACTTCCGGGTGGAACTGCACGCCATACAGGCGGCGGCCTTCATCCGCGATCACGGCAAACGGTGCGCCTTCGCTCACGGCCACAATCCGGAAGCCGGGGGGCAGCTCCGTCACGCGGTCCCCGTGGCTCATCCAAACCTGCTCGCGGTTGCCACGGCCCATGCGCCGCGGAACAGCGCGCAGTCTTCCACAATATCAACAAAGGCGCGGCCAAACTCGCGGTGGTCGGAGCTTTCAACCCGGCCGCCAAGCTGGAGGCACATGGCCTGCTGGCCGTAGCAGATGCCCAGAACCGGCACAGCCAGCTCAAACACGACCTCCGGCACGCGGGGAGAATCCGGGTTTGTCACGCTGGCGGGGCCGCCGGAGAGAATAATGCCGCGCGGCGCGAAGGCGCGGATGCGCTCTTCCGTGGCGGTAAACGGCCAGATTTCACAATAGACACCGCTTTCCCGCACGCGGCGGGCAATAAGCTGTGTCACCTGACTGCCAAAATCCAGGATCAGAATACGGTCCTGATGAAGGGACTCGTCCAGTTTGGTGGAGGAAGCGGGGATGGTGGCATCGGCAGGCATGAGCTACTGTCTTTCTGGTCAGCGCCTGAGCGGCTTTCTAAACGACGGACAGCGACCACCGGGCAGAGCGCGGGAAGAGTGCGCCGGAGCGGGGGCGGCTGTATGCTAAAGAGCGCATATAAAACGGTGCAGCGCGGACGTCACCCTATAATAAGACTCTCCGCAGGATCATTTCATAAAGACAGGCTGTCGGAGCGCCCTCTGAACGGGGCAGGCAGCCCCGGATTTCTCTCTGACAGGAGCGTATTCATGAATCCTTTCTCTCTTCTGCCCGGCATGCGGGTGCGCCACTTTGTCCGTCCGTCTGTGAGCCAGTCAGCGTTCGGGTCTGCGCGCGCCCTGCCGCTGACGGGTCTTGCCGTGCTGGCCCTGCTGTGCGGTGCGGCTGGCCCGGCTGCGGATGACCCGTATGGGGAATGGATCGGCACGCTGGTGGCCGAGAAAGGGCATAACTGCCCGGTCCACACCGTCTCGCTCATGCAGATCCAGCCCAAACACATCACCTTCACACCGGAAATGGGGGCGCTGGTACTGCGCGGCGTGCCGGACAAGAAGACGCAGCATTATCATGCGCAGCTCATTTTACAGGATTCCCACCACCAGCAGCTCCCTATGGTGTTTGAAGCGCATCCGGTGGGCGATACATTTGAAGGCGTTTACGGCACGCCGGAATGCCGGGCGCATGTCACGCTGAAGCGCCCCGAAGGCCGGGCCTGGAAGAACTTTATGGGGAATGATTAAAAAAAATCGCCCAGTGTGAATTTTGGGGGTTGCCACCCCCCGCGCCCTCGGCTAAACACCGCGTCAAGGCGCACCCGTAGCTCAACTGGATAGAGCACCAGACTACGAATCTGGGGGTTAGGAGTTCGAGTCTCTTCGGGTGCACCACTTTCCTTTTTAAATTGTGATGCCGTTAAGATCCAGATTTTGTTCTGGAAATAAAGCGCGCCCTCTTGCCTTTACGGCTTGTGCCGGATGCAGACGATCTGGAAATCTTCTTCTTAAAGTCTGTGAGCCTGTATCCTGTTTTTCGGCTTAAGGCTTCTCTCGCTCCAGACGTCCGATGGCGGCATCCCTCGCAAAGAGCAGCCTTCCCCTGCTCTTCCCAAAATTTCTGAAAACTTAACGGCTCTCCGGGGCCTGCTCCTGTCCGCTCGTCAGGCAAAGAGCCAGATGCTGTGCGAGTATTCTGCGTAACGCCTCCTGACCACCCTGCTGATACTGCTCATACTGCACACGCCAGTGCTGGCCCATTTCCGGTGGCAAATGGCTTGCCCGCAAAGCGTCCATGCCATTCAGCAGCTTTCTCTCAATCTGCGGCATGGAACGGTACGGAAAATGCAGCATACAAAACCCCACATCCATCATCAGCCGGGTATGACCCTCCACCAGAGCAGGCTGCTCGACAAAATGGTTGCCCTGCCCTGTTGTCAGACCAAAACCTGTCCGGAACGCTACCTTTGTCACCTCCTCCCGCATTGCGGGCCAGACTACACACTCTGTTTCCGCCAAAGAGGCCCCAAAGGGCGTAAGCCGATAAGGCGGTGTGCTGGTGACCAGTGCAGCCTGCGCCCAGTGGAACATCAGCAGCCGCGCCTCCGGGTCCGTCACCATGCGCGTAAAATCTTCCGCAGCATTCTGGCCCCGATGGCAGCAGGTGATAAATTCATCGGCATCAACAAAAAATATCCAGCCTGGCGGGTTGGCGTCATGCCGCAGGTAGGTCTCTGCAAACTGGTGCAGGGCCTGCATTTTTGCCGCCTGATAATAGGCCTTCTGATAATCCTGCGCGTAAAAAATATCCGCCTGAGGGGCATCTTTTCGGAAATGCGCGATAACCTGATCCGTGCCATCCGTGCTGTTATTATCGAGAATAAAAAACCGCCGGAACCCCAGCCGGTAATGGTGCCGTAAATTCAGCCCCAGACACTCAGCCTCATCTTTCACCAGCATCAGTAAAGCCGCATGCCGGAGCGCTGGAATAGTGACGTCAGAACGCACCTGCCAATCCGGCCCCTGCCGCAACGCATCAAACGCGATATGGGCACGCTGGTTCAGACTGTTAAGAACCGTGACCAGTCCCGCATACGTGTTCATCAGATTTTCCATATCCGCGTTTTATACTCTGTGTTTGAGTGTAACCGGTTTATAGTCATGGCGTCACCGTCTTACAGCGTTTTGACAGGAGCAATAAGAATGAAAAAACTTCCCTTTATGATGATGGCTTTTTGCCTTGCAACACCCGCCTTTGCCCAGAGCACACAGACCTCGGCCGACCTGGCAAAAACTGCACACTATCGCCATGCTTATCAGAGCATGACAACGCTACCGGAGTGGGTGACGCGCGCTGCCGCCACCTCGTCTCCTGCGGAAACGCTTAAGCAGAACGGCAAGACGTATCTGGTCGGGCATTTGTGCAAACCGCATGATTGTGCAGACAATCAACTGGATGTTGTATTTTCTGACAAGGACAAGGCGACATGGGGGTTACTCTCCCGCCGCTACGGCAAAACACTCTACCAGATACCGCTGGGCGAACCCGACGCAGACACTCTGGCTGCCCTGACGGCCTCCTATAACAAAAACAACCCGGATAATCAGGTAAAATAAGCTTTCTAAAATCTTTTCTGCTCAGCTATTGCGCACCGGAAAACACGGCATGGACCGGGCATGCAGAATCTGACAGACACCGGATGCCTGCGCACCGCCGCTTGCGATAAGTTGTGCGCGATACATGGCCTTTCCAGACACAGAGACCGGCTGCACTGTGGGAGTTGTCTGCATGGAGCGTGACGCCAGAACACGGTTGACACGTTCCGCCGCGTGGCGTGCTTCCGCATAGGACGCAAATGCTCCGACCTGCACCGTTCCCCCTTTTCCGTTACGCGATGGCGTCTGCAAAGGGCGCGTTACGACTGCGGAAGACAGCACCGGTGGGTGGCTGGCTCCGACGGCGGTCGAATAGGAGGCGGGCAGCCTCAACATATGGTCCGAAGCGGATGCTGTCGTCGTATAAACTGCATTTTGCACGCGCGCAGGCGGCAGATTGCTGCTCTGCGTGAAGGACGGCGACGCATTGCGCTCCCTTACGGCAGGCTGGATGTCAGACGATAACGCTGCTGTCTGGACAGGAGCCGGTGGCGCAGGCTCCGCCAGCGGGGGCGCTTCCGCCTGCGCGACCGCAACGGGGGCTGGGTCAGGTGCTTCGGGCACAGGGTCGGGGTGCGGGATATCCCGGTCCATCAGGCAGGGGGCTGAGGGATCATACGCGGCATCCGGGTCTCTCAGGCAGCCATCCGCGGTGCGGGAGAGGTCCGCTTTGGCATAATAGGCATCGGAAGATGCGACCTGCGTTATACTCTGCACCGGAACCGGCGCCCATTTACCCCGCACGGCCACACCGCCGCCCAGATGGGGTGTGATGGCCGCGACATAGTTTACCGTTTCATCCGGCAGATGGCGGCCATTATTCAGGTAATCATCCACCGGTCCGGCCCGGCATTATAGGCTGCCAGAAAGCCCGGCGCGCCGTAGCGGTCATACATCAGGCGGATATAGGCGGCCCCGGCCTGAATATTGTCTTTCGGGTTATAGGGGTCCTCCCCCAGACCGTACTGGCTCTGCATATCCGCGTAGGTGGCGGGCATAAGCTGCATCAGCCCCATGGCTCCGGCCCCGGAGGTTGTCAGCCCGCCATTGAGATATTGTTTGCCGCCGGATTCCTGCTGCATGACGGCTCTGATCCACGTTTCCGGAATTGCGAAACGCCGGGCCGCCTGACGGATATAAGGCCCCCACGGGTCTTCCGCCGGGCCGGGGGCCCGATAGGCCGGATGCGTGGTCTGGACAGTGCCCATGTCATAAATAGCGTCTGGGTCATAGGCGGCATTCGGGTCATACACAGCGTGGTAGGAGCGGGCCTGCGCAGGCAGAAGTCCACCGGCCCCGAGCCCGAGGGCTGTAGCCAGCATCCACACTGCCCGTCTGGATGGTCGATTCCGCACACTCTGCCTCATACCCTATGCACCCGGACCATGGGGCCTCTGGCCACGCCTGTTGATTGCCTGCTCCGCCGGAAAACCGTCTGCGCCCCCTAAAACATCAGGAACAGTGTTAAGGTTACTATTATGTCATTTTAATGAAAACGGCTCTTCTCAGCCTTCTGTCACATCTTCCGGCGGCTGAGCTGCCGCCTACACTCAAACGTGAGTCCGCATCTGACAGCCTTGCGCGTTACGCATAGGACCATCCCACTCTGGGAATTAATCCTGTCTAAAGAGACGATCATGTTTATTCAGCCTCTCGTGCCCGCAGGTCACTCTCTGGTTCTTTCCTTTATCCTTGCTGCCGCCCCCATTCTCACGACACTGGTTCTGATGGGTGTGCTGCGCAGGCCGGCGTGGCAGGCCACGCTGGGGGGACTGACTGTCGGGGTGATTATGGCTCTTACTGTCTGGGGGCTGCCAGCATCACTGGCTGTCGCCAGTATCAGCAACGGGGTCATTTTTTCTTTCCTGCCGGTTATGTGGATTGCGCTTACGGCGCTGTTCCTTTTCAACATTGCCAAGGAAAGCGGGAGGTTTGATGCCTTCCGGCAATGGATCATCACGCATCTGCCCAATGACCGCCGCATTATGCTTGTGGTGCTGGGCTTCTGCTTCAGCGCAGCGCTGGAAGGGGTGGCCGGGTTTGGAACGCCTGTCGCCATTACCAGCGCCCTGCTGATCATGCTCGGCTTTCCCGCGCTGGAAGCCCTGACCTATGTGCTGATTTTCAATTCCGCTCCGGTGGCCTTCGGCGGGCTGGGGATCCCTATTACCGTGCTCGCCTCCATCACCGGTCTACCCGCTGATACACTGGGCGCGACCATTGGCCACCAGATTGCACCGTTTGCGTTTTTCATCCCGTTTTATGTGATGGTGCTGTATGCGGGCTGGTCCACCCTGAGGCAGATCTGGCCGGTGCTGGTGGTTGCCAGCGGCAGCTTTGCGCTGACACTGGTGGTGACATCAAGCTGGGTGACGTACAGCCTGACCAACGTGCTCTCCTCCTGCGTTTCTCTTCTGGCGACCATTGTATTCCTCAAACTCTGGCAGCCCACGCCTGACCCGGCGCATGCGATTGACGCCGCCATTCTGCAACAGGCTCCGCGCAAAGAGGGCGACTGGAACGGCCCGCACTGGCAGGGCTGGATTCCGTGGATCACGGTTGTTCTGGTTGTTGTAGTGTGGGATGCACTGCACATTGCCAAAATTGGCGCCATGCCCATCAAATGGCCGGGGCTGGACCATCAGGTCTTTATCTCCCTGTATCAGAAACCCTATGCGGCAGTCTGGAACTTTGAGCCGCTGGGCACTGGCACAGCCATCCTGCTCTCTGCATTGCTGACAGCCCTGTTCACCCGCCTTGCCCCGCGTAAAATCTGGGCAGCGCTGGTCACGACCGCACGGCAGGGCTGGCTGGCCGTCGTCACAGTAGCGCTGACGATTGGTCTGGCGTTTCTGATGAACTATTCCGGCATGACGTACACACTGGCTACGCCGTGGCATCCACCGGGGTCCTGTTCCCGTTTGTGTCCGTCTTCCTTGGCTGGATTGCCGTGTTCCTGACCGGCAGTGACACCTCCGGCAACGCCCTGTTCGGCAACCTTCAGGTGGCAGCGGCGCATCAGCTTTCTCTGGACCCTGTGGTGTTTGCCTCCGCCAACTCCTCCGGCGGTGTGATGGGGAAAATGATCTCCCCGCAGAACATCACCACCGGCGTGGCCGTGACCTCCCTCAAAGGGCAGGAAGGCGTTGTGCTGGCCCGCACATTCAAACACAGCCTGTTTCTGACCATCTGCCTTGGCATCATGGTGGCGGTGCAGCAGTTTGTGATGCGGTAATCTGCTCCTTCATCGTCCGGGGTATCACCGTTTGATACCCGGAAAGGCTGTAAAAAAGCCAGCGGGAAAATATCTCTTTCCGCTGGCTTTTTTGCTGAGCATCACACAGATCATCAAACACTGTGAAAGGTTAAGAAAGAACTGCCTGCCACAGGGGCGTATCTCTGTCTGGTGCAGGCCGTATCCTGACCGAACCTGACGATAATTTTTTCTGTGCAGTAAAATACTCTTTAGCAAACGTCTCGATAGCTCCAGCCACCACACAGAAGCTTCGTATCCTGCACAGTCGCAGTGCAAAGCTGGTGGGGAAGGAATTGGCAGAGCGTGCTGCTTCACCCCCGTCATTCCGGCCGCGTGGGACGTGAATGACTGATTGTCTTGCTCTTGGCAGGACGATCGGCACGATCATTTTTACGCAAAAAGAGAAAGACACTCTCCTGACGAACACCTGCAAGCAGGGTGCGCTCAAGGTCTTTTCGTTTGACGCAGGACGCAAAGGGAATGTTTGCACGGAGCAGCCTCGCAACAGGCAGACTGTGCGTTAAAAACCATTCTGAATGGTCCATAAAAAACCAGAGGAAAGATAGCTCTTTCCTCTGGCAAATTTGCAACCCCGCAGGTCTGCGCTGGTGGAGAGATTACCAGATACCGTTTACGGCATCCGGAAACTCTCTTTTCTTCTCTTACAGAGTGACGTTCACGCCAAACTGGAAGGAGCGCATGATGGCCCCTTTTTCAGCCCATGAAGAGTTGTAAAGATAGGAGCCATACGTCCCGTAATCGGCAGGGGCACGGAAGCCCAGCAAGTTATACACTGTGGTGTAAACGCGCCATCTGTCGTTAATACGGTACGTTACGTTCAGATCCACATCCCACCAGTTTTTAATGTGGCACTGGTTGCTCGGGGCATAGGCGCTGCCAACGAGCAGGTTAGCGCTGTCAGCGCAGCTCCGGGTACCAACACCGTTGGTGTCTTCTGCCACGTTCTTGTACCCGCTGGTGTAGTAAACCGTCGGCGTAACAGAGAGATTTTTCCAGATAAAGGTGTTGGACCAGTTGGCGCGCCAGCGGGGCGTGCCGGAAGCCGAAACCGCGTTATACGGCGCCAGAGTGCCAGCCCAGTGCTGCACCTGACCATCAGGCATGGTGAGGTTAAAGGAGCGAACATACGTGGCCTGCCCGGTGCTGATCAGGCGAACATCCCGCAGGAAGCCCGGCAGACGCACATTGGCATTCACCTTCATATCCACACCATCTGTTACCAGACTGCGGGTGTTCAGATAAGCCAGATTGACCATATAAGGGCGGACCTGCCCTGTGGGGTTCTGGGTATCAATCACGTCAGGCGTGACGCTGGTGCCTGCCGGAACAGCGGCATCCCCGCCGCTCAGCCACGCATTGGCAATAGCCGTAGCGCCAAGCGGGTTCGGTGCAATGTAGTTGCTTTTTTTGATGTAGTAATATCCGAACGTGAAGTTCAGCCAGTCTGTGGGGCGAATAACGGCAGCACCTGTAAAGTTGGTTGAAATTTCCGGCTTCAGGTTTGGGTTACCAGCCGTATTCTGCCCAAGGTAGTACGGTTGCGCATAGCTGTTTGCCGTGCCGTTTGCGTTCAGATGCTGGTTGATAAAGTTCTGGTTGGTTACGTTATAATTTGTATACGCAACGTTCATGCCGTTGGTTTCGGCAAAGCTCGGTACGCGGAAACCACGGGAGAACGTGCCACGTAGCGTCAACTGACGCACCGGCGTGAAGGACAGACCCGCTTTAGGAGAATAACGGCCAAACCCGCTCCCCTGTGCGTAATGGTCATACCGGCCGGAAATATCGGCCTGTACCATTTTGTGGAACGGCAGACCCAGTTCCCAGTACCCAGCTTCAACCCAGCGGCTGCCAGCAGCGTTAAACGGGTTGATATACCCGACATACTGTGCGTCCGGATTATTGCGGTCATAGGGGTTGGCGCTCGGGTCGTTCAGAGCTTCGTACCGGATATTCCCGCCAATTGCGAGGTTTGCCATCCCGCCGGGCAGACGGAACAGTCCTTTGGACACATGCATGTCACCCGAATATTCCTGAGAACGGGCATTCATGACGTTTTTCGGCGCAATGGAATTCAGAACTTCCTGACTGTTCTGCGTCGGGTCAAGGAAGTTATAGGTTCCGTTGATAATGGCGTTTTTGATACCGGCAATTGTTGGCGCACCCGTAATGGTCTGCTGCAACATGGTGTTCATGCCGGTAAAGTTGACGTCATAATTCCAGTCTGAGCCCCAGTGAGAAGCCGCCGTGCCGTTATAGCGCACAGCACCACGGAAGTTCTCGCTGAACTGCTGTGTTGTCGGAAGCAGATCACCAAATGTGTAATAAACCTGTTCTGGCACACCCAACGTATTATTCGGGTTGGGAGAACCATCAGGCAGAGTAACCGGGATGGGAGTGCTCAGCGTATCCGCATTGCGGGACTGTGAGCGTGCACGCGCGGCATAGGGTGTGCCTGTATATTCAGAAAGCGCCTGAGAATACATGAACATTGATGTCAACTGAGACCGGGGTGTGACGTCCACGGTCAGATGCGCCGTAGCGCTGATACGGCGCAGAGACGGCGAAATCTGGGCGTAATCATTCTCAGAATTCTGAGAGCAGGCCTGACTGGTGCCGGCAGCCCCCGCAACGGCCCCCGTCACAACAGACCCGTATTTTCCGCACCCGGCGGACTGATTGGCAAGCTGCCAGGCGCCTACGCCGCTTGTCCCACCATTACTGGGGCGGACAAGCGCCACAGGCGTGGGTCCAAAGTTATTGATGTTGCCTGCGCCATCAGAAACGTTTGTGATGCCGTTAATCCCGCCGATTCCGGAAAGATCTGACGTATTATAGGGATATCCAAGCTGACGGTTATAGATGGCGTCATCCTGCTGATATTCAGAGTTGACGTAGAAGTTATACCCATCGCGGTGCAGATCACCCACGCCGTAGGTGGCGTACAGCTTCTGGTGGCCACCAAAACCGCCCTGTGCCAGACCACCTTCCGCGTTGCCTTCAAACCCTTTGATTTCCTTACGGGTGTTGTAGTTGATAACGCCTGCGACCGCGTCAGCACCATAAAGAGACGATCCGGCGTCTTCCATGGTATCAACAGATTCCATGATGGAAGACGGCATCCAGTTGGTGTCTACAAAGTTGCGTTCACCGTCATCAGACAGCGGATAGTAAGACAGACGCATGCCGTCCATCAGCACCAGTGTTGAATCGGTTGAAAGGCCACGCAGAGACGGAGCAGACGCACCGCCAGCAAACGCGCCATTTGCAGAGAAGGCGTTTGAGAGGGTCCCGGCGCCGTTGGACGAGAGGGACTGCAAAGCGTCCGTCACGTTGGCAAAGCCGCGGCGCTGCATGTCCTGACGCGAAATATGCGTAATGGGGGACATGCTTTTAAGGTTAGGGTCTTTAAAAAGTGACCCCAGAACCGTAACGCTTTCCGGCTTACCGGCTTCCGTCGCAGACGTGTTGGCCTGAGCCAGAGCGGTGCGGGCGGTTTTGGTCTGGGATGCACTCAGAGGTGCCGCGCCTGTAGCCGCAGGCGCAGAGACCGGTGCTGCAACAGGAGCGGATGTTTTAACAGCCTTGGTCCGGGCTGCTGTTTTTTTAGCTGCCTTGGCATGAGACGGAGTGACCTGTGCCGTAGCAGAGGCACCCTGCGCCGCCTGAGCCAGAACGGGAAAACCCGCGGCGAGAACAGGCACAACATAAAGCAGTGAAAAAGACAGGGAAGCACGGTCTTTTTTAGAAAAACCTCGTTTTACAAGCTTGCGATGTCCGTGCGCCATCAAATCTGATCCCAACATGGAGAAGCGTGAAACATTTTTTATAAAAGTCGTAATACTTTTAAAATCGTTTTTGCCCCGAAACCGAAAGCCCCAAAATAGAACTGTGCAATATTTTGCATCTGAAATGATACATTTCTGACACACTTCGCCTCTTCCACGTCATACGTAAAATGAAAGCTATGCATTTTTATCATACCAAACCTGCTTTTATCAGATATCGTATACGTTTTAAGGGTTGCGTTCCCCCCGAATCGGATATGCGTTTCGCACAGGGCGCAAACAGGCAGGTAGGTGGGCAGGCGGGCACAAAAAAACCGGGGGAGCCGTAAGGCCATCCCGGTTTTTGAAGCGGTCAGAACTGGTGGCGTGTCAGAGCGCGGTCAGCGGCTTCAGCACATGCACGGCGGGAGGGGCTTCCAGAAGCCCCTCCACGCTGGCGATCAGCGTTTTGAAGTGCGGGGTTTCCATATGGTCATTCAGGCCCTGACGGCTGGTCCAGCGTTCCACAAACACAAATGTCTGCGGATCATCCTGATCCTGCTGCGGCACGTAGGACAGGTTGCTCTCTTCCGTCAGCGTCGGGGCGATACAGGCCTTCATGGCGTCCGCCACTTGTTGCTCCGCACCCGGTTTGGCTTTCAGAAAAGCGACGACGGTAATTTCTTCACTCATGGGTTTCTTCTCCACTCAGGTCAGTTTTAATTTTCAGAGCAGGCTCAGTGTAAGACGGTGGGGCTAAAAGTCAGCCCCTTTTACCAGGAACTCTGTGAGCCACCACCGCCGGAATCCCCACCACCGCCGCTAAAGCCGCCGCCGTTTCCGCCCCCGCCAGAGGAGCCCCCACCGCCTCCACGCCCGCCGCCACGACTTTGCAGAATGGCGGACAGGATATTGAGGCCGAGATTCAGGAAAAAGCTCCATTGAGCACTCCGCTCGGCCTGCACGTCCGGCGGCACATAGCCCCCCGGATACAGGGTGCGGCGGCGGCGCGCACGGCGGATCAGCCAGACAGGCAGGAGGACAAACAGCAGGCCCAGCACCACCAGACCCGTCAGGGCCTCCAGCGCATCGGTCCGGGAATCCGGCTGCGAACTGGCGGCCGCAGTCCCGCCGATATCGGCGGGGTCGGCATGCGCCAGCACATCCGCCAGAGCGTCTACAATACCATTGACAGCCTGAGCATAATGGCCCGCCTGAAGATCGGGTTTGGCGGCTTGCAGAATGTCATGCGTTTGCAGGTCAGTCAGCACACCTTCCAGCCCGTACCCGACCTCAATGCGGGACTGACGGTCCGGGATATCCAGCACCACCAGCAGGCCGTTATCCACGCCCTTTTTGCCAATGCCGGTCTTGTGGAAGGCCTCATTGGCATACAGGCTGATATCATCCACATGGCCGGGCAGAGAGACCAGAATCTGCGGATTTCCGGGAAGCGTCTGGGAAAGCTGGAACAGTTTGTGGGACAGGGCCGCGTTCTCATCCGCAGAGAGAACGCTTTGCGGGTCCGTCACCCACTGGCGCAGCAGCACGCCATTGCTGGCAGGAGCTCCGCACGCGCATCGGCAGAGACAAACGGGGCAGGCCCTGCCCCGAACAGGACCAGCCCCAGAAGGGCCATCAGCCCGAACAGACGGACACGAAGGGCGCGCCGCAGCCCGCCCCCTTCTGGCCAGCGGAACACGGGATGATCCTGCCGCATGCTGTTATGCCTCAACGCGCTGGTTTTCAGTGTTTGGAGAAATCAACAACCGGCGGGGTCTGGGCTTCCGGAGTAGCCTGATAATAGACGCGCGCATGGTAGCCCATGATGCCCGCCACCAGATTACCGGGGAAGTGCATGACCGTCTGGTTATAAGAAAGAATAGCCTGCTGCAAACGCTGCCGCGCCACCGTAATGCGGTTCTGGGAGCCTTCAAGCTGCACCATCAGGCGCGTGAAGTCCTGATTGGCCTGCAACTGCGGGGACTGTTCCACAACGGCGTTAATCGCGCTGATTTCCTTGGCGTTGCGGGCCTGGGCTTCCAGAATTTTCTGCTGGAGGGTGGCGTTGTCCACCGTGCGCGGGTCAATCCGGCTCAGCGGCGTTTCACCGGAACGGGCGGCGGCGTAGTCTGTCAGGGTATCATGCTCATGCGTGGCATAGCCCTTTACGGTGTTGACCAGATTGGGGATCAGGTCAGACTGGCGCTGCACCTCGTTCTGCAACTGGCCTGTCTGCTCCAGCACATTCTGGTCCGCCGCCATGAAGCGGTTATAGCTGGACCCGAAAATGGCCAGAAGGCCAACAATCAGAATCGCAGGGATGAGAAGCTTCTTCATCAGGAAATCCTTGGTAAACGCATCAGAACATATCCATTCCAGAGGAGCCTATACCCCCTCACGGTTCTGTGTGTTGCTTCTCTTTACGCGAAAACATCCGGCAGATGCGAAATATTTCCTGCACAGTAAAAAGAACAGGGGAAAATCCGTCTCACATCTTGGAGGGAGAGGCCGCGTTCTTTATAATTCCCACCCATGATTATCATCACCGGTGGCGCCGGTTTCATTGGCTCATGCCTTCAGGCTTCCCTCGCACAGCGGGGCGTGGAAACCGTGGTGGTGGACTGGCTGGGGTCTGACCTGAAATGGCGGAATCTGGCGGCCCATGCCCCCTCCCGCGTTATCGCACCGGAAGATCTGGAGGCGTTTCTGGCCACCGGCCCGAAAGTGGACGCCGTGTTCCATATGGGCGCGATCAGCGAGACCACGGCACGGGATGCCGACCTTGTCTGGCGGACCAATGTCGCCCTGACCCAGACTCTATGGGACTGGTGCGCCCGCACGGACACCCGCTTTATCTATGCCTCCTCCGCCGCGACCTATGGCGCCGCCGACAGGCCGGAGCTGTTCTCGGATGATCCGGCGACGCTGGACCGGCTGACCCCGCTCAACCTCTATGGCTGGTCCAAACACACATTTGACCAGCATGTGATGGCCGGGCTGAAGAAGCACGCCCCGCAGCCCCCGCAATGGGCCGGGCTGAAGTTCTTTAACGTCTACGGCCCGAATGAATACCACAAAGGCAAGATGATCTCTGTGGTGAAGGTAAAGTATGATGAGGTGAAAGCGGGCAACCCGGCCCGTCTCTTCCGCTCAGACCGCCCGGACATTGCCGACGGCCAGCAGATGCGGGACTTTATCTGGGTGGGCGACGTGGTGGATGTCATGCTCTGGCTGTATGACACGCCCTCCGTCTCCGGGCTTTTCAACTGCGGTAGCGGCGTTGCCCGGTCCTATCTGGATCTGGCCCATGCGGTGTGTGACGCCGCAGGCTGCCCCCGCCGCGTCGAATTTATTGCCATGCCGGACAGCCTGCGCGGGCAGTATCAGTCCTACACGCAGGCGGACCTCACGCGCCTGCGGGCGGCGGGCTATACAGGCACGTTCACCACGCTGGAAGACGGCATCCGCCAGTATGTGCAAAACTATCTGGCAACGGAGAACCCGTATCTCTGAGTCCGCCTGCTAACCCACTTAATCTGTTGTACGGCCGGGTTTTTCCGCCTGACAGCCCTCTGATCTTTCGCCCCCACAGGACCTGCATGCTGCCAGTTCTTCTCTTCCCGCAATTTGACCCGGTGCTGGTGCATCTGGGGCCGCTGGCCATCCGGTGGTATGCGCTGTCCTACATTGTGGGCATTGTGCTGGGGGTTTCCCTTCTGCGCAGGCTGGTGCCGCTTGCCCCCCGCGCCGCCACGACGGAACAGGCGGATGATTTTCTAGGCTGGGTGACCCTTGGCGTGCTGCTGGGCGGACGGCTGGGCTATGTGCTGTTTTATCAGCCGGGCTATTACCTGACGCATCCGCTCAGTATCCTGCAGGTCTGGAAAGGCGGCATGTCCTTCCATGGCGGCGCGCTGGGCGTGATTGTGGCCATGGCGCTGTTTGCGTGGCGCAACAAGATCAATTTTCTGGCCTTTGCGGACCGCGTGACAGTGGCTGTGCCGGTCGGGCTGGGGCTGGGGCGTATTGCCAACTTTATCAACGGGGAACTGTGGGGGCGGGAAGCCCCCGCCAGCCTGCCCTGGGCGATGATCTTCCCCAATGCCGGGCCCATTCCCCGCCACCCGTCCGAACTGTATGAAGCACTGACGGAAGGCTGCTGCTCTTCAGTGTCATGTTTCTTGTCTCCCGCAGGCAGAGCGTGCGGGAACGTCCGGGCTTTCTGGCCGGGCTGTTTCTGGCGGGCTATGCCTGTGCGCGCAGCTTTTGCGAATTTTTCCGGGAACCGGATGCATTTCTGGGCTTCCTGCCCGGCGGGGTGACCATGGGGCAGGTATTGTGCGTCCCCATGCTGGCCGCCGGTGTGGCGCTGATGCTGCATGCCCGCCGCAGCCCGGTTTATACCGGCCTGCCGGACCCGGCCCCCGCGTCAGACGCCGGGGCCTGAAGAGGCACGCGTCATGCCCACATGCCCGCCCGATCCGCAGTCCTCGCCTGCTTCCTCAGCACCCCCCGCAGGGGCGGAGCGGCTGGACCATTTTATGGCGCGGGCCAATGCCCGGTATTACGCAACGCATCCTCTGCTGAGTGACTTTATTACCGCGCCGGAAATCTCTCAGGTTTTCGGGGAACTTCTGGGCGCATGGGCCGCGACTGTCTGGGCCAGTATGGGCTGCCCCAGCCGTGTAATCCTTGCCGAAGCCGGGCCGGGGCGCGGCACGCTGATGGCCGACATGCTCCGGCTGATTACCGCCCGCGTGCCCGCCTTTGCACACGCGCTTGAGGTGCATCTGGTTGAAACCTCCCCCCTGATGCGGGAGGCACAGGCAAAGGCGCTGGCGCCTTTTGCAGCCCGTGTGCCGGGGCTTGCGCCAGTCTGGCATACCGGCTGGACACTCTGCCGGATAATCCGCTGATTCTGGTTGCCAATGAATTTCTGGATGCCCTGCCTATCCGCCAGTTTCTGCACACACCCGCAGGCTGGCAGGAGCATTACGTGCAGGATGCCGCATTTTGCTGCGTGCCCTGCCCGGCCCCCGAGCTGCCGGATGGCCGCGCGCTGGACCCGGACTGCGTGGTGGAACTGTGTGAACCCGCACTGGACATCGGCCGCCTGCTCGGGCGGCGTTTAGCGCACACGCCGGGCGCTGCCCTCTTTCTGGATTACGGCCATAACTCCAGCCTGACCGGGGATTCTCTGCAAGCCCTGCGCCACGCCCGGCCTGCCAGACCTCTGGACGCAGCAGGAGAGGCCGACCTGACCGCCCATGTGGATTTTACTGCTTTTGCCGCCGCTGCCCGGCAGGCAGGGGCGACCATCTGGGGGGCTGTCACACAAGGGGCGTTTTTGTGTGCTTTAGGGCTGATGGAACGCACGGAGCAGCTTGCCGCCCATGCCAGCCCGCAGGACGCGGACGCTCTGCGCAGCGGCGCGGACAGACTGGCCGCACCGGAAAAGATGGGGCATCTTTTCCGGGTGATGGCCCTGACATCCCCCTTACTCCCATGCCCCCCGGCTTTATGAAAGGACCGGCTGAATGACACCCGGCCAGACCGCTTCAACGCGCCCGTCCCCCCTGACCAGCCCCCTTCTAGCCCCCGCCCGGCACGGGTTTTTTACGCGGGAAGGCGGCGTGTCCACCGGGCCATATGCCAGCCTGAACTGCTCAACCCGCTCGGGGGATGATCCGGCCAATCTGGCGGAAAACCGCCGCCGCGTGGCTGCCTGTCTGGGTGTTGCACCGGAAAGGCTGCTGGGTGTGACCCAGATCCACTGCCCCCGCGTGATAACGGTGGAAACGCCGTGGGCTCCGGGAGACGGTGAGCAAGCGGATGCGATGGTCACACGCCTGCCCGATGTTGCGCTGGGTGTGATTACGGCGGACTGCGCCCCGGTTCTGTTGACCTCAAAAGACGGCAGGACCGTGGGCGCGGCCCATGCGGGCTGGCGCGGCGCGCTGGCCGGGGTGCTGGAAGCCACGCTGGAGGCCATGCTGGCTCTTGGCGAAAGTCCGACAGAAATCCGCGCCGTCGTTGGCCCCTGTATTGCGCAGGAAAGCTACGAAACAGGCGAGGACATGCACGCCGCCATTACCTCGGCCGACCCGCAGGCCGCCCGGTTTTTCACCCCCGGCAAGCCGGGCCATTATCAGTTTGATCTGGCAGGCTGGTGCGTGTTCCGGCTGGAACGTGCCGGGGTTGGGCAGGTGGCGGCCCTTGGCGTGGACACACGGGCGGATGAGGCCCGGTTCTTCAGCCACCGGCGGCGCACGCTGGCCGGTGGTGGGCCGATCGGGCACCAGATTTCAGTCATTGCGACAGGAGCGCAGAACGGATGAGCGGTTTTTTCCGCCACACGGCCCTTCCCCTCTCGGGCCTGATCCTGCTGAGCGGCTGCATTGACATGCCGCATCCTTTTTCTGACCCCGGCAAGGAAGGCGCGCGACTGGCCGCCAATGCCCCACCCTCCCGGCTGGATATTCCAGTCCCGACCGATAGCCGGCTCTCGCCTGACGCTGCCAGACTATGGAGCAAGGATGTCGCGGCCGAACTGCTGCAACAGACCATTCCCGCCATGGCACAACCCGTCCGCCCCGGAGACTGGTGGCTGAAAATGCGGGCTGACCAGCGCGGGGACCAGATTGTGCCGGTCTATATGGTCATGACCCCGAAAAATGAAGTCCGCGCCACGCAGGAAGGCGAGCCGCTTCAGGCTGCGCTCTGGACAGCCGCGGACCCGGCGACCCTCAGCCTTGCAGCACAGGATGCCGCCCCCAAAGTGGCCTCCGTGCTGACAGGCATTCAGGCGGACGATATGGAAAAAGACCCGCACAGCCTGAAGCATCGCGCTGCGCGTGTTTACTTTAAAGGTGTGACGGGAGCGCCGGGTGACGGCAATATCTCGCTCAGCCGGGCCTTTGCCGCGTCCTTCCGCAATACGGCCTACACGCTCCAGAACACGACAGAAAACGTGGATTTTACCGTCGCGACAACGGTCAGACTGACGCCCGGCCCGGCAGGCACGACGGGCCACCCGCAGCAGCATATTGAAATTGTCTGGCGTGTAACGGACAAGAGCGGGAAGGAAGCCGGAGCCGCCACGCAGTTGCACGATATTGAGGCGCACTCACTGGATGGCTACTGGGGTGACGTCGCCGTGGTGGCCGCACAGGAAGCCGCCGGGGCCATCCGCCAGATTATCGACCGCTATTCCGGGCGTGATAACGCACCATTGCCGCCCCCGGGAGCTGGAACTGGGGCTGGGAAAGCCGCCGGAGAAAAACAGAAAAGCTGAAACAGTCTCAAAGATCTGAACATAAGAGGCACGACCGTGCCTCGTTTCTGCTCAGGAGAGAGACATTACTGCTTTAGGCGGTCCTTCCGCACATAAACGTCAGGAATACCGGGCAGCAGCGTATACTGTGTCTGCAAAAGCTGGACAACACAGCCCATGAAGTTTTCCGGCTTCCAGATCCCCCATACGGTCCAGTTATCAAAATAAATGACTGGCGGAGGATTTTTAGGAAGATCAACACAAATATCCCGCTCATACCCCGCGACAGGACTTTTTGCATAATCCGCCTCCCACGGCAGATAGGCATGATATTTTTTGATGGGAAGGCGGTCGGCCTCAATATAGACGTTTGGATTATAGGGAATAACCAGAATACGTTCATCAGGATGCGCGTATTCACGGATTTTCTGATCAATCAGGTTATCGCTTTTCTTAAAGGGATGAAAACCTGCCTGTTTGCGTTGTACATAATCCTCCCCAAAGGGCGTGGAAACAGCATGCAGGCCGACCAGTAGAGAACATGCGACCAGAAGAGCGGAAACTGTACTTAATTTGTATCTGGATTCATTCAGCCAATAGGGCACCATCTGGGCGACAAACCCTAATGCCGCGACCACAAACGTACCATTCTGAAATGTTGTACCGCCCCGCGCATCCAGAGACAAAAGACCCGCTATAGCAATAAGCCCTGCGACTTTATAACGGGTCCTGGCGAGAAGAATCAGGCTTCCGAGCAGCAGGGAGCAGACCGCGAGTGTCTGGACCAGATTAGCCGGGAGAAGCGAAGGCCGAAGGCTTTTGAAAACAGCGACAAACCCGAAGAATATAATGCGCATAATAAAATTGATTGCTAATAAAATGGTAAACGATAAAGCCTTTGAGATCTGCATAGAGCAGCATCCACAAAAGAAAAATCCCCAGCGCGCCTGCTGCGCCCAGAAGGCTGTAGAAAGCGTCTTTTCTATTCAGCTTTGCTGTCCGGCGACATAATACAGCCAGAAGAGATAAGGTAAAAAGCGCAGTAACCGGGAGAAAAGAATAAGCCACAAAGGGCAAAAGGACCAGAGCCGCACCGCCCCCGACAGCCGCCCATTTTTGCACCGGTTTATCCAGAAGAGCAGGAACAACAAGCAAAGAGCAGGCAAGAACCGTCAGATTTCCGCCAAAAATCCAATACCCGTTCATATTGAGAGCCTGAACAATCCAGACCGGACCTAACAGACCAAGAAAGAGCGCCGGAGAAAGCAAACGCTCCCGCCATGAGGCCGCGCTGCTCACACAATACAGCCCGGTTGCAGAAATCAGGGTGATAAAGAGGGCATTCAGGCGAAACAGAAAGGCGTAGTGATATCCAACAACCTTTCCCAACAGCCATGTTGCGAAAAAGACCAGAGGACCATGGGCGTCGATATAGTCGCGGTAGAGAATATCCCCGTTTTCAATCGCCCAGCCGCCAATATCATGTCCGGATTCATCCCCAAAGGCATGATATCCAAATCCGTAAAATACCTGTACCAGAAATATCAAAAAAGAAACAAGCGCAAAGAGTAGGATGTGATTTCTTCCAGATATCAGTGACTGTAAATCTCTGGCCCAGACATAACGCCCTTTATCACCCATGATCTCCACTTAACCCTTTTCGACTAACATGGTCCTTTGAGGCATCCCCATACAGGCTCCCACCGTGAAAAGCTTTCTTTTTTGAAGAAAAAACGCCCACTTTTGAAAAGTGGCATAGTCATTTTTTAACCCACAAAAAAGACCAGCCCTGAAACCCAAAAGGATCAGGACTGGTCTTTTTACCGTTTACGGAAAAGAACTTCGCTCTAACGTCAGGAGCGGGAAGAATCCGGAGAGACAATCACGCACCCGCTCAGGCGGCGGCAGGCGGCGACGGCATCTGTGTGGGACAGGTTGGTCAGGCGGGCGCGATAGAGGCGGCCTTTTTTGACCTGCACCGCCGCAACCTGTGCTTTGGCGCCGGACAGCGTGGCCTGATTACGGGCCTGCCCCGTGGCCTGCTGCGCCATGGACGCGGTATTGAACGCCCCGACCTGAATGGCCCAGTTGCGCGGTTCCTGCGCACGGGCTTTTTTGCTCAGCAACGGAGCCGGTTCCGCCATTGCGGGGGAGACCAGATGGAATGACCGGCCACGGCTGGGTGTTGCGGCCGGGGTTACAGCGGCGACACGCAGCACATGCGCCTGCGTCGGAATAATGGGGGAAGACACCGTGGGAGACGCAGGCTCGGACTGCGTCTTATCCGCCGCATCTTCAACCGGCTCAGAGGAATCCACCGCCTGCGCCACCTGCACCGGCGCTTCAGACGCAGGGACAGAGACCGCACCCGCTTTGGCCATGCGCTGTGCCCAGACAGAGCTGACATCACTCCGCGTGGAAGACGCAGAAGCACGCGCCACAGGATGCCAGTCCGCCCCGTAGGACGGCGCGTCCGTACCGTTGCTTTCCGCCGCCTGCGCCACCTGCACCGGCTGGCTATCCGCAGGCAGGCCGGACTGTTTGCGCTGCCAGGCCGTGCGGACCGAACTGGTTTCCGTATTGGACTGCACCGGCTGGTAGGCCATGGCCATACTATCATGGCTGGCCACCAGCATATCCGCCTGAGAGCGATTGGCGGGCCAGATGCCAACAATACGGCGGCCGATGGAGGCCACATAATTCCGGGTTTCACGCGGCAGGGTGCGGTTGCGCGTCAGGAAATCCTCAAGCCGCCCCGGACCAGCATTATAGGCCGCCAGAAAGCCGGGGGAGCCATAAACGTCATACATCTGCCTGATATAGGCCGTGCCCGCCATGATGTTATCATGCGGGTCAAACGCGTCATCCCCCAGATTATAGGCATAGCGCAGAGAGTCATACGTGGGGGGCATAAGCTGCATCAGCCCCATGGCCCCCGGCGCGGAGGTGACAAACTGGCCGTTATGGAACAGCCGCCCACCGGATTCCTGCTGCATGACAGCACGGACCCACTCTTCCGGCACGTCAAACCGTTTGGATGCTTCCTGAATATATGGCCCCCACGGATCTTCCGGCGGGCCGGGCGGAGCGTAGTAGGAACGGGCGTGGGCACGGTACTGCGCGGCTTCTTCCGCAACAGGAATGGACGGAGAGCCATCGGTGCCGGGCTGCCCCGCACAGGCTGCCAGCAGCCCGAGCAGGCCAAGGGCCGGAGAGGTTTTTGCCGCACGACGCAGGGCCTTACGCCACCGGGGAGCAAGGGACTGATAAAACCGCAAGGGGGGTCGTCTGGATGTCATCGGGTATATCCGCCCTGCCCACGTGAGGAGGCACCACGGGCCAGCCGGGGATTCTCCTGAGAGTATATGGAAAGAATCTTCTCTAAGTCTCTATAACGCCAGCCTCTCTCATGCAACACATCATCCCTGCTTCCGCCACACGCCCGGCGGGCCAGCCCGCGCGAGCTGGGGCTCTGCCAAAGCGGGCGGGAGTTGCGGGCGGCGGCGTGATCGGATAGGCGAGAAAGCATGATGGTCAGTTCCGGTTCTTCTGAACACACCCGCCTGCTGGACTCAGCACCACGCACGCGCTCGCGCATCGTGATGGCCTGCAAGGACATTGCGGATGGCTTCCGGCTGTGGCGTCTGGCCGCAACGCTGGGCTGGCTGGATATCAGGCTGCAATTCAGCGGGTCCACACTGGGGCCGTTCTGGCTGACACTGACAACGGCGGTCATGATCGGCTCCATGGGGTTGATCTATTCCCAGCTGTTTCATCTTGTTCTGAGAGACTATCTCCCGTACCTCTCAATTTCGATAATTCTATGGCAGACGGGTCTTTCCGCCTTAATTCTGGAAAGCTGTTCCACCTTTACCCGCGCCACAGAAACGCTGCGTTCCGTCAACATGCCCTACACCGTGCAGGCCCTGCGGACCATGATGCGCTGCGGGATTGTGTTCAGCTATAATCTGGTCGTGCCGGTCGCGGTTTTTCTGATTTTTGGCATCTCGCCGGGAGCAGACGTCGTGCTGGCGCTGCCTGCCCTGCTGGTCTGGCTGGTGGACAGCGTAGCCCTCTGCCTGCTGCTGGGCTGCGCATGTGCGCGCTTCCGCGATATTCCGCCCATTGTTGGCAGCGTGATGCAGATTATCTTCTACATCACCCCCATTATCTGGGAGCCCAAGCAGGTGGGTGCCCATGCCTGGTGGCTGTATTTCAACCCCTTCTATTCCCTGCTGGAGATTGTGCGCAGGCCCTTTCTGGGGCAGATCCCCACCGCGACCTCCTGGCTGATTGCCGGGGGGATCAGCGTGTTTTTCTGCCTGCTGGCCCTGTTTGTCTTTTCCCGCTCCCGCAGCAAACTGGCGTTCTGGGTATGAGCGGTTCTGTTTTTGACGCCGGGCGCGTCGCCTCCGGCACCTCCTCCATCAGCATCCGGGATCTCTCTCTGGAATTCCCGATTTTTCATGGTGGCGCACGGTCCCTGAAAAAGATGCTGTTCAAACGTGGCAAAGCGGCTCTTGCCAGTTCCCGCAGCCTGCGCACGGGCGGGGAAGTCCGCATGGACCGTGCGGAGGGCGGGCCGGTTTATGTGCAGGCGCTGGAGAATGTGTCTGTCGAAATCCGGGCCGGAGAACGCGTCGGGCTGATTGGCCATAATGGTGCTGGCAAATCCACCCTGCTGCGGGTGATGGCGGGCATCTACATGCCGGATGCCCCCAATGTGCATATTCGCGGGCAGGTTGCGGCCCTGCTGGACGTTAATTCCGGCATGAACCCGGAGCTGACGGGGCGTGAAAACATTACCCTGATGGGCCGCCACAAAGGGCTGAGCACCGCACAGATCCATCAGCTTGAGCGGGATGTGGAAGACTTTGCCCAGCTTGATACGTTTTTAGACCTGCCGGTGCGGCTCTATTCTTCCGGCATGATTGTGCGGCTGGGCTTTGGTCTGGCCACGGCCATTACCCCGCAGATCCTGCTGATGGATGAATGGTTTATGGCCGGGGACTTTCACTTCCGGGAGCGGGCGGAAAAACGCCTGTCTTCCGTGGTGAATAATACAGATATTCTGGTGATCACCTCCCACGCGCTGGACGTGCTGGAAGAATGGTGCACCCGGCTGATCTGGCTGGAAGGTGGGCAGATCCGTATGGATGGTCCGACGGACGATGTGCTGGCCGCTTACCGCGTGGACATGCAGGTGCCGGACAGCCAGAGCTAAACTGCGTCACGCTCCTGATCGTGCAGGATGACCCTGCACCAGATGATTTGCTGCCACAGGATGCGCCCTGTAAAGCTGGATGGTCTTTCAGCCAGATTTCCGGGAACAGACCGTGCTTTTGCTCAAACCCTTTCTGATTTATCTGGCAGCAGGCTTTGCTGAAATTGCCGGATGCTTTGCGGTCTGGCTCTGGCTGAAGGAAGGCCGCTCCGCATGGCTGCTCCTGCCCGGCCTTGTCAGCCTGATCCTGTTCGCGCTTCTGCTCACCCGTATTGAGTCGGACTCCGCAGGCCGGGCCTATGCGGCCTATGGCGGCGTTTATATCACCGCATCGCTGGTCTGGATGCGGGTAGTGGAAGGCCGCACGCCGGATAAATGGGAAACTCTGGGGGCGCTGGTGTGTCTGGCGGGAGCGTCTCTCATTCTGCTGGCCCCGCGAGGCGCCTGAGCAGACTGACGATAAAAAAAGGCAGGACCGGCAGAGTGTCTGTCTGGCCCGCCCCTGATAAACGCCTTAGAGGCTGTTTTAAAGTCTCTTAGCGTTTCTGTAGTCTAACCCCCTGCCCGCAACACTGGGGCGCTGCGGACAGACTGACACAGGCAGAGAGCGCGCGCTGTTTACATGCTGATGACGTAAAACAGCGTCGCTGCAATAGTGATGGTAATGGGCAGCGTGAAGATCCATGCCAGAGCAATTTTGGTCAGCATCTTCGGGTTGATCCCGCTGCCAGAGCCCAGCATGGTCCCGGCAATACCGGCCGTGATGATGTGGGTGGTAGAGACGGGCAGGCCGGTATAACCCGCTGTGGCAATCAGGCCCGCGCCAACCAGTTCGGCTGAAGCGCCTGTGCAGGGGTGAGGTGCGTGTTCCCAATCTTCTCACCCAGCGTATGCACAATCCGCTTATAGCCGATCATGGTGCCAAGGCCGAGGCACAGAGCGCTCAGCAGACGCACCCACCAGGGGGCATATTCCACGGTCGGGCGCAGGGCACCGCTGATGTCTTTGGCGCTTTTCTTCTCGCGGCGGAAGCCTCCGCATTGGACGCAACAGACTTCAGACCTGCCAGAACTTCATAGATATCGGCGCGCAACTGAGAGGCCACAACCTTGGTGGGGTCCGTCGCCTGCAGGCGCTCGACAGAAGCCAGTGCTTCATCCCGCAGGCCGTCATGGTCATATTTTTGCAGCAGGGGGGCAGCGATAACCGCCTGCGGGGCAATCTGCGGAATATGGGAGCCAGCATTCGGGCTGAGAGCAAATGTCGCCGGCAGGATGCCGATAATGGTCAGCATGATCAGGCCGATACTTTTCTGACCATCGTTGCTGCCGTGCGAGAAGCTGACGCCTGTGCAGGTGAGGATCAGCAGACCACGCACCCAGCCATGCGGGGGTTTTTCACCCTGCGGCGGCTGATACAGTTCCGGGTCCTTCACCACATGCTTCAGGATAAAATACAGGCCACCGGCCCCGATCAACCCCAGAATGGGGGAAATGGCCAGTGCGCGCAGCACCTTCCAGATCTGGGACCAGTCAACACTGTTGCCTAACCCGCGCGTATGCAGGAACGCATCCCCAATCGCCACGCCAATCAGCGCACCAATAACGCAGTGGGAGCTGGAGTTGGGGATACCGAACCACCAGGTAAACAGGTTCCATGCCAGAGCCGTGCCGAACAGTGCGATCAGCATCGGGACGGCAGGGTCTCCGTTGGGGGGAGACAGCACATCGGCTGGCAGCAGTTCCACCAGCCCGTATGCCACGCTGATGCCCCCGGCCAGCACGCCGATGAAGTTCATCAGGCCGGACCAGATCACAGCCACGCGCGGCTTGAGGGAGTGGGTGTAAATAACCGTTGCTACGGCGTTGGCCGTATCATGAAAACCGTTAACAAATTCAAAAACGCAGACCAGCAGAAAGCATGTGGTCAGCGCCAGAATGGAAAGCACCGAATACGGAGCAAAATGGAGCATGGGAACCAGTACCTGTGTTGCACTGAGTCGCATTAAGACCAGTTTTTTATTTTTTTCACCGGCCTAACAAAGAATTTCACAAAACCTTAACTGTCTTCATCTTGCGTTTTTCTTCCCGCATCCCTTTTAAAGCAGGCGCGTGAACTTCAGCAGCACCCATGTCCCCAGCATGATGGCAAAGCACAGGCCACCGGCTTCTACCGTGCCCCATGATCCATCCGTGAGGAACATGCCCCCGGTATTCATGCCGAAAAAGCCGGTGACAAACGTGGCGGGCAGCATCAGCGTCGTGCCGACGGAAACGATATACAGCCGGTGGTTGGTTTCTTCCGCCTGATTGGATGTGAGTTCATCCTGCAGGGAGCGCGCGCGGTCCTGCAGGGCCAGAAGGTCATCCAGTGCGGCGTGAACCTGCCGCTGGGAGCGGTCTCGCAGATCATCTTCCGCCCATTCCGGCAGTTCCAGCTCTTCATCCCGGAAAATACGGTCCACCGGGGCCAGCACGCGCCGCAGTTCCGTAGACCGGCGGCGCACAAGGCCAAGCAGACCGCTCATGCGGCCCAGATCAGTATCGCGGTCCAGCATCAGCAGGACATCTTCCGCACGGTCGAGCTGGTCGTCCAGCCGGGCGAAGTCCCGCCGCAGCGTATCGGCAAATTCCAGCAGCGCGCGGTCCACCAGATTGGCGGGGGAGCGCGGCACAAGCCCGCGCCGGAGTTCATGAAACACCACGCCAAGGGCGGGAATCGGGTGGCGGCGGGTTGTGACCAGCAAATCCGGCTGGAGGGCGAACCGCCATGTGCTGACATTGCGGTCATCATCTGTTGTGGTGTCATCAAAGGCGGGAAGCGCGCCAAAAACCGTCTCGTCCTCGCTATCCAGACGGATGCTGCGCTCAAGGTTGGTCAGCACCTGCCGCACTTCTTCCGGCAGGGAGGGAATGCTTTCAATCTGGGTGCGGGAGAGGGTGTGGACGATATCAAAGTGGAACCATGCCCACCCGTCCGTTTCCGCCAGTTCCGGCGGAAACGCCCCGGTAAGCAGGCGCTGGGTGACAACCTCACGCTCAAGCTCCACCGGCTCATGCCCGGGGCGGCAGAAAATGGCCCAGATCAGGCCATCACGCAGCAGCGTACCGCCTTCCGAGATTGGCTCAGGCAAAGTGGAGGAGGCTGTTCCGGCCATCACTGAACTCCCTGTGTCCCGAAAGGGCGATCGTTGCCTGTCCCGTAAGGAAGCGCACCTGTCCACGGCCGGTCGCCGCAAACTTGGTCCGCTTCATATCACAGCAGACTTACAGGACCAAGGCTCCGTTCAGTCTGCAAGGCCGCTCAGCGCGGGCGCACAGGCCGGGCCGGACGACGGGCATCCCCACCGGCACGCGGGTTTGCAGCGGGTTTACGGGTGGGTTTGAGCAGCGGTGCGGCGGTAATTTCCGCCTCAAGCTGCGCAATCCGCTTACGCACGCTCTCCCGCAGGGCCGGAGAGGTGTGAGATTTCATGGCAGCCAGCGTTTCCTTCAGGTCCCGCAACTGTTTCTGCTTTTCCGGCAGGCTGCGGCGGATGGGCTGGTTGTCTGACATCTGACCATGAAAGGCACGCATGGGTTTTCTCCCTTGAATATTCTAACAGCCCTTCAGCAGCCACAGGCTGCCAGAGCACACAGACACACGCCCGCTCCTCCGGCAAAAAGGACCGGACAAGCGGGAAAAACACTATTTTTTATGTAAAGTACGCACAAAAACCCGTCTGGCAGGCTCAAAGCCTGCCGGGACGCCGTCTTCAGCGGTTGCGGAGGAGAATGTCCCGCAGGGCTGAGAGAAGCATCTCGCACTGCTGGTCCGTTCCAACCGTGATCCGCAGCCACGAGGATGTGCGCACACCCCGCAGATGCCGGACGATAATGGCGCGTTCCCGCAGGTCTGCCGCCAGTTCCGCAGCATCGCGGTCAGCATGGTGAACATAGACAAAATTTGCCTGTGAAGGCAAGACCTTGAAGCCCAGAGCCGCCAGCTTTGCAGACAGCGTTTTACGGGTGGTGATCACCTTTTGTACACTGTCCAGAAACCAGCTTTCGTCCTCCACGGCCGCGGTGGCCCCGGCCTGCGCGATGCGGTCCAGCGGGTAGGAATTGAAGCTGTCCTTCACGCGGGTCAGCCCCTCAATCAGCTCAGGCTGCGCAAAGGCAAACCCCACCCGCGCCCCGGCCAGCGCGCGGGATTTGGAGAAGGTCTGCACCACCAGAAGATTCGGATAGTCCTTCACCAGTGCCACGGCGCTTTCCGCGCCGAAATCCACATAGGCTTCATCCACCAGCACAACCCGGTCCGGGTGCATGTCCAGCAGGCGGCGGACGTCATTCAGATCCAGCCCGATGCCCGTCGGGGCATTGGGGTTAGCCAGCACCACGCCGCTGCATGACCCGGCATAATCAGCAACCTCAATGCCCATCTCCTCATTGAGCGGCACGAGGCGATATGGCAGGTCATACAGGCCGCAATAGACCTTATAAAAACTGTAGGTGACATCCGCGAACAGGATCGGCTCACCATGCGCGAAAAAGGCCTGAAAAGCGTGAGCCAGCACTTCATCCGAGCCGTTGCCGACGAACACATTTTCTGCCTTCAGCCCCACGCGCTCAGCCAGCACGGTGCGCAGGCGGGTGGCTTCCGGGTCCGGGTACAGGCGCATGCTGTCATCCGCCGCCGCCTTCATGGCCTCCAGCGCGCGGGGGGATGGCCCGTAGGGGGATTCATTGGTGTTCAGCTTGATCAGGTCCGCCATTTTAGGCTGCTCACCCGGCACATAAGGCGTCAGGCGATGAACAAGAGGACTCCAGAAACGGCTCATGGTTGAAAACATCCGCAAAAAGAAAAGGCAGCCCCGGACGGAACTGCCTTAACCCCTACTGATGCGTCTGAGCCTGAAAAGCCCGTGCGGCGTCAGCCCTGTCTGGCCTGCTGCGCTTTTATCAGCGCGACCAGTGCCGCGTTGCCCTGCCGCTGGGCCAGATCCAGCGCGTTCAGCCCCTCGCCATCCCGGTGGGTCGGGCTGGCCCCGGCGCCGAGCAGCAGCTTTGCCATATCATCCCGCCCGAACATGACGGCAAACATCAGCGGGGTGCGGCCCACTGCGTTGGGCACATCCACCTGTGCCCCGGCATCCAGCAGCAGGCGGGCCAGTGGCAGAGAGCCTTTGAAGGCCACCCCCGCCAGCGCGGTTGCCCCTTTTTCATCCTGCAGGTCAGGCTTGGCACCACGTGCCAGCAACGTGCTGACAGCCTCCACATGGCCGTTATAGGAGGCCAGAATCAGCGGCGTGTAGCCTTTTTCCGCCCGCAGATTGGGGTCCATCCCCGCATCCAGAAAGCTGGAGAGCAGATCGGCCTCGCCTTCCCGCGCGGCATTGATGAAAAGGGCTTCCACCTGCTCTTGCGTGAAGTCCCCAAAGGCGGCTCCCGTGCCCGGTGCACCTGCGGGCTGCCCGCCCGGAGCCTGTGCACCAAGGGCCTGCGGGTCCTGAGAAGAAAGCTGTGTCATACCCGACCTCCGGAAAAATTCTTACAGAACTCAGACGCAGCGTCTGCCCGAGGCCTGACGGACCGGGACGTGCCGCAACTACTGATTTCTAGACTGTAAACCATCTCTATATCGTAAACGTCCCGGCCTGTGCAGCATTTCCTGACCATGGCGGGGCTGCTCTGCCGGACGCAGGGTCGGCCGGTGTTGCGCGCCACTTCGTACGTGGTGCTGCGCAGCCCTTTCCGCCACACCTCACGCGCAAGTGATGCCGCTTGTTACAACCGCGGGGCGTCAGACTTTCCTGCCCTGAAGCGGGGCGCAAAGGCTGCTCCGGCCAGTTTCAGCCCATCCCGCAGGTCCTGTTTTGCCAGCGGGAATAATCTTAAAAATGAGATTACCTGCCCCCGCAGGCAGCCCCCGCCTGCCCTGCTGCGTTGGGAAAGCAGAGGGTGGTCCTGCGTCTTAAAAGAAGCAGAAAAGTCTCACACCTGCTCTCTTGCCCAATAACGCCGGACCGTGTGAATGTGCATACCCCTGACGTCCCGCCGGGCTCTTCCGGTGGTGGGGTCTTACCGGGCCAGAACAAAAAACGTCCATTCTGAAGGATAGGTTAGCATGCGTGCCTCTTTTCCCACCCCTCTTCGCGCACCGGCCGGTCAGGAAGCCGGGGGGACGGCCAACCTCGATAACCTGTGCATCAACACCATCCGCACGCTTTCCATGGATGGCGTTCAGAAAGCCAATTCCGGCCACCCCGGCACCGCCATGGCGCTGGCGCCTGTGGCGTACACCCTGTGGCAGGACGTTCTGAATTACGACCCGGCAGACCCGCTCTGGCCCAACCGGGACCGCTTTGTTCTGTCCATCGGCCATGCCTCCATGCTGATCTATTCCCTGATCTATCTGGCAGGTGTGCGGCAGGTGAAGAACGGGAAGGTCACGAATGAACCCTCCCTGACCCTTGCCGACCTTGAGCAGTTCCGTCAGCTTGAGTCCAAAACCCCCGGCCACCCGGAATACCGCCACACGACCGGCGTTGAGACGACCACCGGCCCGCTCGGGCAGGGCTGTGGCAACTCCGTTGGCATGGCCATGGCGGAAAAATGGCTGGCCGCGCGCTTCAACAAGCCGGGCTTTGAGCTATTCAACCACCATGTGTACACGCTGTGCGGCGATGGTGACATGATGGAAGGCATCTCCAGCGAGGCCGCCTCCACCGCAGGCCACCTCAAGCTGGGCAATCTGGTATGGATGTATGACGCCAACCGCATTTCCATTGAAGGCTCGACCGATATCGCGCTGACGGAAGACGTCGCAGCCCGCTTTGCCGCCTATGGCTGGCAGGTGCTGGAACTGAAGGACGCGAACGATACCGCGACCCTGAAAGACCTGCTGGCGCAGGCCAAGGCCGAGACCGAACGCCCCACCTTTATTCTGGTCCATTCCGTGATTGCGTGGGGTGCGCCGCACAAGGCGGGCACCGCCTCCGCCCACGGTGAGCCGCTGGGTGCGGAAGAAATCCGTGAAACCAAGAAAGCCTATGGCTGGCCGGAAGACCGCAGCTTCTATGTGCCGGACGGAGTGCAGGCCCACATGCAGGACGGTCTGGGCGCACGCGGCGCCAAGGCCCGTGCCTCGTGGGAGGCCCTGCTGGCTGACTACCGCACCGCGCACCCGGAACTGGCTGCCGAACTGGACGCCATTCTCAACGGTACCCTGCCGGAAGGCTGGGACGCGCAGATCCCGGTGTATGAGGCCAGCGCAAAAGGCACCGCCTCCCGCGCCAGCTCTGGTGAGGTGCTGAATGCTGTGGCAGGCCGCCTGCCCTGGCTGCTAGGTGGCTCGGCTGACCTTGCCCCCTCCACCAAGACCCTGCTGAAGGGCGAGCAAAGCTTCCAGCCCGCCGCATGGGGTGGCTCCTACGCAGGCCGGAACTTCCATTTTGGCGTGCGCGAACATGCCATGGGCGCCATTGTCAACGGCATGGCGCTGTATGGTCTGCGCCCCTACTGTGCAGGGTTCCTGATCTTCTCGGATTACATGAAGGCCCCCATCCGGCTTTCTGCCTGATGAACCTGCCGGTCACCTACATCTTCACGCATGATTCCATCGGCGTGGGGGAAGACGGGCCCACGCATCAGCCGATCGAGCAGCTTGTGCAGCTCCGCGCCACACCGGGCATGACGACCTTCCGCCCCGGTGATGCGAATGAAGTGGCCGAAGTCTGGCGCTACCTGATTGCCAAACAGGATGGCCCGGTGGCGCTGGCCCTCAGCCGGCAGGACCTGCCAACACTGGACCGCAGCCGCTTTGCCCCCGCCTCCGGCGTGGCAAAGGGTGGCTACATTCTGGCCGACAGCACGGAAACCCCGAAGGTGATCCTGATTGCCTCCGGCAGTGAACTGGGTCTGGCGGTGTCCGCCTATGAGGCCCTGAGCAAGGACGGCATCCCCGCCCGCGTGGTGTCCCTGCCGAGCTGGGAAGTGTTTGAAGCGCAGCCACAATCTTACCGCGATACGGTGCTACCGCCGTCCATTACAGGCCGCGTGACCATTGAAGCAGCCTCCCCCATCGGCTGGGATCGCTATGCCGGTCCGACGGGTGAGATTATTGCCATGCGTGGCTTCGGGGCGTCTGCTCCGGCCGGGCAACTGGCGAAGAAATTCGGCTTTACTCCGGACGCCGTGCTGGAAGCAGCGCGCCGTCAGGCGCGCTAAGGCGCGCCTTCAACACAGATCAGATGTTTTATGCTGCCCGGCTGAGGTAAAAAGGCCGGGCGGCGTGCAAAAAGGACGCCAAGCATGACCGCTTCTTCTAAAGGTGCCAATCCGCTGCGGGATCTTGCCGCTGTGCAGCAATCCCCGTGGTTTGACTTCATTCGCCGCTCCTTTGTTGAAGACGGCTCTCTGACCCGCCTTGTGCAGGATGATGATGTACGCGGCGTCACGTCCAACCCCGCCATTTTCCAGAAAGCCATGGGCGAAGGCACGGAATATGACGCCCAGATCCGTGAGGTTCTGGCGCATGAAATTGTCTCCCCCGGCGCGCTGTATGAAAAGCTTGCGGTGCGGGACATCAAAACCGCAGCCCATGTTCTGGCCCCGGTCTATGAGGCCACCCATAAGAAAGACGGGTTTGTCAGCCTTGAAGTCTCCCCCTATCTGGCACGGGACGGCAAAGGAACAGCGCATGAGGCCGCCCGCCTGTGGGCGGATGTGGCTGAACCCAATCTGATGATCAAAATTCCGGCCACCCCGGAAAGTATTCCCGCCATCCGCCAGACCATTGCCGCGGGCATCAACGTCAACGTCACGCTGATTTTTGCGCTCTCCGCTTACAAGGCGGTGGTTGACGCCTGGCTGTCCGGGCTTGAAGACCTGCATAAAAAAGGTGGGGATCTGTCCAAGGTCGCCGCCGTGGCGTCCTTTTTTGTCAGCCGGATTGACGGCAAGATTGACGCCGCCATCGATCACCGCGTGAAAGCGGGTGACAAGGACGCCGAGGCTCTGAAAGCCCTGCGCGGCAAGGTCGCTATTGCCAATGCCAAAGTGGCCTATGCCACCTGGCAGGAGATGATGCAGACCCCGCGCTGGAAGGCGCTGGAAGCCGCCGGAGCCCAGCCGCAGCGCCTGCTGTGGGCCTCCACCGGCACCAAGGACAAAGCCTATAGCGACGTCCTGTATGTGGACAGCCTGATCGGCCCGCACACCGTCAACACCGTGCCGCCCGCCACCATGGATGCCTTCCGTGACCACGGGACTGTTGCCGAAACTCTGACTGCCGGGCTTGAAGACGCCCGCCATGTACTGGCCGAAGCCAAACGGCTGAAGCTGGATCTGGACGGTGTGACCGCCACGCTGGTGGATGAAGGCGTGACCTCTTTTGAGGAAGCGTTTGACAGTCTGCTCGGCTCCGTCGCGGCCAAACAGCAGGCCATGCTGGCGGACAAGCTGACGGACATGAAAACCAGCCTGCCCGCCCCGCTGGAAGAGGCGGTGCAGAAAGGGCTGGACGCATGGCGCAAGGACGGCACCATCCGCAAGCTGTGGGCCAAGGATGCCTCCGTCTGGACCAATGGCCCGGAATCTGACTGGCTGAACTGGCTGACTATCGTTGAGGACCGTCTGGCCCACCTGTCCGAGCTGGAAAGCTTTCAGGCTGAGGTGAAAGCCCGCAACTTCCAGCAGGTTCTGCTGATGGGCATGGGGGGCTCCAGCCTCGGGCCGGAAGTGCTGGCCATGACCTTTGGCAAGCATGAAGGTTTTGGCCACCTGTATGTGCTGGACAGCACGGACCCGCAGCAGGTTGCCTCTTTTGAAAAGAAGATTGACCCGACCAACACGCTGTTCATCGTCGCCTCCAAATCCGGCGGCACGCTTGAGCCGAACATCATGCTCGCCTACTTCCATGACCTCGCCAAACGCGCACTGGGTGAGAAGGCTGGCTCCCACTTTGTCGCCATTACGGACCCCGGCTCCAAGCTGGAGGCTCAGGCGAAGAAAGAAGGCTTCTGGAAGATTTTTGCAGGCGACCCGAAAATTGGGGGCCGCTATTCCGTGCTCTCCAACTTCGGCATGGTGCCCGCTGCCGCCGCTGGCCTGCCGCTGAAGCTGTTTCTGGAAGATGCCCTGCGCGGCGTGCGCATGAGCGACGCCAGCGTGCCGCCTGCCCACAACCCCGGCGTGCTGCTGGGCACCATTATGGGTGTGGCCGCAACGCAGTTCGGGCGGGATAAACTGACCATTCTTGCAACGCCGCAGATTGCCGATTTTGGCGCATGGATGGAGCAGCTCATTGCGGAATCCACCGGCAAGCACGGCAAAGGCATCATCCCCATTGATGATGAAACGCTCGGCGGCCCGAAACGCTACGGCACCGACCGCCTGTTTGTTTACCTGCGTCTGGTGCCTGAACACCGCCATGAGCAGGATGAAGCCATTGCCACGCTGATTGATGCCGGGCAGCCGGTTATCACCATCAATCTGCACAGCAAGCGCCAGATTGCGCAGGAATTCTTCCGCTGGGAAATTGCAACCGCTGTGGCCGGGGCCTTTCTGGGGATCGACCCGTTTGATCAGCCGGATGTGGAAGCCAGCAAGGTGGAAACCCGCAAACTGACGGATGCCTATAACCAGACCGGCAAACTGCCCGCAGAGCAGCCTTTTGCGCAGCACGGCTCCTTCTCCTTCTTTGCGGACCCGGCCAACGCCAAAGCCCTGAAAGGCGATAGCGCGGAAGCTATCCTGAAAGCCCATTTCGACCGCGTCAAAGCGGGCGATTATGTTGGTCTGCTGGCCTATATCGAGCGGGACCGGGCCACGATGGAATGGATTCAGCACACACGGCTGAAAATCCGTGATGCCAAAACCATTGCGACGGCTGCGGAATTTGGCCCGCGCTTCCTGCACTCTACCGGGCAGGCCTACAAAGGCGGGCCGGACACGGGCGTTTTCCTGCAAATTACGGCTGATGATGCGAAGGATCTGCCGGTACCGGGGGCCAATTACAGCTTTGGCGTGGTGAAAGCCGCTCAGGCGCGCGGGGATTTTGATGTGCTGGCAGAGCGCGGCCGCCGTGCGCTGCGGGTGCATATCCACGGCTCTCTGAAAGACGGGCTGGCTGCTCTGGCGACCGCCCTGCACGGTGCTCTGTAAGAGACAACCTGCACGTCAGACATGATAAGAAGCTGTTTCAAAAGTCGCCTCTTTTGAAACAGCGTCCGAGAAACACTTAAGGAAAACAGAGTATGCAGATCGGCATCGTCGGGCTTGGCAGAATGGGCGGTAATATTGCCGTCCGCCTCACACGGCACGGACATGACGTGGTGGTGTATGACCGCGACCCCGCAGTTGTTGAAAAAGTAGTGGCCCGTGCGGAAGCCGGGCACGCTGTAGGGGCCAGCAGCCTGACGGATGTGGTGGAAAAGCTGACAGGCCCCAAGCGGATTGTCTGGTCCATGCTCCCGGCTGGTGAGATTACGGAAGAAACCGTGCTCTCACTGGGCGGCCTGATGCAGCGCGGCGATATTGTGATTGATGGCGGGAATACCTACTACAAGGACGATATCCGCCGGGCAAAGACGCTGGCTGAAAAAGGCATTGATTATATTGATGTCGGCACGTCCGGCGGCGTGTGGGGGCTGGAGCGCGGCTACTGCATGATGTACGGCGGTGCGAGAGAAGCCGCTGAGCATATCGACCCCATTCTGTCCGCCCTTGCCCCCGGCATTGGCGATATCCCGCGCACCCCCGGCCGGGACCGGGATGGCGTGGACCCGCGCGCCGAGCAGGGCTATCTGTATTGCGGCCCGGCAGGCTCCGGCCATTTTGTCAAAATGGTCCATAACGGCATTGAATACGGCATGATGCAGGCCTTGGCCGAAGGCTTTGACGTGATGTACCGCAAGGACTCCCCGCTGCTGCCGGAAGATGAACGCTTCTCGCTCAACATGGCGGATATTGCGGAAGTCTGGCGGCGTGGCAGCGTGGTGTCCTCCTGGCTGCTGGACCTGACGGCACAGGCGCTGACCAAAAATGAATCGCTCTCCGAATTCTCCGGGGAAGTGAATGATTCCGGGGAAGGCCGCTGGACCATTGAGGCCGCAATTGAAGAAGCCGTGCCGGTCCCCGTCATGACGGCTGCGCTCTTCACGCGCTTCCGCTCCCGCTCCGGCAACACTTTTTCTGAAAAAGTGCTGTCTGCCATGCGGTATGGCTTTGGCGGGCATGTTGAAACAAAAGACTGAATCCGTATTTTAACACGCTGACAGCACACGGGAGCGCACACGCAGCATGACGGTTACCGAGAACGCCCTTCACGCAGCCCTTGCGCCCCCGGCCAGCCGCATCCGGCTGGTGGTGTCCGACATGGACGGCACCCTGCTGACCCCGGAAAAGCAGGTGACGCACCGCACGCTTGCCGCCGTGCAGGCCCTGAAAGAAGCTGGGATTCCCCTCTGCCTCGTCAGCAGCCGTCCGCCGGGCGGGATTGAAATGTATTTTGATGTGCTGGGCCTGCACACGCCGTATGGCGCGCTGAATGGCGGCACTATCCTGAACGCCGACCGCACCGTACGCTCCCAACTCGCGCTGGACCCCGGCGCTGTGCAGGACACGCTGGACATGCTGAAGGTGCATGATCTGGATGCGTGGCTGTTCCGTGGGCATGAATGGCTGGTGGATAACGCCACCGGGGCCTATGTGGAGCCGGAACGCAAAACGGTGCGGATAGAACCGCAGATTGTCTCAAGCTTTGCGGGCTCTCTGTCCGGTATTGGCAAAATTACTGGCTCCTCTGCCGATTATGATGCCGTGGCCCGGCAGGAAGCCGAAATTGGCATGCTGCTGGAAGGCCGCGCCAGCGTTGCGCGCTCCAGCCAGTGGTTCCTTGATATTACCCCGCTGGACGCCAATAAAGCAACGCCGTGAGGGAGCTGGCCGCCTTTTACGGGATAGACCCGTCCGAAGTCGCCTGCATTGGTGACATGGATAACGATGTGCCGATGTTTAAAGTGGCCGGGCTGTCCATTGCCATGGGGCAGGCGTCCGACCGCGTGGCCTCACAGGCCCATTTTACAACAGCCGCCAACACGGATGAAGCTGGGCCAAAGCCATTGAATCCCTCGTGCTGCCCCGCGCGGTCTCCCTGAACGATCAGGCAGGAATCCCGGCTGGCAGCCAGTCGGCCAGTGAGCCTGTCAGCAGACCTGCGGCCCCCTCCGGCACGTCAGGCAGCGCCTGAGCACGGCTGCTCCACGGATGAAGGACTGAGAGCATGACCGGACATACCCCCTCCCCCAAAACCAGCACCGGCCCGGACACCGGCGCGGGCGCAGACACCCGCACTGGCACACTGGCCATCTTTGACGATAAAGCAGCCGCCACGCGCCATCTGGCCGACTGGCTGTTGCAGGAGGCACTGGCCAAAACAGACGGGCCGTTCAGCCTTGCGCTGTCCGGCGGCAGCACGCCGCAGCTCCTGTACAGCATGATGGCGTCTGAACCCTATGCCAGCCGCTTCCCGTGGGCACGGATGCAGTTTTTTCTGGGGGATGACCGTTTTCTGCCGCACGACCATGAAGACAGCAATTCCGGCATGCTCAACCGCCTGCTGTTCTCCCACGTACCTGTTCCGGCGGAAAATGTGCATCTCATCCCCACCGCAGGGACGGCAGAAGAGGCCGCCAGAGCCTATGAGGCCGAGCTGAAAGCCTTTTACGGGGCAGACACACTCCAGCCGGGTAAGCCGCTGTTTGACGTCAATCTGCTGGGGCTGGGCGGGGATGGTCACACCGCCTCCCTCTTCCCCGGCCAGCCGGTGCTGAAGGAACGGACGGCGTGGGTTTCCACCTGCGTACCACCTGTGGCGCCCTATACGCGCCTGACGCTGACATACCCCGCCATTGATGCCAGCCGCCATGTGGTTTTTCTGGTGGAAGGCGCTTCCAAGCGGGAGACCGTAGCAAAGGTCCGTGCGCAGGACCCGTCCTGCCCGGCCAGCGCGATTACCTCCATGGGGGATCTGACCTGGGTGCTGGACCGTGCGGCTGCCCCGGCCGATGCCTGACCAGCACCCCGCAGGACGCGGGACGGACGACACTCACCCCTGAGACCTGAGACCTGAGACCTGAGACCTGAGACCTGAGACCTGAGACCTGAGACCTGAGACCTGAGACCGGCGTCACCAAACTCTGAAGACCAAAAGCAAGAATAAAGGACACACACACCATGACCGGCACAACACCAGACCCAGCCGCCAACCTTAAACAGCAGGCGGCCATCAAGGCGGCCGCTCTGGTGCAGGACGGCATGGTTGTCGGGCTTGGAACAGGCTCAACAGCGTTTTTTGTAGTTGCGGAACTGGGCCGCCGCGTGCGGGAAGAAGGGCTGAAAATCTGCGCCATTCCCACCTCCGAGGCCACAGATGCTCAGGCACGGGAAGAAGGCATTCCGCTGACCACCTTCGGCGCGCATCCGGAACTGGATATCACCATTGATGGCGCGGATGAAATTGAGCCGAATACGCTCAACCTCGTCAAAGGCCGGGGCGGCGCGCTGCTGCGGGAAAAGATTGTCGCCTCCGCGGCAAAGCAACTGGTGATTGTGGCTGACAGCAGCAAATACGTGGACCATCTGGGCATGCTCTGCCCGGTGCCGGTGGAAGTAATCCCTTTTGGCTGGGAAAACGTGGCCGTCCGGCTTGGCCATCTTGGCGCGCAGGTCACCCCGCGCAAAACGCGGGACGGCTCTTTTTATCTGACGGATGAAAAGAACCTGATTCTGGACTGCGTCTTCGGCCCGATTGCGGACCCGCACACGCTGGGCGATGCCATCCACCGTATTGTGGGCGTGGTGGAACACGGGCTGTTTATTGCAATGGCCACACAGGCCATTACCGCGGGGCCGGATGGCATCCGGGTGATTACGCCCACCGTGTCCGATGGGGTGATTGCTACCCCGACGCTCGACCCGTCTGAACCTGTCACGCATGTAGCCCCCGTCCCGGAGCCGGAGGGGGCCAGCAAGACCGTGCTGCCCACCCAGCCTGTGGCGGAAGGCATCAGAAAACGCCTGCTGGTGATTATGGGCGTTTCAGGCTCTGGCAAGACCACCATTGCCGAGGGGCTGCGTAATGAGCTGGGCTGGCCGTTTCAGGAAGGGGATGACCTGCACCCTGCGGCCAACGTCACCAAAATGGCGGCAGGCACCGCCCTGAATGATGAAGACCGCTGGCCCTGGCTGGAACGCTGCCATGAATGGCTGTCCGGGCGGGAACAGGCAGGCACCGGCGGGATTCTGACTTGCTCCGCGCTCAAGCAGTCCTACCGGGACGCGCTGCGCAAGGGCGGGCTGGACCCGGTCTTTATCTATCTGCACACCACGCACGCTGTGCTGGTGGAGCGGCTTAAGCACCGGAAGGGCCATTATATGCCCGCCACCCTGCTGCCCAGTCAGCTTGAAACGCTGGAAGTGCCGGGGCTGGAAGAACGCGCACTGACCGTTGCGGCAGAGGCCAGACCGGCCGAAACCATTGCGGACATCCTGTCCTGCCTGAAAACTGTTTGAGGCGTTAAACTCTCAGAGTGAAGGCTATCTGAAAACGCTCTGGGGGCAATCTGCCGCAGTAACGGCAAAAAGGGAGGCGCACCGTGGGCCATAATTACGCAAAACCGCTGACATCCGGGCAGAAAATGGAACGGTTGCTCACGCGGATTCCTCCCTCATGGGCGGTGCGGGTGGAACGTGCGGCTGGCACAGCCCTGTGGCGCGCAACGGTCCATGCGCCGGAAACAGCCGAAGGCGCGTGGAGTGACAGCTACCCGGACCCGGCGGACGCGCTGGAAGACGCATGGCGGCGCAACCGCACGGTGGTGATGGTCTGATTTTTTGGCTGGTCTGACTTCTAATGCACGCGTCCGCGCTTACGTGGCTGGCCTGTCAGCGGGTTGATCTGCGGAGCCCGCCGCGCCTTTGGCGTTGTGTCCGGCACCACATGGCAGGGTATGCCCTCCGCCCGGCGGGCTGCGGCAAAGCGTTCCGCGTGGCTTAACTGCGCGGCCTGATACAGAACTTTCTCTCCTAGCATTACCTTATGCTGTCGCACTGATCTGTCCTTTTTCTCTCCGGGTCATTTCAGCCTGTACGGGTGCGATATTGCACCCGCGCCTTCTGTATTCTAACGTATATAATACCATCAGGTCGGAATACTCATGCGCTCTTTCATGCTCCGTTGCAGACTTCTCTGCTCCTCCTCCCTCATGCTTGGCCTGCTGAGTGCAGGTCTGGCGGCCCCACTGGCAGCCCCTTTGGCAGCGCCATTGGCTGCCTCGGGGCAGGCGGCGGCCCGTCCGGCTACGCAGACAGAGTCCACTCCCGGCGCGCATGTTGTCGGGCAGGCCGTGGCCACCATGCCTGCCATCAATAATATCCCGGTCTATCCCCGCACAGTGACGGATATGAGTGGCACCAGCGTTGCGCTGGATAAAAACGCCCATAACATTGCCGATCTCTGGTTTGCCCATAACGAGATTACCGTCATGCTGGGCGGTGCGGAGCGCATCCGGGTCACAGCCGACAAACCGGAAGACCTGCCCTGGCTGTTTAAAATCGCGCCCATGCTGCGCTCGGCTGAAACCGGCATCCGTCCGGATATTGCCAACCCGGAAGACCTGCTGAACCGCCATATCGGGCTGGTTTTTGTGCCGACCCGCGCCAAGGCGGAAGATTTGCGTAAAACCGGCCTGCCCACGCTGGACGCCCATTACACCACCCTGCCGCAGATGCTGACGTCGCTGGACATGACAGCCGATGCGCTGGCCACCCCCTACGCCCATCTGATTGCGGCCCAGTATCGCCAAAAGCTGGAAGAGGTGGAGCAGCGTCTGCAAACGCGCACCGCCGCCCTGCCCGCCGCTGCGCGCCCGCGTGTGCTGCATATTGCGCGCCTCAGCCCGCTCCAGATTGACGGGGCGGACACACTGATTGACGCATGGATTCAGGCCGCGGGCGGGCGCAATGCGGCGGCGGCGGACGTCTCCGGCAATCATCGCCCGGTTACGTTTGAGCAGATTGCGGCATGGAACCCGGATATGATCATCATCGCGGCCAATGCGGGCACCGTGGCCGCAGACGCCCCGCTGCGCACCCTTGCCGCGTTCAGGCAGGGCAAGGTCTGGACCAACCCGCAGGGTGTGTTCCCGTGGGACCGCTACGGGTGTGAAGAACTGCTCCAGCTTGAATGGGCCGCGCAGAAAATTCATCCGGATCTGTTCAGGGATCTTGATCTGCGCCGTGAGGTCAAAGCCTTTTACACGCAGTTCTTCCGCTACACGCTGACGGATGATGACGTAACGCGAATTCTGGCAGGCCAGCCGCCTGCCACCCCCTGAAGCGGCCAAGCAAACATCTAAGCATAACATCCCGGATATAAATCCACAGGGACACAAATTAGTCCTTCCCTCCCGGAGGGGAAAGCAGGCATTACAGGCAGCGTGAGACATCAGACAGACGCCTCTCTGCCTGTTTCAGCGCAGCCATGACCGGCTTGCTGGACCATATGCGCACCCACAACACGCCGCCCCGGTTTCTGGCGGCGCTTCGGGCGCTTGTGCGGAAAGATACCCTGTGGCTCATTGCGCTGGCGGCGCTTGTGGGCGTGCTGGCGGGCGGCGTTGTCAGCCTGATGACGGCCACAACATTCCTCACCCACCATCTGCTCTCCCCCGGTTCCGGCCGCCTGTCCGGCCTGAGCCATGTCAGCCCCATGCGCGCCCTGCTGGTCCCTACGGCGGGCGGCCTGCTGCTCGGGCTGACCAGCCTGTATCTGGCCCGCAAAACCCGTTTCCGCCCGATTGACCCGATTGAGGCCAACGCCCTGCATGGGGGCCGCATGTCCCTGCGGGACAGTCTGATTCTGGCAGGCCAGACCATTCTCTCCAACGGGTGCGGTGTCTCGCTGGGGCTGGAGGCCGGGTTCAGCCAGCTTGGCGCGGCCTTTGGCTCCCGCATCGGGCGGCAGTTGCGCATGCACCGGGCGGATGTGCGGCTG
>NZ_BAJW01000006.1 GCF_000613905.1 Acetobacter persici JCM 25330
TGTCTCCACAAGATCACGGGCTTTCCGTCGCTCGTAAAAGATCGTTTTCTCAACACCGAACTCCACACCTGGCTGCACAACCAGCGCCAGAACTCTGCTCCAGACTTCCTCAGACAACGTTCGGGAAAAAATTTCTCGTGTTATAGTTGCTGTGGAACGTGCGGCATGTGCAGTGGTTGGAACAAGGTGATCAAGTGCCTCCTGTGCACCTCCCGGAACGGGAACTTCGGTTCCAACAACATAGACTGCCATTCCGGGTGCCACAGCTTCGGCTCGTGATGCAAGGAATGCAGCGCGCTCTGCCACAACAGCATCTGCAAGCGCCGCAGATTCGCCGGCGCACCCCATGCTTGTATCAAGATGCAGTTTAAGAAAACCGGCAGAAGCATAAGCTTCGACCATCTGGCCTGCTCGTGCCATGGCGTCTTCTGGCGGAAGATGTTTCCAAGGATTAGGACCGAGATGGTCGCCACCCAGAATAACGGCATCTATCGGACAGCTGACTCTCTCCGCAATTGAGGTAACGAGATTACGGAAATCTGCCGGGGTCATGCCAGTATAACCGCCTTCCTGATTGACCTGATTGCAGGTTGCCTCAATCAGAACGGGTGTTTTGTTTCGTGCCGCTCGGTGCAAGGCCGCTTCCAGAACGACCGGATGGGCAGAACAGACAGAAGGAATGCCGCACCTCTCTTCTTTAGCAAGATCAGGATCATGGACCTGTTTGACAAGATCTTTCAGAATACTGGTTGGGTTATGCAACGGTCACTACCTTTGTCAGGTGGCGCGGAGCCAGCGTATCCAGGCCGTTTCGTCTGGCAACGCTCTCTCCCAGAAGCTGTAGTAATGGCAGGCAGACCAGTGCTTCCGTATGTGCTTCTCCCTCGACATCAAGCGAGACGTCTCCCGGACCACCAAGCCCGAGAACGCGTGCGCCTTTAGCCTGCACATCAGCAACGACGGCAGCTTCTTCTGCAATGGTGTCGGGATGATAAAGCATGATGACAAGTGAGCGTTCGTCAATCAGGCTGATCGGCCCATGGCGGTATTCGAGTGGATGATGGGCCTCACTCTGGCTAAGGCTCATTTCCTGCATTTTAAGAGCGGCTTCACGCGCGACCCCGTACAGGCTACCACCGCCCAGAAAGACGAAATGTGTTCGTCCCGAGATCAGTTCAGGCAGAAAGCTCTCGCCTGTTTTCAAAAGTTTTTCAGCAGCCGCAGTCGTCTGAGGCCCAACTGTGAGACCAGCATACCGCAATCCCATCAGGAGCATCAGACTTGCGGACGCCGTCATGACGATCCCTTCTTCGATGGGTCTCAGCTTCTACAAGCCTGTCTGCCTCATGGCACAGAGAACTGGAAGGAGCGCATGTGAATGCGACGACAGGAATACCTTTCAGGCGGCTTTTTCGGGCCGCTGCAACGGTTTCTGTAGATTCACCGCTTCTGGATAACGCAACAACTTCTATAGGAACCGAGGATGGAGCATAATTGTTCTGCCGGACTGTCCATTCATTCCCAGGAACAGCTCTGGCCAGATGACCTTGCATATTCAAGGCCGCTGCGATGGAGTCCGCAATGTGAACAGATGTCCCACAGCCGACGACAATCTGCATTTTACCCGGCTTCACATCGACCCCTTTGAGGTCAAGCTTATTCCATAGAGGGAATTGTTCGCGTATCCCGCGCTCTGTTGCATTCATGTCATATCTTCCTGATCAGGAGAGGCAGCCATCCTGTCTGCTGCCTGTTAAAAGGCTTTGATGGAGTAGGGGGATGAGTATTCTAACTGTCCTCGCGCTCCTCATGATGGCCTGCTTCTGAAACGAAGCTACATGTCAGTTCCGTCCGGCTCAGACGTGACCTCCATTCTTCTTCCAGATGATCATCTGTGACCACATGCGTCACGTCATTGAGTGTTCCCACTGTAAAGGTCGCATGTTTTCCGAATTTTCCACTATCCATAAGCAAGAAACGCATTGTTGAGTGACGTAACATGGCTGCATTCAGGCTGGCTTCGTCACTATCGGGTGTTGCAATGCTGCCATCCGGCTGAACAGCGCTGGCTCCCAGAAAAAGCTGGTCGAACCACAGGGCTTCAATGCTACGTTCCGCCAAAGGGCCGACAATGCTGCGGTTCTCATTACGCACTCGTCCAGCAAGAAGCATGAGTTGAATTTTGGGGGTATCAAGCAGCGCATCAACAATTGCGACACTATTAGTAAATACCGTCAGCGGGATTGGATGCAGCCTGAGGCGCTTTGCAAGCTGTAATACTGTTGTGCCGGAATCCAGAAAAATTGATGTGTTTTCGATCAATTGATCATAGGCCGCGTCAGCAATGGCTCTTTTGATGTTTAGACGATGGCTTTCACGCGCATGAAATCCGACTTCAGCATTACCAGAACCGATGATTTCAGCACCGCCATGCGTCCGGCGAACATAACCCTGCTCCTCGAGCCGCTGGAGGTCCCGACGAATGGTTGCGACTGAGCTTTCCACCAGACTGGCCAGTTCGGTGACACTTGTGGCCCCGTGACGATACAAGTGATGGCGGATCTGTGCGAGGCGATCGGGCTGCATTAAGAACTCCAGTTCAGAACGGACCTAAGTAGTGGCACCGTTTCTGGCTGCTTTCAAATTCCATTTCGATATCAATCATGTCAAGATTTAATATGATTCTTTATGATTGAAAAAAGACTCGAATCGAAGCGATGAATTTTTTCTGTAGGTGATTTTATGAAAAAAACCTTGGAAAACCAAAGCCAGAAACATCAGAAATCTATCACGTGAAGATTTATAATGATCGTTTTTGAACGTTTTGTTGTTGCAATTATCATTGGCTGCGTGGTTATGCTGAGCCCACCATCAATGGAGTGGTTCAATGCATTTTTCTCCCGATTGTTCGACACTCCCGGCATCCCGGCCATTACGCCTCTTTCAACTGACTGGCATGACACTCCTGTGTTCAACCATTCTAACAACACCCGGATTTGCTGAGACGATGCTTCCAGGCCCGCACCGCATAAAGCGGGCACGGCAGTTAAAACTACTGCACCCGCAAAGAAAGCGCACAGGAAGCCGACGTCAGAAGGCAGCACATCCGAAAACGTTCTTGTCACTGCGTCCAGCACGGCAACAGGAGTGACGAATACGACGCCAGGCGGCGGTCTTTTGCCGCCGGAAACTGCGGCTAAGGCACAACAGTCTGTAACGCGCGACTTTATTGCCAAACAGGCAGCAACCAGTAACCCGATCTCACTCATCCAGTATATACCAGGCATTACACTCTCAAATTCAGATGCCTTTGGTCAGTCCGATCAGAGTAGCTTTTACATGCGAGGCATGGGCCAGACGTCTGTGGGGTATACATTTGAAGGGATTCCAATTGCCGATCCTTCTTCTTATGCGCCTTTTACTTCTGAGGCATCTGACACTGAAAATATCAGTAAAATTACCGTGCAGCAGGGAGTGTCTGACATTACCTCTCCAGTCTACAATTCGGTTGCTGGCGCAATTAAACAGTATTTGTCAGATCCAAGCGCCCGACTTGGGGGCAAGGTTAATGTTTCTTACGGGAATCATCAGTTGGCGCGTGAATTTGTACGATTTGATACTGGAGAGCTTGGCCATAGCGGTGTAAAGGCTTTTGCGTCTTACTCTTATGGAACCAACGCGCAGTGGCTTGGACCTGGCCGGGACCGACGCTCTCATGTTGATGCCAAGGCAATGAAAGAGTGGGGCAATGGTAATAGCGCTCGCGTTTTTCTGACATGGACTGAGCAGAGCTTTCCGTTCCTGATGAGCATTTCTAAAGCGCAATGGAATCAAAGCGGACGCTCTGCGGCTTACTACAACCCAACGTATACTCCTGGAGATGTCAATTATTATAAACAGAACTCCGAAGAGCGTCATTCAGTTGTTATCGGAGCACCGCTTGTTTTCAATCTCGGACATGGACTGACGTTTACGAGTGAGCCTTATTACGTCCATTTGCACGGTGCAGGGAACAATGGTCAGGATCAGGTTGAAGAAGGCTATAACGGCACCCGACCAACTGGAAACCTGAATATTCCCGGATCTGTTGACGGATCCGCCGCTGTACAGGCTGTTGACAATTTCAACCAGCATACGGCTGGTTTCAACAATGTCCTGTCCTGGAAAGCCGGTCATAACGAATTGCAGGCTGGATACTGGTACAACTATTACAACCAGACCGAGCAGGCGCCGTTTTCTGTCATTGGACCAGATGGAACGGCTGAAAACTTCTGGGGGAAATATCCGATTAGGGATCAATATGGCGATGCAGTGATGCAGTTCAACATCCATCTGATCCAGCAGTTGAACTCTCTCTTTATCTCTGACACTTACAAAATGTTCAATGACAAGCTTACCCTGAATGCCGGATTGAAATTTGTCATGATGTCTTACAAATCTACAAATCTCATTCCAGGGGATAACTATAATTATGGTCGCAGTGATGCGCAGCCTTTGCCTCAGATGTCAGCCTCCTACCAGATAACGCCTAACGATCAGGTTTATTTTGACGCTGCGACGGCATTTCGGGAGCCGTCCGGCATTTTGGTATATGGCAACTACTGGGATGCTGGCGCACCGGAAATCGACCTCGCGCACTCTACTGGCCTGAAAGCTGAGTATTCGATTTCAGAAGAAATCGGGTATCGTCACACGGGTCTGGTTAATATTACGGCATCCCTGTTCAATTATAACATGACCAATCGCCAAAGCTCTGTAACAGCTTACACGGGTGGCCGACTTGTCTCTCAGTATATCAATGCCGGTGGACAGACATCACGTGGCGCGCAAATTGCTATCGGCTTGCGCCCCTGGCACGGGTTGAGTCCCTATGCATCGTTCCAGTATCTGCACGCAACAATGGACAACAACCTTCCCGACAAGACGGATTATATCCGGAGCGCCGGGAAAATAGCCATCAATAGTCCTGCTTACACCGCGAATTTCGGACTCTCCTATGACGATGGTAATTTTTTTGTTAACGGATATATGTCTTATGTCGGGTCCCAGTATTCTACATTCATGAACGACGAAAAGATGCCTGCCTATGCGATTGGCAATGCGACGATAGGATATCGCTTCAAGAAACTCTGGTTTGCCAAATCGCCACAGATACAGATCAACGCACTCAATCTGACAGACAACAAATATCTTGCCTCTGGTGGTGGGTCATTCAATGCTCACCCCGTCAAAGGGGTCTTTGGTTCGACACTTAAAGGGAGTGCCCCACTTTATACCGTGGGTGGTGGTTTCGGCCTTGTCTTTTCAATGTCTTCAGGTTTTTGAAATATGACTGTATTTTTCCGACATACTCTTGTCGTGGGTCTTCTTGCAAGCTGCAGCCTTTTAACGCCGGCTTGTGCAGCAGAGCAGGAAAATAATATCCTCTCTCCTGGCCTGACATCTGTCGACACTACTGCGAATAATAGCACTCTGGGAAACAATATTGTTCGTCTTTCCTGGCATCAGGATAAAGGCACCCTGAATGCTGCAAATTTTATTGATGTTGCTCACGGGAAAACCGTGCCGTTGTTTTCTCTTTTTACGATTACACTTGCTGATGGGGAAAAAATCTCAAATGAGGCTCTGCACCTGACAGATCAGCCACGGCAGGAGGCTATTCAGCCTGTTCCGGGTGCAGCGCGTGCGGCTGATCGTCTGAGTGGTAAGGCGATCGTTGCGCATTTCTCTGATCCCCAAAACCGCTTCACAGTGATTTGTCGGGTTGAGCAGCGCAGTGGCTCGCCTTACCTGCGCCAGAGCGTGACGATTATTCCTTTAAACAAGGCTCTTAGTCTCAGGACGGTTTCATTATTTGAAGCACATACGGACGTCGGTGAAGTTATCGGGGATGTGCAGGGATCACCAGTCGCGATTGAGGACAGTTATTTTGGTATCGAAAGCCCGCTTTCGGAAAGTCTCGTTTTCAATGGCAAGTCGCGGTTGAGTCTGTCTCAGGTCTTACCCGTTCCGGCGGGACATGCACTGACCGTTTCCGCAGTAGGTGGTATTGTCAGGCACGGACAATTACGCCGTGATTTTCAGATTTACGTCGAGCGTGAGCGTACCCATCCATATCGTCCGTTTCTGAATTACAATTCCTGGTATGATATCGGTTATTTCACGCCCTATACGTTGAAAGACGCGGAAGATCGCATCCGTCACATTGGTGAAGAACTGGTGCGCAAGCGTGGTGTCCAGCTTAGTTCGTTTCTGTTCGATGATGGGTGGGACGACAGAAGCGGACAATGGAATTTTAGCTCGGATTTTCCTCAGGGCTTTCGTCCTCTTTGCGTCCTTGCTTCATCTTATGGGGCGGCTCCCGGTGTATGGCTCTCGCCTTGGGGTGGATACGGCAAGCCCAAAGAAATACGCGTCGCGCAGGGGCAAAAACTGGGGCTGGAAACGCAGGATGGCGGGTTTGACCTCTCTGGACAGCACTATTACGCGGCTTTCCATAAAGCGGTGATGAACCTTCTGACGCAAGACTGTATAAACCAGTTCAAATTTGATGGGACGGGAAATGCCAGTCAGGTTGCACGCAACAGTATCTTCAACAGTGACTTTGATGCTGCAATTCATCTGATTGCAGACATTTACCGCGCCAAGCCTGACACTTTTGTCAACCTGACAACCGGCACATATCCCTCTCCGTTCTGGTTACGTACGGCAGATTCCATCTGGCGCGGTGGTGAAGATGACATGCTGCGGGGAGTCGGCACGAAACGGCAGCGCTGGATAACTTACCGTGACTCTGACACCTACCATAATATCGTTGTCAAGGCCCCTCTCTTCCCACTGAACTCCCTGATGCTGCATGGCATTATTTACGCACAGAAAAATCAGCGCCTGAACGATGATCCGGGACATGATTTTCCGGATGAGGTTCACTCGTTTTTCGCCACCGGAACGGACGAGCAGGAATTATATATCACGCCGGATCTTCTCAAAAAAGAGGACTGGGATGTTATTGCAGATACAGCAAAATGGGCGCGGGCTAACGCGGAGATTCTTAAAGACAGCCACTGGGTTGGGGGAGATCCTGGGCGGCTGGAACCTTATGGATGGGCCGCATGGACGCCACAAAAGGCTTTTCTCACATTACGTAATCCAGACCAAAAGCCGCGCACAATACTTATTGAGCCTCGGACTGTACTTGAATTACCAAAAGATGCTCCAACGCATTATAAGGTTCATGTCCTGTGGGCAAAGTCCGCTGCCCCCAAGGACCTGGATGCAGACCGTCCTCTTTTGATCCAGTTGGCGCCATTTGAAGTTATGACGCTTGAACTTACGCCTTGAGGCCAATCATGTCGCTTACTCGTCGCGCTACGTTTTCTCTGGGTCTTTTTGCTCTCGGGGGGCAGGTGCTAAGGCCTGCCTATGGCGCGACGGGGCAGGAGGTCACTCCAGACGGCCACAGGCATAAATTCACCCTTCATCCGGATGGTTTCCGTCTGGACCAAGTCCCTTTTCAAATCCGGGCCGGAGAAATGCATCCGGCCCGGATTCCGAGGGAAGAATGGGCGTCCCGCATTGCAATGGCAAAGGCCATGGGCCTGAATACCATCAGTATTTACCTGATCTGGAATACTCTGGAAAAATCGCCGGGAGATTTTGATTTCCAGACGGAGAGGTGTAACTTTCCGGCTTTCATACAACTTTGTCAGGATGCCGGTCTGTGGGTTTTCCTTCGCCCTGGTCCTTACATCTGTGGAGAGTGGGACCTCGGGGGACTGCCTCCCTATCTTCTTTTTGAAGATGCTATCCCTTTGCGAACCCGTGATCCGCGATTTCTGGATGCCTGCAAACGATATATCGCAGCCGTCTCTGCGTCGATCAGGCCATATCTAGCTTCAAATGGCGGCCCGATCCTCATGATACAGATCGAAAACGAGTACGCGTCTTTTGGAAATGACACGTCATACATGGCCTGGGTCAGGGAAACCTGGATAAAAAATAAAATCCCCGGTCCGTTTTCAACTGCGGATGGTCTACCTCAACTGACAGAAAAACGGACCATCTTGTCAGGATGCGCCATTGGTCTCGACGGTGAAAATGATATTTCAGGCGCAACAATTATTAACTCAACGGACCCCATCTGGATTAGTGAAGCTTATCCCGGCTGGCTGACGCACTGGGGTGAAAAAAAACTGGCGCATGTTGAATTCGCTTATGATTTTTCTGAGATTGTAAGGAAAAATCTGTCGTTCAATTTATACGTTGTGCACGGTGGTACAAATTTCGATTTTGGCGCAGGGGCCAATGCCCATCAAGATGGTTCAGGATTTCAGCCAGTCATTACAAGTTATGATTACGATGCCCCCATCAATGAAGCTGGCCGTCCCACAACGAAATACTTTGCGTTTCGAAAAATCCTAACCAATAAGAGACTCTCGGCGATACCGGCAGTCCCTGAGAGTCCGCCGATGACAAAGTTTGAGCCTGTAACGGCCCATCGGGCTGGATCCCTGTGGAACGCACCAGGTTCTGTCGTGGTCAGCAAAAATCCGGTTTCAAGAGAGCGCGCGCTTCAGCAAGGGCAGGGGATGGTGCTGTACAGGGCCATTATTTCTGCCGGAATGGGCGGAGAACTCACATTGCCACCCGTGCATGATCATGCACGAATTTTTCTGCAAGGAGACGATATAGGAACAGTTTCACGCATAAAACCGCGTGACGCAAGAATCGTGATTCAGGCATCTGAACAACCGAGACAACTTGATATTATGATCGATACGTTCGGGCATATCGGTTATGGAGCTGCTCTGGGCGATAGAAAAGGGCTGGAAGGCCCGGTATTCCTTGGGAACAAGCCACTGCACGACTGGACGATCATAGGTTTCCCATTGGATGATATGCAGGTTTCCGCGCTGCATATGCTGCCAGATTGCGACTTCAAACATGGTTTCCTTTTTAAATGTCACTTTGATCGGCCTGAAAAAGGTGGGGTCTATATTGATATGAGTTCCTGGAAAAAGGGATATGTCTGGGTCAATGGTCACGCGCTTGGTCGCTTTTGGGATGTCGGTCCACAGTATCGCCTGTTTTGCCCGGACTCATGGATGCGCTCTTCAAACAACGAAGTTTTGATCCTCGACTATCATCAGGAACACCCTGCCAATATACGGGGATACCAGACTCTCAATAACCTTTAATTTAAGTTAAGAGGAGTAATGGAGTAAGCTATTACAGGCTCTTAAAATTTTATTTGGATCATAGAAAGAACAGCGTGAAAATTTTCTGGAAACCGGCCACCTTTGATTGTGCCATATTCATATTGCAGGGCAATTTTTAAAATATCCATCGGCCACCAGTTCAGGTTGGCAGACCATGCTTTCTGCTGCCCCCCATCGACGGAGGCTGATTTTAGGCTGGCTTCTGAATAGCGCGCAGAGGCCTCAAGAATTCCGGTTCCGTTACACATAGAGTTCTGGTTGTTTGCGCAGGTTGGAGAAGAAAAAGCCGCCGTTCTGGATTTCCAGCTACGGGGTTTTCCGACCAGAGTATAGCTGGCCTGCGCATACCAACCTGAAAAATGCAGCTTCTGCGTGGTGTTTTCCACGGCCTTATTGGCAATAATCTCATAAGCCTCGCCCTGAAAAAGCAGGCGTTTCCACGCGGCCGCGGCTTCCAGCCCAAAGGCGCCGACATCCCGAAGGTTTATTTTGCCGGTATTCAGATATTTGGAGGTGAGCCCAACATTCATTTCTGGATAATCAGAAAATGTCGCAGTGGGCTGTTGTCCGGGACTATGCGCGACCCTGAAAACCCATTCCCCGGAAAATCCAACGTGAAAAAACAGATCTCGCGTGCGGACCGGCACACCTACCAGCCGGAAAACAAGCGCGCGCTGGTTACCGTTTGCGCCCGGCCCGGCCGTCCCGGCGGTGCCGGAGAGCGCCAGATGGTATCTCTTACCGTGAGCTTCTATCTGAATAGCCTGTCGTTCAATGCCAGCCGCAATATTACGAGTAATGGTGGAAATACTGGAGCGTTCAATGAACGCTGTATCGCCTTGTGCCTGCATGGATTCAAGGCCAAAGCTCGGCTTGAAAATACCAGCGGTAAACACAAAATGTCTGAGGCCGATATAGCTGATCTGGCCTTCAAAAAGACGCATCTGCCCACCGGGAGCAGGGCCAAAATCCCATATGCCGCCCAGCTCAACCTGATTGTGGATGGTAACGCGGGCACCATTCCGAATACGGCCACCACGCGCCCCAACGCCCGGCACAGGCTGATTTGTCTGCGGAAAACCACCAATGTCCAACTGGTCTGTTGCATAGGGTTTGATGGTGATGCCGTTAAACGTAAATGTCGGGATTGTGCCAGCCACACCTGCGGGTGCGTTAAACAGTAAAATCCCAACGCCTGCGCAGGACAGGCCCAAGACCACCTGTCGTGGAACATGCGCTCCACGCGGTAGCCTCCTGAAACAAGGCCAGATTTTTTTAGGAACCCGTATCAAAACGCGGCAACGCTACCGTCACTCCGGGGGTCGGCGGCTCCCTCGATAAGACCGCCCCGGTGGCGAACAAGCGCTCCGGCATGACCCATCATAGAGGAGAGGGGAGAGACGAGTTCTACATCATGCCCTGCCAGCCTGAGTTGCTGGATAAGGGTCTCGGAAAAATTACTTTCCATTTTCAGCGAGACACTTTCCGCGCCCCATGTACGCCCCAGAAGCCAGCGAGGGGCCGTTACAGCCTGTTGCAGAGGAATGCCGTAGCGGGCGTAGCGCGTAAAAATGGCGGATTGTGTCTGGGGTTGCCCTTCTCCTCCCATCGTGCCGTACACCATGCATCGCCCGTCATGAAAGCGGGCCATTGCTGGATTAAGCGTGTGAAACGGCTTCCGTCCGGGTTTAAGAGTGTTCCAGCCCTCTTCCGCAAGGCGGAAGGATGATCCACGGTTCTGCCAGAGTATTCCTGTTTCCGGCAGAAACACGCCTGACCCAAATTCAAAATACAGGCTCTGGATCATGCTGACTGCAATGCCGTTTGAATCAATAGCCCCCATCCATGTTGTATCTCCTTGCTGGGACGGCGCGGGCCATGGCATGGCCTGCTGCATATCAATGCTGTCGGCAAGGCTCTTCATCTGCTCCGCATCATTGAGGAAGCTTTGCGCACATTCAGTCATGTACGCGGGGTCCCCGACATGCGCGTTACGAAAGAGGAAGGCCCTTTTAGTGGCTTCAACCAGCCATGAATGTGCGCAAAACTTTCAGCCTCTGGTGCGTGAAGCTGATCGAACAGCCTGAGAATGGCCAGTGACGCAACGCCCTGTGTTGGGGGCGGCGTATTGTAAAGTGTAGCTCCGTGAATGCTGGCCAGAAGGGGGGCTGTCAGTGTTGCTTTGTGGCGCGCAAAATCGTCAGGCGTCAGGGGGCTTCCTGTCTGCTGAAGATCATCCGCCAGAACGTGCGCGATACGTCCTGTATAAAAGCTTTCCAGCCCGTCTTCGGCCAGAGACCGCAAGGTGTGTCCGAGTGCAGGGTTGCGGCGAATTTCGCCACGCCTCATGAGCGCTTCTTGTCCGGCATAAGCGGCCATAAAAGCCTGATTATGGGCCAGTTCGGCGTTCTTTTCCTTGAGGAGGGAGGCTTCACTGTCTGAGACGGCATAACCTGCTTCGGCGTAATAGATCGCGTCTTTCAGCAGTTCTGACAGAGGCAGACCGGGCTTGATAGCCGCACTCTGAGAAAGGGCCTCCTGCCAGCCGGAAACCGCGCCTGCCATGCTGTTGGCCGCAAGTCCGCCACGCCACGGAATATCCGTATGCCCGGCATTCTGGTACAGAGAGAGGGAGGCGTTTGCGGCCGCGGCCCCGCAGGCATCAATCACGCAGGTCCGGCCATCCGGGTAGGAAATAAGCCAGAAAGCATCTCCTCCAAGACCAGTCATGTGCGGATATACCGCGGAAAGCGTGGCGGCTGTGGCAACGACGGCTTCCAGCGCGGTGCCGCCTTTTTTCAGAACATCAAGCCCGGCCTGACTGGCGAGATGGTGCGGGGATGTCACCATGCCGCGCGTAGCATGAAATGTATGAAGCATCAGGCGTCCGAAATATGTTTGGCGTGATAATGGCGGGCGATGAGTGTGCAAACAAAAAGTTGAATCTGATGGTAGAGGATCAGCGGCAGGATAATGAAGCCAGCCACGGAGGCAGGAAAGAGAACATTAGCCATAGGCACACCTGAGGCGAGTGACTTTTTGGACCCGCAAAGAATAAGCGAGACTTCATCCGCAGTGGGAAAACGACAGGCTTTCCCGAGAAACAGGGTGATCAGTAGCACAAGGAGCAGTAGCCCGGCATCCGTAGCTATCAGGGCAGCAATGCTCTTAAAATCGAGTTTAGACCAGATGCCTTCAACCACAGCATGGCTGAAGGCAGTATAAACTACCAGAAGGATGGAAGATCTGTCTGTAATGGAGAGGATCTTTTTGTTGCGATGCGCCCATTTATGCAAAACAGGCTGGAGAAGCTGGCCTGCTACAAAGGGAAGCAGAAGCTGCACGGCGATATCGGTGATGGCTTGAGCAGACCAGACGCCCTGCGTATGCAAAACACCGGAAACCAGAGCCGGGGTGACGAAAATTCCCACGATATTGGAGAGGGTCGCCGCACAAATGGACGCCGCGACGTTTCCGTTAGCAAGAGACGTGAGGGCAATAGAAGACTGAACTGTTGAAGGAAGGCAGCACAGAAATAGCACCCCCAGCCATGTGGTGCTGTCCAGCAAGCCGGGCACCAGCGTATGAAGCATGATACCCAGTAGCGGGAAGAGCAGGAACGTGCATGCAAGCACCAGCCCCTGCAACTTCCAGTTGCGCATATTGTGCACAATGGCGCGACGTTCAAGCTTGATACCCTGCATAAAGAACATGACCATGATGCAGGCGTCTGTCACATATTCCAGCACACGGGTGGCGTTCCCTTTGCAGGGGAGCACGGTTGCCAGCAGGACAGCGCCAATAAGGGCTGTCAGAAAAGGGTCGAGCTTCCGCATTACGGCGCGCTCTGCATGAAGCGGCGGCGCATGGGGCGAAGGAGCGCAAGAGCCAGAAAAGCTGTCAGCAGATCACCACCAATGGCCAGCGCAAACACCATATGCCAGTTGCCACTGGCCTGATGCAGCCAGGCAGCCAGCGGCCCGCCAAAGACGGCTCCAACGCCTTGCGCCATATAGAGCAGCCCATAATTGCGCGAGGCGTCACGGGTGCCGAACGTGTCCGTCAGCGTCGCGGGGAAAAGTGAGAAAATTTCACCCCAGCCGAGGAACACAATGCCGGAAAGCAGGACAAAAGCGACGGGATGGTTTGCCAGAGCGAGCCAGCATGTCAGAGCCAGCGCTTCCAGAGAGAACGCAAACGCCATTGTCTGCTCACGCCCCAGATGGTCGGAAACCCAGCCAAACAACGGGCGTGTGACACCATTGGCAATACGATCAAGCGTCATGGCCAGCGGCAGGGCCGCCATTCCCAGAATGGTGAGATGGGCGACCCCAAAATCCATTCCAATCTGGGCAAGTTGCGAGGTGACCATCAGGCCGGATGTTGCCATGGTCGCCATCATGAAAAACATCAGCCAGAAAAGCGGTGTTCTGACCACATAAGAGGTAAGATATCCCGTGGCTTCGGGCGCATCAGGGGGGGAGATTCTTTCCGGCACTTTCAGGAAGCAGGCGGCAACAACTCCCACAACTGCCATGATAACGCCAAACACCATCATGGTATTCCGCCAGTCCGTCGCGGCGAGAAGGTGAGAAATGGGGAAGGTGGTCAGCATGGCCCCCATGCCATAGCCTGCGGCGGCAGCTCCGGCGGCCATGCCCCTGTTTTTGGGAAACCACTGCATCAGGAGCGAAACAACGCCGACATAAACAATGCCCGTGCCAACCCCGCCAAGCCCGCCATAGGTCAGGTAGAGCATGGTGAGGGAGTGGACCTGTGCCGAGGCACCCAGCTCAAACCCGTCAGAACAATGCCTGCCATAATCAGGTTACGCGGACTGACGTGCCGCGCAATCCACCCCTGAATGGGCGAAAACAGGGTTTGCAGCACAATCAGCAGAGAAAAGGTAATTTGCAGGGCTGCGGCACTGGTGCTGAAATCGGTTTTGAGCACCGGTGTAAACAGGGTCCAGACATATTGTGGGGAGGAAATGGCTCCCATACAGACCAGACCGGCAATCATCTGCCTCCATTTTGCTGCAATCATTTTCTGTATCCTTTATGGAAACTGGCGCTCGGTTCAGACATGCGGACTAGTTGCGTGTGCGATGCAGGGTGGGGAGACCAAAAGCCGGGCTGAACTGGACGTTCAGCATCACACCGGCCTGCACGGCGGTGTTCAGGTTGGGCAGAATGGTTTTGCGTCCAAGCTGGTCGGGGTTCCAGATATATTCAAAATAGGGTGTGAACATCACGCCCGGTGCAATATTCAGACCATAGTTTACTTCCACCATGGTTTCCTGTTTTGCCCACCGGGCATGATGGCCGTGCGCTGTCAGGGTATCATTCATACCCTCAACAAACCGGTGATCCCAGATAAAGCTCTGGCCAACGAGACCAAAATAGTCACGGGGGCGGCTGGCAAATGGCCCCCAGTCAAACAGACCCGCGACAAAGCCATCCTTGATGGCGGCGTTGCCTGATGTCATGAGGTTGGCCGCACCGAACAGGATAAGGCCGCGTGTTCCGTGCTCGTCAGGCTTCCAGATCATCTGCTGTGCCTGAAGGTAGAGCTGGGTCCGGCCTCTGCGGTTCATGGCTGTTCCGCCATAGAGCGGGCGGGACTGGCCATGATTGTTGTAAAGAGGGTCAGAATAGCTGGCCGTATCGTACACAAACCCCAGATCATACGCGCGGGGATAGAGGTCATTGGTAAAGTTTGTGCGGTATCCTGCCTCGGTTGGAATATATTCGCCCTGAGCTTTATCAAAACCCCAGTCCGGTCCGGGCCAGCTATTATGGTTGGTGGCTTTCAGCCAGGGTTCAGCCTCCCAGATGCCTGTCTTGATGTACGTTTTTTCTGTGGGTTTATAAAGGAAACGCGCACCCCATGATGAGGTAACGAACGACGGCATGGAGCCGTTAACGGTCAGGGTTGTCGGCACAGAACACAGGAAAGAGGGGAACATGCAATAGAGTTCCGACCCATCAAATTCGCCGCCTTTAGGCATAGAACGGCCAGCCAGAATGAAGAGGCGGTTGTTAAAAAGAGCCTGATCCCATGTGAATTCCCGGACCTGAAAACCATTATGATTGCCATAATAGGACACAAAGCCCCAACTGGACCCTGTTGCACCTCCGGCACGCCCCTGACCGGCGACGTCATCTGCCAGAAAATGGATTTTTGCCCCGGGAATATGGGCGATCCGCTGCATATCCAGATCGAGCCCAATTCCCGCAAAATTATTGAAAAATGAGCCGTGTTTTATGCCGCCAGCCGGAACGCCCGAATATTCGGAAACATTCCAGCCTGTTATATACACGCCATTTTTGGAAAGATATTTTCCCGCATCCATAACAGGCGGTGTGTGCATGGAAAAAAGATAGGGCTGTGGGGCGGTGGAATGGGCACTTTGTGCGGAAGGCGCAGAAGGAACACCGGCAGGCGTATTGATTGATGGAACATAGGCCGGCACGGACGGATCTGTCATACTGCGGGCTTGTGCATCATCCGGATTTTTCCCGTGCACAACAATGTTGGAAGAGCCCGCAAGATCATTCTGATCTGCTGCCGCACAGGGAAGGGGGGCCATCAGAAAAGCCATACCGGACAGCAGGACGCCGGAACACAGAGGGCTTGGGGAGTGTTTGAACACGATCATGAGTGAGCCTGCTTTTATGTGCTGATATCAGCCGGGAAAGGCATCTTTTGTTGACTGAATCAGCATGTTTTCAAGAGAACTGAACTCCTGCTTGTTGTTCAGTGCGACAAAACCAACAGAGGGTGCATCTGGTAAATCTGGCATCACAATGGGGGACGCCAGAGCACTCCTCTGGAGAAAACCGGGTTGCAGGGTGCAGCCGTACCCCGCTTTAACGGCGCCGAGTAGCGCGCTGAGACTGTCGCTGCAAAATGCGATATGCCAGCGGATTTTGTGCCGGTTAAGGGTTTCAAGCGCTATCCGGCGCGTAACACTCCCTTCTGGAAATACCACCAGAGGTATGGAGTTTTCCTTATCGAGCGTTTCTTCTGGATGCATGTACCATTTCAGGCTCTCCTGCCACAGTAAGTGGCCATGCGTTTCGTGCGGAGCCTGCATGCCAAACATGAGGTCAATCTCTCCCGTTCCAAGCCGGTCGCGTAATTCATGACTTAACCCGGTGATGAGACTAACCTGCGTCTTATTATTCTTTTTTCTAAAATTTCTTAGTAATAAAGGGAGATCGGAAAGAATAAGATCTTCTGTCAAACCCAATCTTATCTGTGTTTGCGTTTCCAGTTTTTCAGACAACTGAAAAATACGGTCATGAGACTGGAGGGCATCCTGAGCCAGCCGAATAAGCGCGTGCCCGGAGCTTGTGAGTTCGACCACCTTGGTTGAGCGGGACAGAAGGGAAATTCCCAAAGCCTCTTCCAGACGGCTGATATGCAGACTGATGGTCGACTGGCTGACGCCACGGCGATGCGCTGCGGATGTAAAATGGAGTGTCTCTGCAACAGCCAGAAAAGAACGGAGATGTTGCAGATCTAGATTAGATTTATCGAGCATATAGATAAACATCCGAGTGGAATCGCCATATCCGATTGGTGCGATATAGATATGATTCCGTCAAGGAAAAACGATGCATTGTGGAAATGAAAAGACTATAAAAAATACTTAATATGATTTTTGTGTTATTACAGAACTATAAATATCCAATATTGAACTGGTTATAATCTGACTTTGGACGCAGATATTTCTTTCTTGTATACAAAAAAGAAATTCAAGCCATTTATAAGTTTTTGTAAGGGTTTAATGGCTCTGAATGACAATACGGTCACAGGCGTAATAGGGCTGCCGCCTTTGCAATACAGTTCGCAACACACACAACAGAGTATGCAACCCAGGATAACGTTTGATCAGAACTCTGCATGCCGTTTCTTCAGAGAGGACGCGGTATGCAGAGCAGAAGAGCGGAAGCTGAGGCGTTACAATTAAGATGTTTTTCAGAGGATTTGACGCAGGCCTGCCGCCGGTGGGCGGCGTGCTGCCCGCCAGGCCTGACTGGAAATGGCGCTTGCTGCGACACAAAGGGTCAGGAGGGTTACAAGCATAAACGGAACCGGTGTGAGCGAAACTCTCTGATCAAATTTTGAGAGCCATGTCTGCATCAGCATCCACGCCAGAGGCCACGCAATGACCGTGGCAAATAGGATCGGGCGGAGAAACTGGCCGATAAGAAGGCGTAAAATATCCCCAGAGCGCGCGCCCAGAACTTTGCGGATGCTGATTTCCTGCATCTTACGGCTCACCGTAAATGCAGAAAGACCGTAAAGACCGAGGCAGGCGATTGCGACAGCCACAAGGGACCCTATACTGAAAAGCGCACTGTGGTTTGCGTCAGACCGGTAATCCTCCGCCAGAATATCTGACACATCCCGAGCGGAGAACGGCACATCCGGCACGACTTCCTCCCATACTTTGCGCAGGCGGCTCATTTCGATCTGTCCGCTTGCGCCTTGATAACGCACAATACCGGCCACATAATCAATCGGCGCTTTTGTGCCAAAAAAGAGCAGGGGACGGATCGGGCTTTGTATTCCACCAAGACGGATATCTTCAATAACGCCGATAATGCGATATTTTATGATGTTGTCAGTGGCCTGAGCCTCTTGAATGTCCTGCCCGAGTGCCATTTCGGGCGATGAGAAGCCAAAGCGTTTTGCGGCCAGACGTGAAATGACGACATTCTTTCCGCTGTCTGACGTCGCGTTTGTCTGGGCGTAGTCCTGCCCATGCTCTTCATCAAACACGCGTCCTGCAACAAGACTGGCTCCAAATGTGTCAAAATATCCCGGCGTTGCGTAACCCCACTGCAGGCTGAAAGCGGTATTCTGGCCGGGGCGTTTCCAGTCATCACTGTCTGACATATGGTGGGGGTAGAGGTCCGAGCGTGTTGCAACCGTGACACCCGGAACCTCGGCAAGCCGCGTGATAATGGCCGCCTGCCGGTTTTTCAGCGTATCATCACTGAGCGCATCAATCACGATAAGCCCGTGGTTTGTCATGCCACGGTCCAGAGCCTGCACAAAGCGGGCCTGCTGGGCCATGATCAGGGTGCAGATGGCCAGAAGGCTTGCAAACGTGAATTGCAGCGCCACCAGCGCGTTTCTGATTGTGCGGTCAAGCCGCCCGCCACCGGGCATTCTGCTTGCGGACAATACATCAACGGGGCGGAAAGCAGAAAGGACAAAGGACGGATAGAGGCCCGCAGCCGCGCCGGAGAGAAGGGCAATACCCCCGGCCACCGGGAGTATAAAAGACCAGTTGTAAGAAATCTGCCAGCCGCCGAAGGCATTGACCCATTGCAGAGCAAACTCGGCCAGCGCCAGAGCCAGCAGAGCCGCGCCGAATGTCAGAAAAATAGCTTCCGACATAAACCTGATCACAAGGGAGAGGCGTGATGCGCCAAGCACCTTGCGCATAGCCACATCTTTTGCGCGTAAACCTGCCCGGGCTGTTGCCATATTAATATAATTGACCAGCGCTGTGGCAAGCGCCGCAAGCCCCACCAGAGCCAAAATATCGACAAGCTGACGGCTAGTCCCTCCCTCTCCAATACGGGCGTTATGAAAATGAATATCTTTCAGCGGTATTAAAATTAATCCGCCTGTTCCAAACATAGTCTGGATTCCGCGCGGGGAATACGTGCCCGGATGCCGAGAAGGATAAGTCATTAACTCTTCCCGGATACGAGGAACAGCATCGGCATTATCAATACGGAGATAGATATGCCCCCACGTGCTGCCCCAGTTTTTAAAGGGAAGCGTATAAGGCGGTGTTGTGAAAAATTTACTTGGGAAAAGTGTAATAATATTAAAGGTTTCAGTCGAGTTTGAGGGCGTATCGGCCATGACTGCGGAAATAATACCGTCCTCGTGATTATCAATACGAATTTTACGGCCCACAGCGTCCACTGTGCCAAAATATTTCCGGGCGAGGCTTGCAGAAATGATAACTTTTCCCGGCGCGTCCAGTGCAGAGGCTTTGTTACCGGACAGGAGAGGAAGGTCGAAAACTGACAGGAAATCCTGATCCGTCATGGTGACGGTCTCACGCCCCAGTATCTCACCCGCGCGAACGGCCTGCGGAATGCTGAGAAGACGTATGGCGTGGCTGATTTCAGGGAAATCCTGTTTCAGAAACGGAAAACTGACGAAACTGACGGCATCATTTTCATAAGCAGAATGCCCCGCCGGTTTGAGCAGTTCATCAACCTGATACAGGCTGGCTGCATGTGGAATATAGGAATCATAAGTCGTTTCGTATCGGACAATGAGCATCATGACGAGAAACACAGCGATGCCGAGAGCAAGCCCGATCAGGTTGATCAGCGTATAAAGCCGGTGGCGGGAAAGTGTTCGGAACGTCGGAGTCAGAATTCCGGTCAGCATTGTGGTTCTCCTGTCCCTTACCAGCCAGCGCGGTCGAGTGCGGCCAGAGGCGCCTGAAGGGGCTCCCAGTCACGCGTGCGGGCGTGCCGCAACTGAGCTTCGGCATCATAGGAATGGACGTTTGGTATCAGATCCTGTGCCTGCAAATGCCCGATAGCCGCCAGAAGCTGGGCTTGTGCAACAATGGTGTCATGCTGACTGGTGGCCAGTTCCACCTGTGCGGACCGCAGGTTCTGATCCGCATAGAGCACATCAGTCGTGCTGCGCAGGCCGTAGCCATATTCAAGCTGATAGCCTTTTAAGGTTGTCTCACCAGAGCGGACTTCCGCCTGACCGGCTCTTATGGCTTGCAGGCCGTTCTCGACAGCATTCCAGTATGTCACAACATCCTGCAGAGCGGAGCGGCGGGCCTGTTCAACGTTCTGGTGGGCCTGTTCATCTTTATCGCGGGCCTGTCTGATCTGGGAATTGTAGAGGCCGCCGTTATAAATAGGCTGAACCAGCGAGACGGTTCCTGTCACCTGCTCCCCATACTCCCGCCCACGGAAGGGTGCGCCCGGCCCGATGGTGCCAAACGTGCCCTGAACCTGAATTTGAGGCCCCCATTGTGATCGGGCTGTCTCAACATCTGCCTGTGTCGCACTTTTTGTCTCGCGCATCTGGGCAAGCTGAGGGTTGGACTGAATGGCGGTTTTCATGGCCTGAGGCATGCTGGACGGCAGGCCGGGCAGGGCTGCTGGCATGACCAGATGAGTGGGGTCTTCCCCAATAACGGCCCGAAACTGTGCCTCGGAGGCTGCAAGAGTGGCGCGGGCCTGCGTCAAGGCCACCTCTGCTGACTGGCGGCGTGTTTCGGCCTGTTCCACGTCCGTTCTGGTCACCTGCTCGGAGGGGCACCCCCAAGGTTGTAGCGGGAGGTCGTCAGTTGTACCTGCCTCTGGAGCATGCTCAGATCCGCCTGTCGGATGTCTTTTATCGAACGGTCCCGTAATACGTTCATGTAGGCGGTGATAACATTTGTGAAGACCTGCGCTTCCGTCAGACGCAAGGCGTGCCGTGCGGCATGGGAGCGGGCATCCGCAGCCTTAACCTGATTAGCCGTATGGCCAAAGGAGTAAAGCGTCTGCTTGGCCGCAACATATCCTTCAGCATAGTTTGAGGTATAGCTGCCCAGAGCAAACGCGTTGGTATACGGGCCCTGCTGGTAATTGGCATCCATGTTGACAGAGACGGTTGGCCTCCAGCCGGACCGGGCCTGCACGGAGTTTTCAGTGACCGCACGCTGATTAGCCTGCTCTCCAAGCAACGCGGGATTGCTCTGGTAGGCGTGTGCCAGAGCATCCTGAAGGCTCTGGGCCTTTGCATCGGCTTGGGCAATATATGGGGAAAGCACTGCGAGAGCAAAGCATGCAAGAACGCGGGACATGGGCATTACTCCGCTCTGAGGGCTCGTGCTGGTTCGGACCGTGCGAGATGCAGGGTCTGACCCAGAACTGTGCAGGTTGCGATCAGTGAGGCTCCGGCTACGGCAAAGAGGAAAAGAGCGGGGGAGAGCGAAATACGTTCATCAAATCCGCTCAGCCACTGGCGCATGAGCAACCATGCGGCCGGACAGGCGAGCAGACAGGCCAGCAGAACCGGCTTCAGAAAATCCCCCAGCAACAAAGCCAGCGTCTGCCCGGAGGTGGCCCCCAGCGTTTTACGAATACCAATTTCATGCACCCTCCGTGCGGCCGCAAAGGCCGCCAGACCGTAAAGTCCAAGGCAGGCAATCAGCAATGCGGCAACCGCACCAAGAGTGAACAGGTACCCGCGCTGTTCATCATCAGCATAAAATTCTTCCATGAGCTTATCCGCCGGGGAAAAATGGCTGGGGATATCAGGCAGGAGTGTCCGCCATGTTCGGTCAAGCCGCTCAGACATCAGAACGGGAGCGACACCGGAGAAACGAACAGCCGGGACGGGATCATCAAACGGAGTGCGTTGCAGGGAAGAGAAGAACAGAATTTCCGGAAAAACAGTTTCACGCGGGGAACCAAAACGAATATCGTCAATAACACCAATAATCGTGAAGTGCTTTGCGCCTTCCCTAATAATTTTCCCTAAAGCATCATCAGGTTTTTTAAAGCCAAAGGACAGAGAGGCCTTGCTGTTGATGATAACATTCCAGTTGCCGTTTCCGCTTTTAAACTCAGCGTTGGAGGGGCCATCATCCTGCCCGTGTGTGGCATCAAACCAGCGTCCGGCCAGCAGGCGGGGCTGGTAGGTTTCTCTGTAACCTGATGAGACGCGATCCCGCTCCATCTGCACGTCAACCCGTCCCGCAGGACTCTCATAAAAAAACCTGTGCGGGTGAGAGAATGTGGATTGGGCTGGAGTTCACCTAACGTCACAGAGGTGACGTTAGGGATGGATTGCAACATATCCAGCATGTGCCGTTGCACCTCGATATCTTTCGAGTGCATCTGCTGGCCGATCAGCATGCCAGACTGGATGTAACCCCGGCTGGCATGCCGCAGAAAACTGGTCTGCCGGTCAATCACCAGTGTGCAGATCACGATGCAGATTGCGACAGAAAACTGCGCCACAACCAGCGCGTTCCGCAGCATAGTTGCTTTGCGCCCCCCTGCTGGCATGCGGGCGGCGGCCAGAATAGTAGCGGGATTATAGCCTGACAAAATCAGTGAGGGATAAAGCCCGGACGCCAGACCGCTCCCAAGGATAACGAGCGGAAGCAGGAGTGCTATAAAATAATAATCAATATCGACTGCTTCCCCTGTCACGCTGGCAATAGCCGGGACACATATCTCACAGAGCGCCAGCCCGCTCAGGCCCGCAATGCAGGAAAAAACCATAGCCTCCCCCATAAACTGGGTGAACAGCATGAAACGGGAAGCCCCGAGTGTTTTGCGGAGAGCGACTTCCTTTGCTCTCAGCCCGGCGCGGGCGGTTGCGAGGTTAACCGTGTTGGCACACCCAAGAATAAGGGCAAGCAGACCAATCAGACCAATGCCATCAATAACGTATTGTTCCGCACTACTGCCCGCATCCTCAACCTGTGAGTCATGAAAATGTGTTTCTTTCAGAGGAACAACGGAGAGCGCGTAAACTCTTTTTCCATCCGCGCCAATAGAAATCTGATCATCCGCCGTGCCCGATGCCCGGTGCAGAACAAAATCAGAAAGGCGTGCGTTTACGGCAGCAATATCATCGTGTTTATGGAATTTAAGCAGAAGCTCTCCGCAACTACTGCCCCAGAAAAGGAAACAGGAGCGCGTCACCCGGTCTTGCGGAGGGACCGGCAGGAGCATATCCACGTTATCCAGCAGGCCGGGGGAGGGAACGTCACCCAGAACACCTGTAACGCTATACGTGTTTTTCTGTCCAATTCGATTAATTTCTATCGTTTTCCCCAGAACATCAGACTTGCCAAACACTGTCATTGCGGCCCGCCGGGACAGAACAAGACCATCAGGCCGCGTCAGCGCCGTATCAGGATCGCCCTGTACAAGTCTGAGGGAGAACATCCGAAAAAACTCGGGATCTGTCATGCGACCGGAAAAATGTGTGAACTGCCCGTTTTTCTGAACATTCAGAGTAGTTGCAGTAAATGTTACAGCGTCCTCAATTTCTGAAAAATCCTGTTTTAAAAACGGCAAAGCTCTGAAACTGACATCCGCACTTTCAAAAGGCGTTGTGCCCGGCTCGGACCAGTGCTCATCCATGCGTGCGAGCCTGTCCGCATCCACAAAACCAGTATTAAAACTGTATTCAAAGCGCACAACGAGAGTGAGGGTCAGAAAAACACCAATCCCTAAAGCCAGACCGAAAACATTCAGACCAACATACAGGGGGTGGCGCCGTGCCTGACGACTGATACTTCTGAGAATGGCTGCAATCATTTCTGTCTCTTTCAGATGGCATTACGCACGGAAATGACAATCTGCCCGTCCAGCATATCAACCCGGCGTCTGGCCAGATCCGCATGGCTGGGGGAGTGTGTGACCATGATGATCGTGGCGCCCTCATCATTCAGGGTCTGGAGAATATCCATCACCTGTGTGCCATTTTCGGTATCAAGGTTGCCGGTTGGTTCGTCAGCCAGAATCAGGCGTGGTTCCCCTACAATGGCGCGAGCAATGGCGGCGCGCTGCTGCTGGCCGCCTGAAAGCTGGGAGGGATAATGTCTGGCGCGGTGGGCAATCCCGACACGGTCCATAGCCTGCGCAACCCGCTGCCGGCGCTCCGGTTTGGAGATATTCCGATAGATAAGGGCTAGCTCGATATTTTCTTCAATCGTCAGCTCATCAATCAGATTGAAACTCTGGAAAATATAGCCGAGATTTTCCCGACGGAAGCGTGCAAGCGCGGTCTCATTAAGTTTTGTCAGTTCTTCATCGCCAAAACGATAGGAGCCTGCCGTGGGCCGGTCGATTGTGCCTAGGATATTGAGCAGGGTGGATTTGCCGCACCCTGATGGGCCCATAATGGCGAGAAATTCTCCCTGCGCGATGTCCAGTTCGATATCGTGCAGGGCTGTTGTCTCCACTTCGTCAGAGCGATAGAGGCGCTGGATACGGGAGAGATGAATGAGCATGCCTGTAAGTCCTGTCGCTTAGTGGATGGAGAGATGGTTGAAATTTTTATAGGAATTGTAAGAGGAGATGATGACCTGATCCCCCGCATGCAGGCCGCCCGTAATTTCTGCCTGCTCGGGGTTGCGTCGTCCGGAAGTGATTGTCACGCGATCCGCACTTCCGCCATTTCCCGCGACGACAAAAGCTGAAGACCCGCCGCTGGCTTCAAGCCAGGCACCATTGGGCAGAACCAGCGCCCTGTGCGTCTCCCCCAGTGTGATGCGGATATCAATGCTTTCACCGCGCCTCAGGCCCGGTGGCGGGGGCGTGTCAAATGTCAGTTCCGCACGAAACTGACCGTTGGTGACCTGAGGATGGACGCGCGTCACGGTGAGGGGAATTTTCACATCCCCGATGTCCGCCTGCGCGCGCTCCCCGGTTGCGACGCGACCCAGGTAAAATTCATCAATATCGGCATCAAGACGATACTGGCCTTCACTATCAATCTGCCCGATCCTGTCTCCGGCCTTGAGAGACTGGCCGGGCTGGAGGTCAAAATTGGTCAGGCGACCATCCAGAGGGGCGCGAAGGGTCAGAGCGCCAAGGCTGCTTTCAACCACTTCAAGGTTGGAGCGGAGGCGCTGGCCTTCCTGATCAATTTCTTTCTCCTGCCGGTCTGCGACCTGAAGATCCTGAGCGCGAGCCGCATCCAGCCGCTTGAGGCGCTGGGCGTAATAGTCTGCCTCATCACTGTAAGACTGCACGTTGGCATCGGATTCAAAGCCCTGCTGCCGGAGCTGTTCACGAATGGAGAGTTCATGCCGCGCTTTGAGGAGATTGTAGCGGGCTTCGGCAAGTTGGGTTTCTTCTGTGGTGCGGGTTTGCTGCAAGGTCAGCCGCTGTGCGCTGACTGCCCCGAGCTGACTGGCAATTGAGGCCTCGCGCGAAGTCACATCCAACTGAAGCTGTGGGTTGCTCAGACGGGCAAGAACATCGTCTTTTTTGACCAGAGCACCATCTTTTGCCACTGCCTCCGTGACCTCGCCGCCTTGAACGGCGTTGATGAACGTAACGTGCAGGGGGGCCACGGTGGCTCTTAGCGGCAGATAATCGAGAAAAGGTGCAGACTGCACCGTGGCGATGGAAATCTGCTCACGCCTGACGGACAAGGAGCCGGAGGCGGGGGCAAGGTGCCATCCGCCCCAGATAAGCAGGACAACTGCAACGGGGCTGCCATAGCGCACGGCGCGACGCAGCAAGACCTTTCTCGCGGATGGAACAACCGCGCGGTCCATGCCGGAACCGGACAGGGGCTGGGGTTTTTCTGGTGTTTCCACATTACCTGAAACCGGGTGACGCATACACTGTTTCTCCTCTTGAAAAACAGTGTATCCTAGAATCATGAAATCATATCCCATTGAAAAATAAAGGATATTTTTGTGGTCGTTAATGTGTCTGTTCGGAAATGAACGGACTGTCCGGAAGCGGACACCTTTCAGGGAGCTGTCAACAGAATAATGACGACATTTCGGAACGAGGTCAGCGAGACTGATACGTCTCACGGCGTAGATCTGCCGTGCCTGCTGTTTGTGGATGATGACCGCGATATTCAGGTTGCGGCCCGTCTGCTGTTCCAGCGGCGGGGGATTAAAATATTGTCCGCCTATGATGCGGCGGAAGCCCTGACGCTGCTGGCGTCTCATCCTGTTGATCTTGTTCTGCTGGACCTTAACTACAGCAAAGGCGCACGCAGCGGTGCGGAAGGACTGGCTTTACTGAAAGATATGCTGGTACTACGGCGGGATTTGCCTGTGCTTGTCGTTACCGGTCATAGCGGGGTGAGCATAGCGGTTGAGGCCATGCGGACAGGTGCGACAGATTTTGTCATGAAGCCTTGGAACAATGACAGGCTGGTCAGTCTCGTCACGAGTGTTCTCGAAAAACGTGGTCGCAATCATGGTTCCGACGCAGAGCCCGTTCTGATCGCGGCGTCCGAGGCTATAAAACGGATCGTAACTGAGGCAGATCGGATTGCCCCAACCCGTGCATGTGTTCTTGTTTCCGGTCCGTCCGGGGTTGGAAAAATGCTTCTTGCACGCCGTGTTCACGCTCTTTCTCAAGAGGCAGGGCCTGTACTGAGTTTTAGCGCGGAAGACTGTAAGGATTTACCAGAAGAGGGCGGTGTGTGGATATGCCGCGAGATCGAAGCGCTCTCTCCAACGCTACAGCGCCGCCTGACAGATCGGCTTGACGGGAGCGCGCCTCCCCGCGTGATCGCCCTGACCTCGCTGGACCCTACGGCACTGAGCGCACATCTCCAGCCCAAGCTGATGCTGCATTTGGGCATGGTAAGACTGGTAATCCCACCCTTGCGGGAGCGGCCGGAGGATATTGCTGCTTTAGCCAGCCACTTCCTGCATTATTTTTCCGCGCGCCACGGATTGCCTGAACCAGAATGTGACACGGGCCGCATTGCGGCCCTGCAGGCAGAGACATGGCCCCAGAACGTGCGGGAACTGCGGGCCGCAATAGAACGTGTGGTGATTATGGGGGAGTGGCAGGTCTCGGCAAACAAGACTGCAAACCAGACTTCTGAACCACAAACCCTGCGCGACACGGAAAAATCACTGGTTGAGGCCGCACTGCGCCGGCACAGTTTTAACGTGACACAGGCCGCCAGAGAACTGGGACTGACACGCCCGGCACTCTACCGGCGCATGGCCCGCTATGGGCTTTAAACTCCATACGGCCTCATCCACCCTGCTCAGGCTGATGGGGCTTGTTGGCGTGTGCCTGCTGATCACGCCTGTCTGGCAACGGGAGCTTTACGCCACGGCCGCTCTTCTGGCGTGCGTAGGGGCAGGGTGCATGGTGTCTCTAGTTGCGACGCAGATTGATCTGGCCCGGCGCATGCAGCGCAGTGAGCCCTCTGTTGTCACCCCGACTGACCGTGAAAAACTGCGCAACCGTGCTCTGCTGGACCACGCGCCCGTGCCGTTGTTGTACCGCAGCGTGGATGGCACATTGCACGCGGCAAACCGCGCGGCACGCAGGCTGTTTAAAACGGAAGATCGCCTGATCAATCCACCGGGTGAGTTGCTTGCGGCCCTGCACGAAAAACGTGTGTCTTCTGAAGGACGGATGATACGTCTGCACTCTTCCGCCGAGAGCAGGTTGCGGATGTATGCGCTCTCAGTCGGGCAGGGGGCCGGAGTTGGGGGTATTGTTGAGTATCTGGCACTGACTGACGTGGAAGCTGGCCTGCAAGCGGCGGAAGCACAGGCTCTGCGGGATCTGCTTCAGATTTTAAGCCATGAGATTATGAATTCTCTCACACCTATTGTCTCCCTGTCCGTCACGGCGGAAGAACTGTTTACAGACGCTGATAGGGCCACATCCTCTCCCCTTATCCGTGAAGCCTTGATCACTCTGCGGAGACGGGCAGAAGGTCTGGATAAATTTATAAGAGGTTACCGCGAACTTGCGCGTCTGCCTCCCCCGGATCTGACTCCGGTTGAGCTTGAGGTGCTTCTGCGTGAGACGCAAACCCTCTTTCAGGCCCGCTGGGGCGCTGGCGTCCCGCTGGGCGTTTGTCTTCCTTCCACACGGGTGCTGATCAGAGTGGATAAAGCACAGATTGAGCAGGCTCTGCTGAACCTTCTCAACAACGCAGCAGAAGCATGTGCCGGCCAACCTTCACCCAAGGTCCAGCTTGTTGCTGAGGTTACGGATGGTGCTGCGGCCATCCTTGTCAGGGATAACGGGACGGGGCTTGACCCGTCCTTACATGAAGAGATTTTCCATCCTTTTGTCTCGTTTAAAGAGAATGGAAACGGGGTTGGCCTCAGTCTGGCGCGGCAGATTATTCTGGGCCATGGCGGTTCCCTGGGGGTCGAGGCTCCAGAGCCGGAAAGTCCCTGGAGCACGACGTTCAGAATCCGTTTGTAAGTCGGGCTGCTTTCTGAAGAGCCGGAATCATGTCTTCCGGTTCTGGCCTGCGGGTATAATCCGGGTTGACCTCGGCATAGAGGATCACACCATCCTGACCGATAACGAAGCGGCCCGGCATCGGCAGCGTCCAACTCCCGTCACCATTAAAAGAGCAGATCATTTTTAAGGCTTTTGTAGAGTTCCACGAGGTAGTCGGGCAAAGCGAACCGCAGGCCAAACTCGGCTGCAACGGCGTTATGCGTGTCTGACAGGATGGGGAATTCAAGATGGTTCTGACGGACGGACTTCCGGCTGTTCACGGCTGTCTGCGGCGAGATGGCAATCAGGTTTGCACCAAGCCCGCGGAAAGCGGGCAATGCCTGCTGGAGCGCCTGTAGTTCCATGTTGCAATAGGGGCACCACACACCGCGATAGAAGCTGATGACCAGCGGGCCTTTTTCCAGCAGAGCGGCGGATGATACCGGATGACCTTCCGGATCATTCAGCTTGAAGGAAGGAGCCGTATCGCCCGCTTTGAGGGTTTTTTCCGCAACGCCGGAGGAAATCAGCTCAGCGGTTGCCCGGTGCATGACTAATGACGGAGGCGGGGACATTATAGGGCGGCTTCCCAGCCTCGAAGTCGGTCCTGAACGCGTCGAGTTTTGCCTGAAGGGGCATGATGATGTCCTTGTAAGAGAGGTGATGCACTCCAGATGCCTCTTCCGGCCTCGACAGGGCAGACAGGTTGGGGCGATAAGGGTCATTCCCCGGAGGAATATGATGGACCGTTATCAGGCGATGGCCACTTTTATACGCGTGGTGGAGACAGGGTCTTTTTCGGCGGCAGCGCGCCAACTTGGCGTGGGCCAGCCGGCTGTGTCCAAAACCATCGCGCAGCTTGAGGCGCATCTTCAGGTCAGCCTGATTGTCCGTTCTACACATGGCCTGACACCCACCGAAGCAGGGCAGAATTTTTATGAACGGGCGCGTAACGCCATTCAGGAAGCCGACGAGGCGGAACTGGCCGCCAGAGGTGCCGGGGCCGGTTTGTCAGGCCGTCTGCGTGTTTCGGCCGCAACGACATTTGCGAGACTGCATATTATCCCAAAACTGCCCCGCTTTATGGCCGAGCACCCTCATCTGAATGTTGAGATCATTCTGGATGACCGGCTGATCGACCTTGTTGCCGAAGGCATTGATGTTTCCATACGCATGGGCACACTGGCAGATTCTACTGCAATCGCCCGGAAAATTGCGACGGGCTCCCGCTCGGTTCTTGCTACTCCGACATACCTTGAGCGGGCAGGGATACCACGCGCTCTGGCAGATCTGACAAATCATGACGCCATTATCTACAGCCAGTTACCGAGTGTCTGGTCCTTCACCCAGAACGGCGCTGCACTCTCGGTTTCTGTCAGCGGAAGGCTCAAGGTCAGCGCGGCTGAGGGACTTAGAGCAGCGGTTCTGGCAGATATGGGGCTGAGTATCGCATCGGACTGGATGTTTGCACCGGAACTTGAAGCAGGCACTGTTGTCCGTGTTCTAGAAGCGTGGTCTCTACCGTCTATTGATTTATGGGCGGTCTTTCCTTCCGGGCGCATGAAGACCGCAAAAGCCAGACTATTTGCCGATTTTGTCGAAAACCTTATGTCGGCTTAGGCTCTGCTCTTTTATGAGAGTCGTGTTTTAACCATAACAAATGGCCTTTTTTCTTACGAATAGGAATAAAAGTATGAGATTTTTTATTTTGCTTATCGGGGTTGTTGTCTCATTAGCCTGCCTGTCACTGGCATGGTCCATTGTAGCGGCCCCTGAACCATCAGGCGGATGCACACTTGGTATCTGTTTCTGAATTTCTCAGTCTCAGAAACGGCATCTTGGCATACAACCAGACTATAAGGGCCGTGTCAGACCGCGAAACGAACACACCTAGATCAGAAGAGGTCTTTTACGTATCATGTCGCTTAGGATCAGAGGGGCTTCCCGCTGTAGCGGCGCAGTCCGGTTGCGGCGAACTGTATGACATTACAGAGCGTGTAAGATTAGCCGATAAAAAATGCTACTATTGTATGGTATGGTCTGAGACTGAGATATGAAATGTATGGAAGTCTGGCGGCATGTCTGGTTACACTTATCTGGCTCAATGGAAAGACGAGATTAACAGCAGCCCGAATGCGATCTATCTGACGCTGGCGGATGCTCTGGCGCTCTCCATTCGTAAAGGCGACCTGAGGGAAGGGGACAGGCTGCCGCCGCAGCGAATGATTGCGGAGTATCTTGGGGCCAATCTCACAACCGTAACCCGCGCATTGACTGAGGCCAGACGGCGCGGCCTGATTGACGCGACAGTGGGGCGGGGCACGTTTGTGCGCGTAGGAGCCGGGGAAAGCCACTGGCGTCACACCGGGCCCGCTGTGGTCGATCTGACCATGAACCTGCCTCCTATCCCTAAAGATCCACCCCTGCAGCGGATGATCCAGAACGATATTACAGCCATCCTCAAACAGCAGGATCTGAACAGCCTGATGTCTTACCGCGTCACGGGCGGGACGCTGGAAGAGCGGCAGCTTGGCGCGAAGTGGATTGCTCCTGTTATCGGCCAACGGCGAACGGATGAAATTCTTATCTCTCCCGGTGCGCAGAGTGCTCTGGCAGCGGTTGTCAGCACCTATACGCAACCGGGAGACGTAATTGTCACGGATCGCATCGCATACCCCGGGATACGAACCGTTGCTGCACAGTTCGGGCTTATTCTGGTCGGGGTCGATAGTGACCGCGAAGGCATGATGCCTGATCATCTGGACCGGGTCTGTGCGGAGCATCACCCCCGACTGCTCTATTGTATCCCGACAATCCATAACCCCACCACTGCTACAATGTCCCTACAGCGGCGGAAAGATATCCTTAAGGTTGCTCAGCACCACCATCTGCACATTACCGAGGATGACCCTTACAGTCTGCTGATGGAAAATCCGCTGCCAGCTCTGGCGGCGCTGGACCATAGCCGCGTCAGTTACATTGCCACACTTGCCAAAACACTTAGCCCCGGCCTGCGGACAGCCTACGTCGCACTCCCCAGTGCGGACATGACCCGGCGTGTAACCGCTGCCATACGGGCAATTGCCCTGACCAATGCCGGACTGCTCAGTGCCCTTACAGCGCGATGGATGCAGACAGGGCAGGCAGAGACGGTTCTGCATGCCATCCAGAAGGAACTGCGGCTGAGGCAATCCATTGCACGAAAGGTGCTGGGGGAAGGCCATTGTATGAATCCGGACGGACCGCATGTCTGGCTAAAGCTGCCAGACTGGTGGGGAAGTGCGGATTTTGTTGCTTATGCCCGCAGGCGTGGCCTTGCTCTGGTGCCGAGCACCGTTTTCACGATCAGCGGAGAACCACCCCAGCGGGCGCGGATTGCTCTGGGAAGTGCGCCGGATGCAGCAAGTCTTGAAGAATCCCTGCACGGCGTTCTGTCCATTTTACAGCATAAGCGATCCCCCGGATTCACGGATATTGTCTGACGCCGCAGCGCCTTCAGGGGAACGGAAGAGCTTTGATTCTATGGGAATAACCAGCGCATCAAAAAACAAAAAACGCCTCTGTTCACGAATGTGTGATTAAAAAATATCTGTAAAACAAGAGCTTATCACCACGAGATGGCATTGTATGGATTTATGAATATTTTTGTATGCTTCTGTCTCTGATAAAAACCAGACGATTTTCTGGTTTGATTTAATTGTACCCCATTAAAGAAACATACAATATTTTATCTTCTCCTGATCCCGTGTCAGGTTTGCCCCGGCAACACGCTCAACCGGCCTCCTTACCGGAGACGGTTGCACACGGGAGAAATATTATGCCGACAGTTGAACACACACCGCATAAAGATGGTGACTGCTTCGTCAATTATGAAAACAAGGTTTTCGAGGACGTCAAAGCCCAACCCGGCGAAAAAGCCCTTATCACTTTTCATACCGTCGCGAATGAAGGCTCAGTCGGGTTTGTTAATCTGCTTCAGGCCACACGCCTGATCCGCAAGGGTTTTGAAACTTCTGTCCTGCTCTATGGGCCGGGTGTGACCCTTGGTGTGCAGCGCGGCTTTCCGCGTCTGGGAGATGAAGCCTTTCCGGGCCATATGAACTGCAACAAGCAGATTACAAAAATCCTTGAAGAAGGAGGAAAAGTCTATGCCTGCCGCTTCGCATTGCAGGCACTTTATGGCTACGGCGAACAGAATCTGATCCCCGGCATTACCCCCATTAACCCGCAGGATGTGCTCGATATTATTCTGCTGGCCCGCCGTGACAACGCCTTTATCCTTAACACCTGGACTCTCTGAGAGCGGAAGGGAGGACCGTCGGCATGTCACGTATTGTTCGCGCCGCAGCGATCCAGATCAGCCCTGTCCTTGGAGACGATGGTCTGGGCACAGCACGGAAAGTCTGTCAGGCCATTCGCGACGCCGCGGAAAAAGGCGTGACGCTGGCGGTCTTTCCTGAAACTTTTGTGCCGTATTATCCTATTTTTCCTTTATCCAGCCAGCCTTCCGGTTTGGGGGCGAGCATCTGGAACTCTATGAGCGCGCCGTTATCATCCCAGGCCCGGTAACTGATATGGTCGCGGAAGCCGCACGGGATACCGGCATGGTTGTCGTGCTGGGTGTGAATGAACGTGATTTTGGCACGCTCTACAACACGCAGATCATTTTTGATGCAACCGGCGAGATCCTGCTCAAGCGGCGGAAGATTACCCCAACCTATCATGAGCGGATGGTCTGGGGACAGGGCGATGGAGCCGGACTCAAGGTTGTTCAGAGTGCCGCTGGCCGCATCGGCGCACTGGCATGCTGGGAGCACTATAATCCGCTCGCCCGCTATGCGCTGATGGCCCAGCATGAGGAAATCCACTGCGCCCAGTTTCCCGGCTCACTGGTTGGTCAGATTTTTGCTGATCAGATGGACGTTACAATCCGTCACCACGCGCTGGAATCCGGCTGCTTTGTCGTCAACGCCACGGGGTGGCTCACGGACGAGCAGATCAAGGAGATTGCGCGCGACCCGGCACTGGAAGGGCCTCTGCGCGGCGGGTGCTTTACCGCCATTGTCTCACCAGAGGGCAAGTTTCTGGCCCCGCCTCTGACGGAAGGGGAAGGGATGGTCATTGCCGATCTCGACTTCGCGCTGATCACCAAACGCAAACGGATGATGGACAGCGTGGGGCATTACGCCCGGCCGGAACTGCTCAGCCTGCTTCATGACCGGCGTCCAGCCCGCACTGTTCATTACGTGGGTGAAGAGGGTCCGTTCTCGGCCTCCAAAGAAGAGGTGGCACCATGACTGTTCCAACACTTGGTACACTTTCCGGACGCAAACTGGTGACTGATCTGCAATCTCTCGGCCTGCAGATTGGCGAGACAACAGGCGGCATCTCCCGCAAGGGCGGCGCAGGCCCTTCAGACCACAAGACAATCACCATTGCCGGCCAGACTGTTATGGTCCCGGTTTATACGTCCGGAGCGCGTCGCTCCCCTTTTCAGGCCAGTGCGCCGGACAAAAGCGGGGCCAGCACGTTGCTGCGGGACGGGCAAACGCTCGGGACGATTCATTTCCCGGCCGCCCCACGGTTTTATGGGCTTAAAACCGCCGATGGTATTCCATACTGGAAGATTGCTCTGCTGCATGGGCGGGATACTCTGGCGACCACGGTACACCAGACCTGTATCCGTTATGCAGACCGGCGCACCTCCTGCCAGTTTTGCGCCATTGGTCAGTCTCTGGAAGCAGACCGGACAATTGCCTACAAAACACCGGCGCAACTCGCGGAAGTCGCTAAAGCCGCTGTCGAACTGGACGGCGTGCGCGATATGGTGCTGACAACCGGTACCCCGAACGTGATTGATCGCGGGGCTGCGGTTCTGGCTGAGTCCGCCCGCGCTATCCGCACCGCTGTGGACCTGCCGCTTCAGGTCCAGTGTGAGCCGCCACGTGATCACGTCTGGTTCCAGCGGCTCCAGGACGCCGGTGCAGACAGTCTTGGCATGCATCTTGAAGCCGCCACGCAGGCCGTGCGTGAGAAGATTATGCCCGGCAAAGCCACGGTAAGCGTTGATCGCTACATGGAGGCTTTTGCTGCTGCCGTACCGATCTTCGGGCGAGGGCAGGTGAATACCTACATTCTGGCCGGTCTGGGTGATACTGCCCAGGACATTCTGGGTCTGGGGGAACGACTGATCGCGCTCGGGGTCTACCCTTTTGTGGTGCCGTTTGTCCCTATTTCCGGAACGCCTCTGGAAAATCATGCCGCACCTTCGGCAGACTTCATGAAATCTGTTCTCGCTCCTCTCGGACGGATGCTGCGGGATGCAAATATGAAATCCACCGATATCCGGGCCGGGTGTGGCCGGTGCGGGGCATGCTCCTCTCTCTCGGCCTATGAACAATGAGCAGGGTGCTTGAAGGCGTGGAAGACCGGCCTTTTATCCCCACGGAATATGTTGTGCGTCTTGCCCGCACACCATGGGAACGGGCCGGTTATCACGCCCTCCGCCGTGAAGTCTTCTGCCATGAACAGAAGATTTTTGTAGAAGACGACCGGGATGGGATTGATGAGGATGCCATTCCCATTATTGCAGCCTGCTGTATGGCGGGCATGCCTGACCGGATTGTCGGCGCAGTCCGTATCCATGAAGCGGAACCGGGCCTGTGGCGTGGCTCCCGTCTGGCCGTGCATGCCGAACATCGTAAACTCGGGCGGATCGGTGCTGAACTGATCCGCATGGCCGTCAGCACAGCCCATGGTCTGGGGGCGCAGCGCTTTCTGGCGCAGGTGCAGGAACAGAACGTGCTGTTCTTCCGGCGTCTGCACTGGAAAAGCCTTGGCGTCATAACGCTGCACGGCCTGCCGCATCATGACATGCAGGCAGATCTGGCACGGTATCCCGCACATGGTCAGGACCAGACCTGGCTGCTCCGCCCGCAACCCCGCACCAGACAGGTGGCGTGATGGCAGGGAAATTAGCTCTGATGTTGCGCGCCCTTCAGCAGAGCCGCGCTCTTGCCGCCAAGCAGGATATTGCGGAAGCTGTCGCCATTCTCGGCCCGCAGGTAGGAAATGCCATTCGCCTGGGCGATGACTGCGCCGCAATTGAGGATGGGGACGGGTATCTCCTGCTGGCCAGCGAGGGCTTTCAGGACAGCTTCGTCCGCGCCATGCCGTGGTTTGCGGGCTATTGCGGCGTGATGGTCAATGTCAGCGATATTGCCGCCATGGGCGGACGACCTGTGGCCGTTGTCGATGCCCTGTGGAGCGAGACATCCGAGGCTGCCAGATCCATCCTGACTGGCCTGCATGACGGCGCACGCACCTATAACGTGCCGGTTGTGGGGGGGCATACCAATATGCGCAGCACCCATAACTCGCTTTCCGTCGCGGTTCTTGGACGTGCCCGCCATCTGCTGACCAGCTTTGACGCACAACCGGGTGAAGTGCTGATTGCCGCCATTGATCTGCGTGGCCGCTGGCATGACCCGCATCCGTTCTGGGATGCCAGTTCCACCCTGTGTGGCACGGACCGCGTGGCCCGGCTGCGGGGGGATCTGGATCTCCTGCCCGGCATAGCTGAAGACGGTCTAAGCCGTGCTGCAAAAGATATCAGCATGGCCGGACTGCTGGGGACAGCTCTGATGCTGGCTGAATGTTCGGGGGTGGGCATGACTATCTCGCTTGATGATATTCCGCGCCCGGAGAATGCACCTATGGAACGCTGGCTATCCGCCTTCCCCAGTTACGGCTACCTGCTGACAGCCCGACCGGAGGACGCCGAGGCGCTTATGGCCCGCTTCCGGTCCCGTGATATTGCGACCGCCGTCATTGGCCAGTGCACCGCCACCCAGCGTCTGGATGTGACATGGGAGGGTGAGACAGAACCCTTCTGGGATCTGGCCCGCACGCCGCTCATGGGGTGTGCGCCATGAAACTTTCCATTGGTATTCTGACACATTCGACCAACCCACGGGGCGGTGTCGTGCATGGTATGGCGCTGGCAGAAGCCCTGCACGATGCCGGGCATGAGGCCACACTCATTGCACCGGACGAGACAGGCGCAGGCTTTTTTCGCACACTACGCTGCGCTACCCGCTACATCCCTGCGAGGCATGTGCCTGACCTGCCAACACTGGTGGAGCAGCGCATTGACGAGATAAAAAATGCGCTGCGGCATGAGAGATCTTTTGATGTACTGCATGCTCAGGACCCGATCAGCGCCAATGCTCTGGCTGATTTGGCGGAAGAGGGACGGATACAGGGGTTTGCCCGCACGGTGCATCATCTGGACAGCTTTTCTCATCCGGGCGTTGCTGCCCGTCAGGCGCGTGCCTGACGGCTGCGACCAAACTTTTTACGGTCAGCCAGATCTGGAAAGAGACGCTGTTTGCTCAATACCGGCGTCATGCGCCTGTAGTGGGGAACGGCGTTGATCTGGCCCGCTTCTCTCCGGAAGAGGGACCGCAGGACCATGATCTCCGTGTTCGTTATGGGCTTCCGCAAAATGGCCGCCTCCTGCTCTCGGTCGGCGGGGTGGAGCCTCGTAAAAACACGATTGTCCTGCTTCAGGCTTTTGATGCATTGCGGAAGAATTATCCGGACCTGCATCTTGTGATTGCAGGAGGCGCATCTTTACTTGATCATTCTGCGTACCGCCTCCTTTTTGATGAGCATGTGCAGAGGCAGGGTCTGGCAAATGCCGTGACTGTCACAGGCCCGGTTGCGGACGCGATATGCCCGCGTTCTATCGGCAGGCTGCGGTTCTGGCCTATCCCTCACAAACAGAAGGCTTTGGCCTGTGCCCGCTCGAGGCTCTGGCCTGCGGGACACCTGTGGTGGTTCCGGCCGCACCCCCTTTTACGGAGCATCTGCGGACACTTGAGGCGTTCTGGTGCCAGCCAGACCAGCCCGAGAGCCTTATCTGCACGCTGCATGACGCCTTAAATGCCCGGAATGCGGCCCGCTTTCAGGTCAGCGGGCCAGTTACAGCCTGTCGATTTGACTGGCAGAAGGTGGCCAGCAAACACCTGCCCGCATACCGGCGTCTGGCGGCATTGCAGCACGCTACTGCTCCAGCTTCAGGAGTTTTCTAACTATGCCCGAAATGATTTTTCGTGTGCGCTGGCCTGATGGACGGGAGACAGACTGTTATTCTCCGTCGCTGGTCATACGAGACTACTTCACGCCCGGTCAGGATTATTCAGTCCGGGAGTTTCTTGCAAAAGCCGACACAGCCCTGACGGAAGCCAGTGAACGTGTGCGCGCCCGGTATGGCTTTCCGTGCAGCCGCGCTCTGGGCCAGCGTGACGCCATTCAGCAGGCGTCTGCGGCTTTCCTCAATCAATCCGGTGCGCAGGTGCGCATCCTGTCTTTCAGTCTCTGAAACGAAGAGAAATCTCATGACACATACTGAGAAAACTATTCCCGTTATCATCGTGGGTGGCGGGCAGGCCGGTCTCTCAATGAGCTGGTATCTCTGCCGGGAGAAGGTAGAGCACATCGTTTTTGAAGCAAAAACTGCATGCCATGCATGGGATGATGAACGCTGGGATAATTTCTGTCTGGTCACACCGAACTGGCAGTGCGCGCTCCCCGGCCATCCCTACACAGGCAAAGATCCGCATGGCTTTATGGTGAAGCAGGAAATTATAGAATACGTCAAAGGCTTTGTTGACTCATTCAATCCTCCCCTGCGTGAGCACACACCGGTAACCTCCATTGCGCGCCATGAAAATGGAGGATATCGCGTTGTGGCGGGGAATGACGTATGGCACGCGGAACATGTAGTGATCGCGTCAGGCGCATATCAGGATGCTGTGATTCCGGGTTATGCCAGCGCGATTGATGCCAGTATTTATCAGGTACACTCCCAGGATTACCGGAATGCGGCACAGCTTCCGGACGGTGCTGTGCTGGTGGTGGGCAGCGGCCAGTCCGGTGCGCAGATTGTCGAGGATCTGTTCCTTGAAAACCGCAAGGTTCATCTGTGCGTTGGCTCCGCGCCGCGCGTCTCGCGCTTCTATCGTGGCCGGGATGTGGTGGACTGGCTTGCGGACATGCAGTTTTATGACCTTACGGTGGAGAAACACCCCTTGCGAGACGGCGCACGGGACAAGACCAACCATTACGTAACGGGCCGGAATGGCGGCCATGACCTTGATCTGCGTCTTTTTGCAAAAGAGGGCGTTGAGCTGCATGGCACGCTGAAGACAATCCGTGACGACGTGGCGCAGTTTGCACCTGATCTGACGGAAAATCTTGATGATGCCGACAAAACCAATGCCGACATCAAAAAATCCATTGATGCCTATATCACCCGTGAAAACATCAATGCTCCGGAGGAAGCCCCTTACGTGCCAGTCTGGCAGCCTGATGGCAGCAACACGCCGCTGGACCTGAAAGCCGCCGGTATTACGGCAATTATCTGGTGCATTGGGTTTCGGCCAGATTACCGCTGGATTGACGTGCCGGTCTTTAACGGGGCCAACAAGCCAGTCTGGCGCCGGGGCGTAACGGATGCGCCGGGGTTCTACTTCCTTGGGCTTCCCTGGCTCCACACGTGGGGGTCGGGGCGGTTCTCCGGTGTCTCACGAGATTCCGCGTGGCTGGCCAGCCAGATCACCGGCAAAGATGTGCCTGTAGCCTGAGCGAAGGACGCCGCCATGCTGCCATGGACCACATATGACGCGATGTCTGCTGCGGCGACAGATCAGCCAGAAACATTCTGGCTGAAGGCCGCCCGGCGCATTACGTGGGAGCAGGCCCCGCTGAGTACATGCCGGGCACGGGCGGACGGCTGGCATGACTGGTTTCCTGATGCCACGCTCAACACCTGCCATAATGCGGTGGATCGGCATGTTGAGGCCGGGCGAGGGGAGCAGGCGGCCCTGATCTGGCATTCCTGCGCCACAAAGGAACGCCAGAGCGTCACCTACCGGATGCTTCAGAGCAGGGTAGCCGGATTTGCCGGTGGCCTGCGCTCACTCGGGGTGCAAAAAGGTGACCGGGTGCTGATCGCCATGCCGGGCATGATTGAGACAGTTGTCGCCATGCTGGCCTGCGCACGGATTGGTGCGGTCCATGTGGTCGTCTTTGCTGGTTATGCCGGGCCTGAACTGGCCCGACGGATTGAGGATGTGACGCCCAAGGTTGTCATTATCGCCAGTTGCAGCTTTCAGCGACAGACTGTGATCCCCTCGGCACCAATTCTGCATGAAGCCCTTGCTATTGCGGCGCACAGACCCCAGGCTTGCGTTATTCTCCAACGTGATGCCTGTCCGGCTGTGCTTCTGCCAATGCGCGATCATGATTTTCACGCGCTGGAACGCGCGGCACCTGTAGCCCCCGTCATGCTCAGGGCGCAGGACCCGCTTTATATTCTGCATACATCCGGAACGACCGGAAGGTCGAAAGGGATTGTCAGGGACAATGGCGGCCACGCCGTAGCGCTCGCCTTATCCATGGACCTGATTTATGGCTGCAAAGCCGGAGAGACTTTTTTCACCACATCAGACCTTGGCTGGGTGGTAGGTCACTCTTATGGCGTTTATGCCCCGCTGATCAGCGGCTGCACCAGCGTCATTGTGGAAGGCAGTGTGTCTGCCTCCGCGCTGCGCACCCTCTGCCATGACCATGATGTGAGGTGCCTGTTCACCACGCCGACGCAGATGCGGCTCATGCGGCAGGAAAGCCGCCATCTGTCATGCGCCAACCTGCCAGCACTGGCCCGCATCTTTGTGGCCGGAGAGTATGCGGACCCGACATTGCTGGACTGGGCACGGTCCCACTTCCAGAAACCCGTTGTAAACCACTGGTGGCAGACTGAAACCGGGTGGAGCATTACCGCGCATTTCTTTGGCTTGCCGGAGCAGGAGCCAGCCTCATTCATGAACGAAATCGGGCGGCCAGCACCGGGGTTTCGCCCGGCGATTGTGCGGTCACGCCCCGATGAACCCTGTGGAGAAATTGTTTTGTCCCTGCCGCTGCCGCCCGGTTGTCTGGCCGGGATGTGGAAAGAAGGAGCTGTCCGTGCGCCTGCAAGCTGCCTTGATGAAACAGGCCAGTATTACCGGACTTTTGACGAAGGGATGATTGACGATGACCACGTCATTCATATGCGTGGGCGGTCTGATGATGTTATTAAGGTTGCGGGGCGACGGATTTCAGGCGTTCAGATTGAAAAAATTATTTCTCGTAATGCTGGCATCCATAGTTGTGCCGTGGTTGCTGTTCCCGATGACCTCCGAGGAGAACGGCCTGTTGCTTATGTCGTGCCTGACACTGGCTTCAACCAGCTACCCTCCGTAGAAGCTGTTATCAAACAAATCCATCAGGCTCTTGGTCGATGGGTAGGACTTAGGGAGGTGCGTTTTGTAGAGCGGTTACCTACTACAGTATCAGGAAAAATTATCAGAAAATCCTTGAATACTTGTCCCGATATAAAAAGAGAAAATGCCGCGATAATGCAGGATGTTATATAGCCTGAGCAACATCCGTAACATACGCAGTGTTCACCGTGAAAATTACCCAAGCATATCACTCAGGCTGACCCAGACAGTTCTTTGAGTTTTTTGAAGTCCTTCGCCGGGAAACTTGCCCACTCTCGACGGAGACGGGAGTTTTTCCTAAAATAATATGAGCGTAGTGATGAAGAGGGCTCATATATGTCACGCGAGAACCTGAATGACCTGCTCGCGTTTCTGGCGGTTGCGCGCGAGCGCAGCTTTACACGGGCGGCCGCAAAGCTGGGGGTCTCACAATCTGCGCTGAGCCATACAATCCGGCTGCTGGAGGAACGCCTTGGCCTGCGTTTGCTGACACGCACCACACGTAGTGTCACGCCCACGAATGCTGGAGACTACCTCATTCGCAATATTGGTCCGCATTTTGACCAGATTGAAACCCAGATCGCGGCTCTGGGGCAGTTACGGGGGCAGCCGAGCGGGATGATCCGCCTGACCGCCCCTGATGATGTGATTGCCTATATTCTTCGCCCAAGGATTGAAGCGTTCCTTAAAAAATATCCGGATGTGAAAATTGAGATCAGCGCGGACCTCAAACTCGTGGATATTGCCGCCGAGCGCTTTGATGCCGGGATCAGGCTCGGGGAGCAGGTGACCAAGGAAATGACCTCGATACCACTCACGCCAGATATCCGCTTTGTCGTGGTTGGTACAAAATCGTATTTCAGGAAAAACCCCAAGCCAAAGGTACCGTCTGACCTGCTGAAGCATCGGTGCATCACCATGCGCCTGCCTACTTATGGCGGCATTTATGCGTGGGAATTTGAAAAAAATGGTCGGGATCTTAAAGTTCGTGTCGATGGACCTCTGATCTTCAACAGTATTTTCCCGGCAAGGGATGCCTGTCTGGATGGGCTGGGGCTTGCGCACATGCCGGAAATAGTTGCGGAAAAATTTATTGCCGATGGACGACTGGTCAAAGTGCTTGAAGACTGGTGTCCATACTGGACCGGATATCACCTTTGCTTTCCGCATCATCACCAGAGTACGATGCCTTTTGCGCTGTTTGTAGAAGAAATGCGGCAAACCCCGCTGCATGCTCCGCATTCATGAGTAAAATGGAAGAGCGTATGCAGCCTGAAGGGGCTAATCATGGACGCGCTGAGACCCTACATAATGAGCCTGTGTGATTTTTGCGCAGAAGCTGAGTGAAAGAAACATCATGAAAGCGGTTTATCCTCTCGCCTGTGCGATTTCCATGATTGTATCAGGAAACGCCCTCGCGGCCCCGACGCTGGAACAGTCGGTTCATGCGACAACGCGTGATGCGCGCTTTGTCGCCCGTGACCAGATCCGGCACCCTCTGGAGGAATTGCAGTTCTTTGGCCTGCGTCCGGACGCAAATGTTATCGAGATCTGGCCCGGTGGAGGCTACTGGACGCAGATCCTCGCCCCGTATCTACATGAAAAAGGGGCTTACACTCTGGCCCTCGGACGGGAAGATCAGGCCGGTTCCGCGTTTAGCAAAATGATGGAAGCGCATCCTGAGCTTAAAGGCACCTTTAAGACCACACAGTTTGACGGAGAGCATCTCGATTTTGCGCCACCTGCCAGTGCTGATTTCGTTCTGACCTTCCGCAACCTCCACAACTGGATGGAAGCAGGGAACGCGCCGCAGATGCTTGCGGCCATTCACCGGGTTCTGAAAACCGGCGGGATCTTTGGTGTTGAAGATCACCGCGGCCACACCAATGCTCCGCAGGCCCGCATGCGGAGGACGGATACGTCCGTCAGCCTTATGCCATTGCCCTGATTGAAAAGGCGGGGTTCAGGCTGGTTGGCTCCTCGGAAATCAATGCCAACCCGCGTGATACTGCTAGCTGGCCCAAAGGGGTCTGGACCCTGCCGCCGACCTTCGCCCTCGGGGATAAAGATCGCGCCAAATATGCTGCGATCGGTGAGGGGGATAATTTTGTGCTCAAATTCGAAAAAATTGATCGGTAAGCAAGAAGGAGACACACCATGAGTAACATTGCCAATAAGATCGTCGTTATCACAGGGGCAAGCAGCGGATTGGGGGCAGAAGCAGCCCGGCATCTTGCAGAACTGGGCGCGACAGTTGTGCTGGGTGCCCGCCGCGAAGAGCGGATTAAAACCCTTGCAGACGCTATTACCGCCAAAGGTGGCAAAGCACTGGCGGTTGAAACGGATGTGACAGACCGGGCGTCTGTTCAGGCACTTGTGGATACGGCGGTTAAGACTTATGGCCGGATTGACGTCCTGCTGAACAATGCGGGGGTCATGCCGCTTTCTCCGCTTGAAAAACTGCGGGTTGATGAATGGGACCTGATGATTGATGTGAACATCAAGGGGGTTCTGTATGGTATTGCCGCCGCTCTTCCTCATATGAAGGAACAGAAAAGCGGCCAGATTATTAATGTTTCTTCTGTGGCCGGGCATCGTGTTCTTGAAAACAGCGCTGTTTATTCCGCCACAAAATTTGCTGTTCGGGCGCTCTCAGAAGGGCTGCGGGCAGAAGTAAAGCCTTATAACCTGCGCACGACCGTGATTTCACCGGGCGCGGTTCAGTCTGAACTGCTCAACAGCATCCATGATGAAGCAACAGCGGAACAACTCCGGAGTGTTGTGCCCGGTTTTGCGATCGGGGCGGACTCTTTTGCCCGGTGTGTTGCGTTTGCAATCAGCCAGCCGGAAGACGTTGATATCAACGAAATTCTTTTCCGGCCTACACGTCAGACCGTCTGAGTTTTTCAGGCTCGACGTTCTTAAAAGTAACGGGTTATGCCGTCTCGAACAGGCATAACCCACCCATTTCATGCTCCCAAAAATCCCTTGCACAGCCTAAGCAACGCAAGAACGGCGCACTCTGCCGGTTTCTCTGGTTCAGGGCCATTCACCTATCCCAAGCCTCAAAAAAGTAATTCATGAGAATTGCCCATGATGATGCTCGTATTATTGGGTCTAGTCCCGCACCCCCTTGTTTCTTATGGTTGAGAACGAAGCCGGTCATGCGGCACTGAAAACAGCAAACTTCGTTCAGAAAACAGTCAGTTACCGAAAAATTTTGTCTAGCTATGTTCCTGAAATGGTAAATGACCAGCTATGACTATAAAATATCGTAATAATGAGACGGAATGGACACAACTTTTTACATGGGTCCCGACACAACCTCGGCCGTAAACACGCAGCCCGGATCATGGGGCGCGGTGCTGGCCAGAACGCATCCCGCGGGATGAGGAAGCGGGCGGAGGCCTCATGGTCGCGGTCGTCCAGCTTGCCATCACGCTTGGCGCAACCTGTGGCGGTATTCTGTTCGACGACATAGGATATCAGGCCACGTTTACCGCGAGTGCCTGTGTGCTCGGCATCGCGGCACTTCTGGCTTTTGTGACACAGCGGTTAACCCGCCAGCCATGACACTTTTGGATATTCAGAGAGACTATCCAGACTAACACGACATTTCTGGACGATATAACAGGAGTATTTATCATGGATATTAAACGCGTTGGGTCACAACCCTCTGCTATCGGTCCGTCTGACTGGTTTACCGGGACCATGCGGATTGACCCTTTGTTCAATCCGCCGGAGCCTGCACAGGTCACCACGGCGCTTGTCACGTTTGAACCGGGTGCCCGGACAGCCTGGCATACACATCCACTTGGACAAACCCTTATTGTGACGGCTGGATGCGGATGGGTGCAACGTGAGGGCGGCCCTGTTCAGGAAATCCATCCCGGTGATACGGTCTGGTTTGCGCCGGGGGAAAAGCACTGGCATGGCGCGACAGCAACTACAGCCATGAGCCATATTGCCATTCAGGAAAAACTGAATGGATCTCCGGTTGACTGGCTGGAACAGGTGTCTGACGCGCAGTATGGCGGGTAAAACAGTGCAGTCTGCATGCTAACCGGGCAAGACGTGCAAAAAAGGGAAGGGAGCATCCTGTGGTGCTCCTGCTTGCCGTGCAGGCGCTGGCCTTGATAAAAATTTAAGTGTTCATTATGTCTGCCAAAGAAGACAGGAAAGCTGTGTCAATTTGAGAATATAAAAGGTTTTTTAATTGGGTCTTCGTAAAGATATCTGGCGCGTTGGCATTTCCAACGTGCCTCTGGATGCCATTATTGAAGACGGCTGCGTAAGAGCAGACCCTGTTGCGTGGCTTCCTGCCCTGAAACCTTTCCAGTTTATGGCTGATCCATTCGGATTTTGGAAAGATGATATTCTTTATGTCTTTGTTGAGACATTCGATTATCGTACCAGACACGGCATTATAGAAGTCTTTCTCTATGACACAGGTTTCAGATTACTGGAGCAGCGTGTTGCGCTTTCTGAGCCATGGCATCTGTCTTACCCCTTTGTTTTTGAAGCGGACGGCGCAATCTGGATGCTGCCGGAAGCCTATCACTCAGGAAAGCTGACCCTTTATCGTGCGCAGTCTTTCCCGGATGTGTGGGAGCCTGCTTGCGTTATTGATCTCGGCCCAGATGTGGCTGTGGATGCAACGCCCTTTTACCATGATGGTTTATGGTGGCTTTTTTATACCCCGGCCAGCAAGCCGCCAAAACCTGTCGGGGAATTGCATCTGGCCTTTGCAGAGCAACTGCACGGCCCATGGACACGGCACCCCGGTAATCCTGTGCGCCTCCATTCCGCCAGCACCCGGCCCGGCGGAACACCGCGGGTTCTGAAGGGGCAGGTCATGCTGCCGGTGCAAGACTGCTCATGGACTTATGGCGGCGCTATAAGGCCCTTATGGTTTGAGAAACTTACGCCTGAGCATGTTGTGACGCACGCGGGCTCCCGGATCAAAATTCCGGAAGGTTTTTCTCCCTATACGGAAGGCATGCATACGCTTTCCGCCGCAGGGGCGGTGACGGTGTTTGATGTGAAACGGACAGAACTTTCCGCACACGGACTGTCTATTGAACTCATGCGCGAAACAAGAAAAATTCTGCAAAAACTATGCTGACACAGCAAGACGCTTTTTCCATTGGCATTGTCATTCATGATTTTATCTTTGGAGGGTCCGAGCGGATTGCAATCCGCCTTGCGAACTACTGGGCGCAGCAGGGGCATCCTGTTGTGATATTTGCCGGCGCCAGCGAGGGCGAGATGCAGAATTTGCTGGACCCGGCCGTCCATCTGGTCATTGCGCCTCAGCCACTCTGCCGGTCGGCGTCTTCCATGACACAGCTTGCGCGCAAGGCGGCGCAGTATTTTCAGAAAAACCCTGTAAAAGCCTGTTTTGTCCCCGGAAATTACCACTGGCCTGTTGCGTATCACCTCGGGAAACTACCCGTTAAGGTACGCCCCGTTATTCTGACACAGATCAGTTCCCCGATTTATAAACCGGGCCGCGCCGCATGGGCACAGAACATTTTTAACATGCGCATGCGTATTCTGTTGAAAAAATCTGACAGACTGATTGCGCTCGACTGCACGACAGCCCAGCAAGCCAATCAGTTATTCCGGCGGTCAGTAACGGATGTTATTCCTTTACCGGCACTCTGCGGCAGCCTGCCGGCTCCGCGCATGCCGGATGCAGCCAGCCTGAACATTCTGGCCGCTGGCAGGCTGACACATGCCAAAGGGTTTGATCTGTTGATAGACGCTTTTGCATCGGTTTCCAGACGATATCCTTCAGCAACACTGACGATCTGTGGGGCAGGACCGGACCATCAGGCTTTACAGGACCTCGCCGCCCGTAAAGGTGTGCAGGATAAAGTCAGGCTGACAGGTTATGTTACGGACATTCGCCCTTATCTGGATGAGGCGCGTCTGTTTGTTCTTTCATCCGGCGGGAAGGATACGGCGCTGTTGTTCTAGAAGCACTGGCCGCTGGGCGGCAGGTGATCACAACAGACTGCACGCCCGCAGCACGAGACTTTGTCGCGTGTTGCGAGGCTGTGCATGTTGTGCCGGTAGGAGACAGCACGGCCCTCGCGCAGGCCATGATTGCTGTTTTGGGAAAGCCTGCACCGGATAGCCAGACGCTGGCGGACGCCGTCAAGCCTTTTGCCATTGATTGTGGCGGGCAGGCTTATCTTTTGCTGATGTCCAGCCTGCTTGCCAGAGCCAGAAAACACTAGCGCATGTTTAAAGTGCGCTCCGGCACTACGACCGGAGAGGGAGTTGAAATGCGCATTGGGTTTGTTATCCATACCATAGGCCTGATGGGCGGTACGGAACGTACCTGCTGTGCCGTGATAAATGGACTGGTGGAAAAAGCCGATATCACGCTGATAGAAGTCGTGTCTGAAGGGCAGCCTGCGTATTTTCTGGATGACCGTATCCAGCGTGACGTTTTATCAACGAAGCATGTCTCGCTTCTCTGGTCAGCCCCCAGCCTGATACTGCGCCTCTACCGGCTTATAAAATCCAGAAACCTTGAAACACTCGTTGTTGTTGAATCAACACATGCTCTCTACGCGGTTGCTGCGGCCAGACTGGCGGGAATACGCTGTATTGTCTGGGAACATTTTAACTACACGGTTGATCTGGGCAAAAAAAGCGGCGATGGGGGCGGGCTATTGCCGCAAAATGGGCAAATGATATTGTCACACTGACGCATCGGGATCAGGCGCTCTGGCAGCAAAAAGCGCGCCCAAAAGCGTACGTGCATTGTATTCCCAATATGGCACCTCCTGTGTCCGAACAACCGTACGATGTCGCTGCCCGCACTGTGCTGGCGTTGGGCCGGTTAAGTCCCCAAAAGGGGTTTGATCGCCTGCTTGAAGCCTGGAGACTGATCGAGCGTGACCCGTGCTCGGAAGGCTGGCGTCTGATGATTGTTGGAGACGGGCCTCAAAAAGCCATGCTGACAGAACAGGCGGCCACACTAGCGCATGCTTCTGTCGGCCCCGCGCAGAAGGACGTTGCAACGCTGTTTGGTCAGGCCGGACTCATGGCCTGTTCCTCCCGGTTTGAGTTTACCCATGGTCATGCTGGAGGCCGCGGCGTTTGGCGTGCCGATTGTAGCGTTTGACTGTGAAACCGGCCCTGCCGAAATTCTTGTGCCGGGCAAAACAGGGCTTCTGGTGCCGCAGGGTGATGTCGCAGGGCTGGCGGAAGGGCTTTTAAGCCTGATGGCAGACCCGGAAACACGTCTGGTATTTTCGCGGAATGGAAAAGACCGCATGGCTCTTTTCAGCCGGGACCATGTTCTCTCTCTCTGGTGCAAAATGCTTGGCCTGTAAGGCCTGCGGCTGCCCTCTCACCCGCTTTGCAAACACGTTCTGGTGAGGCGCCTCTAACCACGCAACAGAGTCTTCCGGCAGGCGTTGGCAGTACAGGCTCCTCCAGCATCCCTAATCTGTCTTCCCGTGAAGAAAGTTTATCTGGTTGAGCAGGGCGGTCCGATACGGCAGGAGCAGATCAGGCGGACGTTCTGCGGACCATAAAAGGTCAAGGTGGGTTCCATGAAAATTACAGAACAGCTCACATCTGCCGTCACCAAAACGGGTGACTTCATGACACTGGCCAGTCAGGACGTCTCGGGTATGCTCTCCCTTCTGAATGACCTGCTCGGCCCGGTGCCCCGCCCGGATGCCCCCAGCAAGCTGGAACAGCGGGCGAGTGCGGCAGGCATGATCGACGTTATTCGTCTCTGGCAGAGGCAGGATGATGCCCCGGCCGCCACAGAAGAAGAAATCCGCCAGTTCTTTACGGAAGAAGAACTGACCCGGTTTTCCAATGAAACCGGACTTTCCGCCACGGCAACGCTCAGCATGCTGCAAACACTCCTGCCACGATGCGTCAGACGCCGGGCATTGCACGAGCCGTTTACGCGCTGTTCTTGACACGTCCCGGCTTTGCGGCTTTCTGGAGGGGGCAGAGAGGCAGGTTTTTACAGGTCTGCGCACCATGAAGCCTGTCCTCTGCCAGACGTAATCAGATAGTCTCGGGCGCAGTCTTTTTTGGCAGGCTGTTAAAGGGTCAGGGTCTGTGCTTGCCGTATACCTTGTTGCTCTGCCTCGAGACGATCTGGTGACAGAAATGTTGTGTCACGGGATCAACGCCACTATGCCACTCCGCTGCTACCGGTCCATCAGGTTTGTAACCTGCTGATGTGGCGTCGGTTTTTTCTTATCGTGCTGCTCTGCTCCGGGCCGACTACCGCCTTGGCCGCGCCAAAACACAGGATTGCCTCGCTCAATCTGTGCACTGACCAGCTTGTGTTGATGCTCGCAAAACCCGAAAATATAGCGGGGCTTAGCCCCATGGTGCGTGACTGCCAGAATTCTGTGCTGTGTGAACAGGCTCGCGCAGTGCCGACCTTACGTGTTTCAGCCGAGGCTGTTGTCGCAAGCAACCCGGATATTGTGCTGGGTGGCACCTATACGGCGCGCGTAGCGATGCAGGTTGCCAGTTCTCTGGGGTTACCTGTTGTCGCACTTCGTCCTGCGGATAAACTGGAGGATATTCCGGCTCAGATCATGAGCGTTGCGGAGGCTATTGGTGAGCCTGAGCGGGGCAGAGAACTGGTTGCGTCTTTTCGGCAGCGCTTGGCGGAGCAGAGCGTTACGGCAGCAGACGGCCCTGTTGCGGCGATCTACGCGGCCAATGGATTTGTAACCCAGCCGGGGAGTCTGCCGGACGATGTTCTGCGCCATGCGGGCTTTCAGAACTATACAGCCCGTAAAGGCGCCGGGCATATGGCAAAGCTTCCTCTGGAAACTCTGATAGCAAATCCGCTAGATCTGCTCATTCTGGATCGTTCTGGTCGTGGTTACTCCATAGCGCAGTCCATGCTGGATAATCCTGTTTTACAGAACGCCTTTCCGCAGGCGCACAGGCAGATATCCCGGCCAGATTATGGCTGTGTGGTCTGCCGCAAACGCTGGACGTGATCAGCCGCCTTAAAGCCAGCAAGGCTGCGCTGGAGGCGCTCAAATGACCAGAGACAAGCAGATACGGAGCCTTTCCCTCTTTCTGGCTGCGTGCGTTGGCGTGCTGTTTCTTGTGTCACTCTGGCACGGGGAAAGCTCCATTGCCGGGCTACAGGCCTTGCAGGACAGTCTGGCGGGCCGCCACAGCGCAGGCGCGATTATTCTGGAGCAACTGCGTCTGCCCCGAGCACTTCTGGGGCTTCTGGTCGGGGGTGTTCTGGGGCTTTCAGGCGCAACCTTACAGGGCTATATGCGTAACCCGCTTGCGGACCCCGGTATTCTGGGCGTATCGGGAGGTGCAGCGCTGGGGGCGGTCTGCGTCTTTTACACCGGACTGATGCAGCTTTCGTTAATAGCGCTCCCGCTGGGGGGGCTGATCGGCGCGTTTGCTGCCGTGGCCTTGCTGATGCTGCTGGTGGGCAATGGGGGTGTACTGGTGCTGTTGCTGGCAGGCGCGGCCTTAAGCGGGTTTACTGCCGCTCTGACTGCCCTGACGCTTAATCTCGTCCCAAGTCCTTACGCCTCTTTTGAAATTATGCACTGGCTGATGGGGTCACTGACGGACCGGACATTCACGGATGTCGCCATCTGCCTGCCCGGAAGCATTCTGGGCGTTGCGCTGATGCTGACAACAGGCCGCGCGCTGGATGCCCTGACACTGGGGGAAGACGTCGCGACCAGCATGGGCTTTGCTCTTACTGGCTGGCGCGGCGTCCAGATGCGTGTTGTGCTGGGGACTGCTCTGGCTGTTGGTCCTGCGTTGCGGTTTCTGGCGCCATCGGGTTTGTCGGACTGGTTGTGCCCCACCTCCTGAGAGGATGGACAGGATATCAGCCCTCGCGACTGCTCTGGCCATCCTTCTGGGGTGGGGCCGCTTTGCTTCTCGTGGCGGATAACATCGTGCGCATGACCGCTTCCGGTCCTGAACTTCAGCTTGGAGTGCTGACGGCTCTGGTTGGTTCCCCCGTCTTTTTCCACCGGGTGCTGAGACTACGGAAGGACGGAGTATGAACAGCCTCAAAGCGCTGGATGTGTCTCTGTCTCTCGGGGAACGACAGATCCTGCGGTCGGTGACCCTGTCTGTGCAGGCCGGGGGCGTGGTGGGGCTTATCGGACCAAACGGGGCAGGGAAGAGTAGTCTGCTCCGTGTTCTTGCCGGGCTTTTGGCACCGGATACAGGCCGTGTGACACTTGGCGAGGACTCTCTTGCGTCTTTACCTCCATCAAGACGGGCCCGGCAGATTGCCTTTATGCCGCAGGAGAGCGTGCGCCCCCCTCCTATGAGAGTGCGGCACGTTGCCGCACTGGGCAGGCTTGCGCATGGGGAGAGTGGCACTGTCGCGCTCAGGCACCCTCAAGTCGCGGAGGCGTTGCAGAAAACAGGTCTGACTGAAAGTGCTGATCGCGCAGCGCATCGTCTGTCCGGAGGTGAACTGGCCCGGCTGGCTTTGTGCCGGATGCTGTGTGTGGATGCGCCCATTCTGCTGGCAGATGAGCCTGTTGCCGCACTGGACCCGGCCCATGCGCTGATGGTGATGAACCTCTTCCGGCAGGCTGCGTATCAGGACGGTAAAGCGGTCGTCGTCGTCCTGCATGACCTCGGACTGGCTGCCCGCTTTTGTGACAGGCTTGTCCTGATGCAGAACGGCGCAGTCCGGGCCCACGGCCTGCCAGAGCAGGTGCTATCAGAAACGCTGGTCCGCTCGGTTTACCATGTTACCACACAGCGGATCGGGATGGTTCCCGTGCCGTGGGAATTATGCCCCTGACACATCCGGTCAACTGAGCAGTTTTTCCATTTCCCTGATCAGCGTTGCGGGGGCATAGGGCTTGCGCACAACCGGCACATCCCGGAATTCGGTAGGGATCATGGAGCGGTCCGCATAACCGGTGGCAAACAGGAACGGAATCTCACGCTCCCTCAGCGCACGTGCAATATCGGCGGAAGTTTCATCCCCAAGATTGAAGTCAAGCAGAGCACAGTCAGGCTGGTCCGTGCGGATAGCCTGAAGGGCTTCATACACAGAAGAGACAGAGCGCACCTGAGACAGTCCATAGTCAGCAAGTGCCTGCTCAACATCCATGGCGATCAGAAGCTGATCTTCTACAATCAGAATGTTCTTGTCCTGCAACTGGATGCGATCTGCCTGCATGACGTCTGCTCTCACGGGCTCCTGCATGGTGCTGTTCTCCTGTGTGATCAATTCAGCATGGTGGGCTGGTAGATCAAAACGGATGAAAAGCCCTTCAGTTCGAAACTCTTTTTGTGTTTTGCCATGCAACTCATGCGGAACAGCCCGGTCCAGCAGAATGGAACCAAACCCCTTACGGGCAGACCGGCTTATGGTGGGGCCGCCGGTTTCCTGCCAGGTAACTACCCAGTCCTGCGTTGCCTTATCCTGCCACCAGCGCACATGCAGGCGTCCTTCCTGCGTAGAAAACGCCCCATATTTCGCGGCATTCGTCGCCAGTTCATGCACAATCAGCGCCATGACAGACAGCGCGCGCCCCGTCAGCCAGACAGGCGGGCCAGACAGCGTAATGGTATCCGGCAGAAGCCGGTAAGGGGCGAGTTCCGCATCCAGCAAGGGGTAAAGCAGACCGCCGCCATCTGTGCGGACAACCTGATCATGCGCATGGGCCAGCGCCTTCACGCGGCCCTGTAGCACATCAAAATGCTCCTGCAATGTCCGCCCCTCGGGCACTGGCTGCGCCATGAGAGAGCGGACAACGGCAAGAATATTTTTGACCCGGTGGCTGAGTTCCTCATTCAGCATGCGCTGGCGGGTATCAGCCTGCGCGCGTTCTTTCAGTTGCTGCTGGTGGTAGGCGCTCATGACCTCAATCAGACCGGAGCGCACCAGTCCTGCCGCTTCCAGATTATTATCGGTCCAGGGGAGGCATTTTTCCCGCACTTCCTCTTTCCAGATGGCAAAACTGGTACGCGGCGTCAGGCGGGGGCCAAGCGGGCCGTTGGTATAGGTTTTGTTCGGGTCACCGCCCCAGTTGAGAGTCTGGAGGATTTCCCGGCGGAACAGAAACACATAATCGTTCGGCTGGGCCGAAATCGGGATAATCATAACCCCGGCCACGTCCGGCAACATGGCCGGTGCATCCGGAACAATGTCCGTCAGGTGGTCCGTATGCCAGATCTGGTGTCCCGCCCGTTCATGCGCGATGGCAACAAGGCTGAGGACCGTCTCCGGCGCAGACGGCGCTGTGCCATAGGTTGTCCATTGTCCGTCAATCCACAACCCGATGCCATCACAGGGAATAAGCGGGGCCAGATCCGCAATATGCTCACGCAGGTAAGAGGGCATGTCCGACATCGGAACAGCGTCTCTGAGGAAATTTTCAATCAGACTATGAGTTTGCTGGGTGACGTGCAGGCGGCTGGTTCTGAGCAGAACCACAATCCGCAGCGCAACAAATTCGCCAAAAATCTTGACGATTGTGCGCTCCCCCAGCGTCAGAATTTTAGGAGAGTAATTATGGCAGGCAATCATGCCCCATAATTTCCCGTCCACCATCAGAGAAATGGACATGGACGCCCCCACGCCCATATTAGACAGATATTCGCAATGAACGGGCGAGACACTTCGCAACTGGGACAGAGACATATCCAGCGCGCCCAAGCCCGGAAGTTGCTGCATGGGCACAGGCGTGTAGCTGACATCCCCGATCATGCGGATCAGGGCCCGGCGGTAGAGTTCTCTGGCCTGCACAGGAATATCCGCACTGGGGAAATGCTGCCCGAGGAAGCTTTCAAGCGCAGAAGAGCGTGCTTCAGCAACAATCTTGCCAGACCAGTCCGGGTCAAAGCGATAGATCATCACACGGTCATAATGCAGCATGCCCCGCATCAGCCGCACAACGGCACTAAAAAGCCGCTCCATGTCCGCTATGTCACGCAGGCGGTCGAGCATCATGCGCAGGTTGGCAACAAACTGGTTATTGTCTTCCGGCGCGCCCTCTGGTTCGCACTCAATAACCATATCGTCACCAGACATATGGACTGAGAGATCAAACCGGTCGTGTTGCGTAATCTGCTCACCAAAAACATAAGCCGGACGGCCTAGTGAGAGGCTGTTTGCCAGAGCATTACGCAGGGTATGCAGCGTGGCGGCACTCAGATGCTCTGAAAGCAGGCTGCCGGGGGCAAGCCCTTCCAGTCCCAGCATGGAGGCCGCGTTGGCGGACAAACGCCGCACCCGGAACCCCTCGCGCTCACAGGCCAGCAGACAGCCGTGCGGCTGAATACTGCCCGGAATATGGATTGGTTCTTTATCGCAGCTTGTGAGGTCCGCCTGACCAAACTCAACCATGATAAATGGCAGTAAGGCGATCCGTGTGCCTTACGGAATGGAGTGCATACTGGAAAAGGGTGCGAGCGCTGCCTGCGGCCTCTTCCGCATCCCATTCGGACGACGCATCCAGACGATGCAGAAAATGCTGCCAGTTATCAGGGGAGGCCGTCTGAATTGCCAGATGCCTCGCTCCAAAATCCTGTGAATAGCCCAGTGTCGCCACCTGTCTGGCCAGAAAGCGGGCTCCGAGCGAGGATCCTTCCAGAACGTAAAGAGCGCCCAGCAATGCCGGACCGGACGCAGGCGTAGGAAATGGGGGCAGGGATGTTGTACTTTCCTCAAGATCGTGCAGATCAGCCTGCATCGTACGGCCGAGAGAGACAGGGGTCCAGCCAGTAAGGCTTTCTGGCCAGAGTGCCTTGCTGACAGCCTGTTCTGCTCCGGCCCGGAACCCGGCGAGGCTTTTCAGATAGCGGCGATAAGCCGTCTCAGAGGTCAGAGGGCCAATGAGCTGGTCAAGCTCTGTATGGTCAGAAAGTGTTCTGTCCCGCAGAAAAAAACGACGTGTGTCGCGCGCCATGCTGAGCCTCGTACCATCTGGATAAAAAGACTACGCCAGAGGCGTCCCGCATGATTTTTGAAAAAGCAGGCAGCAGGATCTGCGTATCAGGAACTCATCGGTACCATTACACCCATGTAGGAAATACGCAAGATTTGTAGCGCAAATGATATGATTTAGTGAGCATCACTAACCCGTGCCTTATCATCGCGGCTGAGCGCAAGCGCTGCTTCAAACCGAGAGCGTGTCGCCGCACCCATGCGGGCCATGCCGCAGGCCTTGCGCATGGTGGCAATCAGCTCTTCATCCGGCAGACCGGTAGGAAGTAATGTCTTTGCCAGACTGACCAGCATGGTGAGTGGCACGGTTGCGGGGTCCAGCGCCTCGCCCGTTGCAGGCGCCTTAAAAGCCAGCGGTTCTTCCGGAGATAGTGTCTCCGGCCAGATAAAAGTGCCGACCTCTTCCTGAGTGCGGGCGAACGAGGAAGGAATAAGCCCCTGAAGACGGTCCCGGATATCACGCCCGGCCCGCGCAAAACCATGCTGGCGAGAAAGAGTTTGCACAAGCACGTCCTCCCGCACCGGGCCAAGCCTGTTCACTGCCTGCCCGATGAGCTGAAGGAGGACAGGCGTATAGGTCTCTTTAAAAAACAGCGTCTGATCAGGGACTATGTCCATCTGGCCTTCAGACGCAGGCTGTTCTGTAAACGACAGTCGTCCGTTTGATTGTGGCATCAAATAATCCGGGCCGCACGCATAGGGCTGCGGTGCGTCCGGGGATACCTTCCGATCAGAGCCGGATGTGTAATGAGAGGCTTCCTGACTGCCTGTTTCTGGCGGAGATAGCTCTCTCCCGGACGCCTCAGACCTGTCGCCCTCAGCTTCGGCAGATAATTGCGGCATCTGAGCACGTTGCTCTGCTTCCTGTAAGGCGCGCTCTTCCCGTGCTCTGTCCAGCAGATCCTGCAAGGTCTTGTCGAGCCTGTCACACTCACGCTGCGCATTGGTCCACCAGTCGGTTGACCAGATTCTGAGGATCGTCCAGCCCAGATTTTCCAGAACTGCCTGCCGCAGCCTGTCACGGTCACGCGCTGTAGCGCTCCGATGATAGGTTGCCCCGTCACATTCTATCCCGGCAAGGAATGTCGTCGGGCGGTCCGGATCGACAACCCCCAGATCCACGCGGAAGCCGGAAACGCCAATCTGCGGCACAACCTGCCACCCTTTCAGGCGCAGCAGGGCAGCAACTTCTTTTTCAAAATCACTGTCAAAGTCCCCAACGGAGCCTTCATGCAGCCCAGCGAGGGCTGTGGCGCCATGTTCTGCAAAAGTCAGGAACTTCCGCAAATCATGTACGCCGAGCGCCTGTGTGCGTGCAATGTCAATCTGATCTCCGTGCAGAGAGCCGAACACAATCAGGCGTTCCCGGGCGCGGGTAATCGCCACGTTCAGGCGGCGCTCTCCCCCATCCCGGTTCAGCGGACCAAAATTGAGGGAAATTTTGCCTGCCTGATCGGTCCGTAGGTCAGGGAGAACAGCATGATATCCCGTTCTTCGCCCTGCACGTTTTCCAGATTACGGATCAGCACCGGTTCAGCCGCCTCATCCGAGAAGAACCGCTCCAAGGCCGGATCTTCGCTCCGGGCATTATCCATCAGGTCCGTAATCAGGGTTTGCTGGTCACTATTAAACGTCACGATACCCAGTGAGCGCTCAGAGCCATCCTGCAACAGGCGTAAAGCCTCCGCCACAACGGCGCGGGCTTCAACCGGGTTGGTGCGTCCGGCTCCCCGCATATACACGCCGTCCGGCACAAAGCGGAAAGAAACGGCATGATCTCTGGTAACAGGCGAGGGGAAGGTAATCAGTTGCCCGCCATAGTAAGCCTGATTGGAAAAGGCGATCAGACTTTCATGCCGGCTGCGGTAATGCCAGGACAGATAGACCGGCGGCACACCAGCCCCCAGGCACTCATCCAGAATGGATTCCAGATCACATGTCTGGGTTTCAATCAGTTCATCAGTGTCGGATGTGGTCCGGTTAAAAAAATCTGTTGGCGGGAGCTGTTTGGGGTCTCCCACCACAATAACCTGCCTGCCACGCCCGATGGCGCCGATGGCATCCCATGTTGGAATTTGTGAGGCCTCATCAAAAATCACAAGGTCAAAGGCCGTGGCATCTGCTGGCAGATACTGCGCGACGGACAGCGGGCTCATCATCAGGCAAGGCGTTAAACGGCGCAGCGCCGTTGGCATTTTTTCCGCCAGTTGCCGGATGGGCAGATGCTGCATTTTCTTCGCCAGTTCCCGCGTCAGCACCTTATATTCCGGGTCTGTCTGGCGGGTTCTGGCATCCGGGATCTGCCCGGCAAGCTTTGCGCGAATAAGCCGGACGGACATGTCCATCAACTTACGGTCTAGCGCCCGAAACCGTTCAATCCGTTTTTCATGCGTCGCGGCGACAAAGCTGCGGAGCAGAGGGGACTGGTCAATGGCAAAGCGCACCCACCAGCGGGCATAATTGGCTTCAAAAACCCACGGAACATCCTGAGCCGCCACCAGTCCCTGTTCAATAGCCGTAATCAGGGGTGTCAGGCCCTGCCTTACCGCGTTCTGGCAGGCCTGTTTCCAAGAACACCAGTCCCGTAGATCACGCGCGGACTGCTTCCAGGCCTCAAGCGTTTCCATCATGGCATCGAGCCATGTGGCATGGCTGTTTTCGACAAGGGCCAGCGCGTCCGATCCACTGAGCGCGCCAAGGGCGTCCAGACTACCCAGACAGTCTGCCAGCGCCGTCTGGAATACCGTCAGCGCGTGATGAACCGGTCCACCGGAGCGCAGCAGATCCATGCCGTCACGCAGCAGCGCGTTCAGATGCGTTCGTGCTGCCAGCAGCCCGGCGGTATCCCCCGCACAGGCAGCCAGAGCGGTGCGTGTTTCAGCCCCCCATCTGTGCATGGCTTCAATTGTGCTGAAGTCCGTTTCCAGCCCCTGCCAGACAGCGCCGACAACGGTCTGATGCTGCGCGTCTCTGAGCTGTTTTTCCAGCGTCTGTATTTCAGCAAGACGGATCAGGTCATCTTCACAGGCTTCCGGCACCGCAGCGGTATGAGTTTCCAGCTTTTTCCGCAGGGCTTTCTGGATTTTAGACCGGGCAAAAATCCATTTGTCTTTAGACTCCTGCCATTCCTGCACCATATTTTCCAGCGGCAGGGTCAGCACCCCCGGCTTCCACTCCGTCAGGAGTTCCCCTTTAAGCTGTGCGTGGCGCGCAATCGGCGTTTTCTCTGCCAGAAGCGCATTGAGCGTTTGCTGAGACGTATCCGGAAATGCCCATGCACAGGCTTCCGGCTTCAAAAGCTGGCTGCATAGACTGTTGATCTGCCGCAGGCGGCGCAAAGACAGATCTGCTGTGCCAAGCCCCAGAGCGCGGGCAGCCTCCCCGGATGCGCTGCGCAGACGGTTCAGGCTGGAAAGTGCCGTTGTGACGGCATCAAGAAGCCGTCCTTCCCAGATGGGAGACCACTCAACGTGCTCAAGCCCGGCCAGTTGAGGAGACTGCACGACGTCACCAATCCGCTCATGCAGGCTGGCAAGATTTTCCGCTGTCTCTGCCAGCGTCTGATAATCCTGCGGGGTATGACTGTTACAGTCGGGCCATGACAACGGGACAGCGAGCGTCTGTGCATCATCCGCCCGCAGCGTCACACCAATCGCACGGTAGGCTGTCCAGCCGTTGCGCCATTTCTGGTGCAGAGCGAGAACGTAACTGTTCAGCTCCGTACGGAGCTGGTCAAGCTGCGCGCGGCTCTGCGTCCATTCTTCCGGATTAAAATTCTCCAGAACAGTCTGCGCAGCCTCAAGCTGCGCCAGCACGGCCAGCTTGCTGGCTTTGGGAGAAAACAGATCCAGACAGAATTCCGCCAGACCGATCTGCTTCATCCGGTTGCGGACAACTTCCAGCGCTGTCCGTTTTTCCGCAACGAACAGAATTGTGCGGTTTTGCGCCAGCGTGTTGGCAATAATGTTGGCAATTGTCTGGCTCTTGCCGGTGCCCGGCGGACCGATAAGCACAAAACTTTCCCCGGATGCGGCCCGGGCAACCGCTTTCATCTGCGAGGAATCTGCTTCCACCGGGCAGATCAGATCGGCTTTGACCAGCGCATCATCCAGCGCGCCGTCAACCTCAAAAAAACGAGGCAGTGGCGCGGTCTCAGTGTCTTCCGCTGTAATGCCGTCCAGCAGACGGGTTGCGACTTCACTGGTCCGGAGGGTGTTGCTGCGTTCCTGAAGGTCTTTCCACATCAGGAATTTGGCAAAGGACAATGTTGTCAGCGTGACGTAATCCCGCACTTCCCAGCCCGGAACGGACCGCAGACCGGCACGAAACACGTCCAGAATACGGTCCACATCCAGCCCGGCTTCATCCTCCGGCAGACGCTCCTGATCCAGAGAGGGAAAGCGCAGTCCGTAGTCAGCCTGAAGCATTTCCAGCAAGGTCGCGTTAATCCGGCTTTCATCCGGGTGAGCACGCAGAACAAAGCCGGATTTAACGCTTGGGCGCTCCAGAATAACCGGAATGAGGATCAGCGGGGCAAGGTAGGGTTTGTCCCGCCCCTCCGGCGTCCATGCCAGAGCGCCAATCGTCAGAAACAGGACGTTGGAGCCACCCTCATACTCGGCGGCCCGCCCGCGACGGTAAAGTTCCGTCAAGGCCGCCTGAATCTGAGCCTCCTTGCGGGAGACCAGTAATTCATTCCGTTCCAGTGCTTCTTCAGCATAGGCGCGGGAGGCATCCTCGTGATGCCGCTCATGGTGCAGATGGGCCTGACGCGGGTCTCCTGCATCCATCATATCCGGCCATGAGCAGAAACGGAGCGGCTTTGTCAGCCGGCCGGCCCGCATGGCGGCCAGATGGTTTTCAAGCCCGGATGCGTTGGGACAATCAATTACAATCAACTGCTTATCGGAACGAGGCAGATTGAGCAGCCGGTTCCGCCCGGACATATCCAGCAGCCGGTTGCACCAGCGCTGGAGACGGTCAGCGGGTGTGGCAGGTTTATCCTCTTCCATCTCCTGCGTCTCTTCCCGCAGCATGGGAGCCGCTTCAAACACGGGGAGGGCCGCTTCCGGCTCTTCCGTCTCGCCGCTGCCATCTGGCAAACCGGTGGGAAGAGTGCAGGAGAGTGGATGGATACGCCGCAGTCTGGCGCGGTGGATATCAATAATCTCGCGGAATGTATTTTCTTCGTCCTCGCCTGCATGACGCAGGCTGGCCTCTCCCTTTTCACACGCGACGGAAAAGCTGGGCTTACGGGCCGCCGTGACCAGTGTTGTTTCAAAAACAACAAGGTCCTGCAATTTCAGGCGGTTCCGCACGGCAGGCAGATCCTGCATAACAGACACACCGGCATCCAGCTTCGCCAGCCAGAAGCCGGTAAAGGCGTGACCCTGTGTGAGGACAATAACCGGACGAATACCGGCCGCTTCCAGACAGGCCGCAAACAGCACTGTTGTATCCAGACAGGTCGCCAGACGCTCTTCCACGCTCTGGCTGGGCAGGCGGATACGCTGGCCGTGATCAATAAAAGATGCGGGCGGGTTGATATAAGCCAGATCAAGCTGACACACAGCGCACCAGATCGCCTGCGCCTGCTGCCAGACACGCTCCTTGTTCCCTTGATACCCCTCAAGAGAAGACGTAAGACCTTCTTTTTTCAGAATTTCCGTGGCGCTGCGCAGAATACGGGCAATGGCCGGATCATTCGGCAGAACAAAGGCCGCCAGAATGTCCGGAATACCGGAAAGCCCACCCCACTCATTCCGCGCCAGAACACGGAGATCGGCGACGTTACGGGCTACTTCCTCCCCGGTTTCCTTATCCACAGCAAGAAAAGTGACAGAGGCACGAGAGGCTTCTGTCTGGCTGTTCAGAAAGGCACCATCCAGCTTGAGATCCAGATCTTTCAGTGTGCGAAACTGGCCCGGCTCCACCTGCTGAAGATGCCAGGCGCGTGGGCGGATAACAGGTGGCTCACTGGTAACTGTAATATCAATCTGGGAAAAACTGCGCTTTGTCTGGTTCTGCAGGGCGAGTTCCAGCAGCACTGGCACGCTGTTTTCCCACAAGGAGGCGTTCAGGGCGTCCTGAAGGGAAACCTGCAGGGCAGGAGAGGCAGGAAGAGCCGGAACGGGGTCCGGCTGTGCAGTTTCCGTTACCGTGGAAACGTCTTCCATATGCTCTACATCCATGCGCCATTCTCCAGAACTCAGTTTGTGCGGGCAGGAACCGCACAAAAATCTCTGGGGCTGTTATGGGGCCTGACGCGACAAAATGTAAGGGACATTTGCAGAACAAATTTTGTCGAGCGCCTAAAATATTTTCATTATCAAATGGTTGCCGACCTGACCCCTCCGTGTTGCAGGAGCATCAGAACTGTATGACGGTTGTCAGGAAACCAGCGCGCCTCTGCCGTATTGTGCCATAAAAACCCCCAGTCCGCTGCCGTTGCGGATCTGGTAGCGTTCATCAAACAGGTTAGTCACATCCACCCGCAGTTTCAGCCCTTTAAGAGGGCGAATGTTCCGGAAAACATGCTCATACCCAATATTAATGACATGATAGCTGGGCTGCTTTTCCGTATTGGCAAAGCCTGAGCGCAGGCCGTATCCATACAGGAAATCGACATAGGCTTTATTGCCAGCCCAGCCATATGAAACACCGGCGCTGGATGTAAACTCGCCCTCATGGTCCAGCTTGATGGCATGGTTTTTAATGTACTCCAGTTCTTCCGCGGGAAACTGATACTGGGCAGAATTCACATCCTTTGCGGCGGTGTTTACAAACGAGAAATTCCCGAACACCGTCAGGCCTTTGTAATGGTAATTACCGCCAAACTCCGCGCCATAGACCTTGCCCGTTCTGTAGCTAAACGGTGTGAGAATAACCGCACGGCCAAACTGCCCCAGATCTCCAAGATTTTTCGCCTGTTTGTAAAATCCGTCGACTGTAATGGAGAGACCTTGCGGGAAACGATGGGAAAGGCCGATGTCAAAATAATTGGACCGCTCAACTTTTGTCGCCGTCGCATTGAAATTTTCTGGTGAGTTTGTGGTGCCTGCAAACTTCAGAAGCGTTGCCTGCCCGATATACTGGGCCGTGGGGGGAGCAAAATAACGGGAGTAGCCAAAATGCACGGTTGTGGAGGGGTCAACCTCCCAGACCAGATTAGCGCGCGGACTGGCCTGACCTTCATGATCAAAAGACGATTCAAAGCGGTCATAACGCACACCGTAATTCAGGGTGACGCCTTTCAGCAGTTTCCACTCATCCTGAAGATAAGCACCGGCTTCCGCCGCCCAGTTTCCGGAATTGTCCTGAATGGACATGGGATGGACAGAGGTCTGAAAACCAGCCTCATCAACAGGCAGCACGTCCGTCCGCGTCCATAATGTTTCAGAGGTATACTGGCCCAGAACACCAAAACGAATGGTATGCGCTTTGACAGCATCATAGGAGGCGTCAAACTGAAGGCCGCCTGTGGTGAAGGTATTATTTTCCTTTTCGGCCACGCCCTGAAACACCATGTCCCGCACAGGGTCCGGGGTGTAGTTGATCGCTCCATAACGGAAGTAAGGCGAGACCTGATAGTTCAGTTTGCTCCCCGTTTTCTGGTAAGACAGCACGACGTAATAATTCTGCTCATTCTGCCGGTCATTCACATCCTGAGACTGCACGTCGCCAACGCCTTGGATGTCATAAAGCTTCGGCAACCCGGCAGCATTGGGGATTTCAAAATTAGCATTTGAAACGCTGGTCAGGAGGCTGATGCGGCTTGTGTCGTCAAAATGATAGGATGCGTAGCCAAACGCTTTGCCCTGTTCAGTAACATCGTGCGTTGCCCGAAAAGCCGGAGTAGGGTTTTCAATCCCGATATTGTTGCGGTTGAAGGAGCCAGAGACAAAATATTCCCATTTATCCTTTGTTCCACCCACCTGAAAAGAGGGGTTAAAGGTGTTATAACTACCGCCATAAAAAGAAATTTCTTTATTATTCAGAGAATTCCCTGACTTTGCCGTCACATCCACAATCCCGGCCGTGCGGAAGCCAAACTGGGCGGGGAGGGTGCCTGTCATCAGGGTGACGGAATCAATAATGCGCGTATCCAGTTCCTGCCCGAACCCATTCAGACCTTCTGGCAGCAGGACGCCGTTAATCCGGTATGTCAGACCACCATGCTCGCCCCGCACATGCTCTTCACCAAATGAATCCATCACCACGCCGGGCATCCGCAGCAGGACCTGATTAAAGGCCGCGTTTTCTCCGCCCGGCGTTGTATTGATCTGTGCCTGCCCCATACGGTAGGCGACCGCCCCCAGATTAGGGGCAATGCGCGCACGGGCTGAATTGAAGGCGGCATGCACAGTCACCGCTTCTGTTTTGCCTGAAGCAACGGCTGCCGCCTGAGGCGCATCGGTTTTCCGGACTGTGTTCTGCGCCCCCTTTACAGAACGCGCGCCCTGAACCGGAGGGGCGGCTTTGACCGCGTCAGTCGACCCTTTTGCTGTGCTACGCCCGGCATGAATGGCCGAACGCGTTTCCGCATAAGCCTGCGTGAGAGGCGTTGCACACCACAAAGCGAGAGCCGCACAAGGCGCGGACTTTACTGCCCGCGATAAGACCGGACAAAGCTTGCCTTTTGCGTCACAACAAACATGAGGCATGTTATCATAGTATTTGCTATATTTAGGATTTAGCGGAAGCACGTCGCGCATCTCTTTCACAGCCAGAAAGTCAGAGGGAAGAAGGCGGTTAAAAGCCGTGCGCGGTTACCCGAACACGGTGTCATACAGCAGTTTAAAGTTCAGGATCAGGATCAGCCCCGCAACACACCATGACAGGAGTGACATGGGGCGAGAGAGCGCAAACTCCCCCATTTTCTGGCGATCGGACACAAACCAGACCAGCGGGATCACGGCAAAAGGAAGCTGCATGGACAGGACAATCTGGCTGAAAACAAGCAGGTCTCCAGTCCCTTTTTCTCCCCAGAGCAACGTAACCAGAATAACAGGGATAATTGCCAGCCCGCGTGTCAGCAGACGTCGCGCCCAGGGGGCCATGCGCAGATGCAGAAAGCCCTCCATAATGATCTGCCCGGCCAGCGTGCCCGTCACGGTTGAATTCGTCCCGGCAGCCAGCAGCGCAACAGCAAACAAGGTGGAGGCAATCCCCAGCCGAGAAGGGGAGAAATCAGCGTGTAAGCCTGCTGAATTTCCGCAACATCCTGATGCCCGGTTGTGTGGAACGCCGCTGCGGCCACAATCAGAATGCCTGCATTGACAAACAGAGCCAGCATCAGGGCAATGGTGCTATCCAGCGTGGACCAGCGAATGGCCTCCCGCCTGCCAGCAGACGTCCGCGCATAAGTCCGCGTCTGCACCAGAGAGGAATGCAGGTACAGATTGTGCGGCATGACCGTAGCCCCCACAATGCCAATGGCGATGTAGAGCATCTGCGGATTGGTCAGAATAACCGGGGAGGGGAGAAACCCTTTCATAACCGCGGCAATGGGCGGGCTGGCAGCCGCAATCTGGAAGCCAAAACATACCGCAATCAGGCCGAGCAACGCCATGACAAAGGCTTCCAGCCACCGGAAGCCCAGCCGCATCAGCAGCAACAGCAAAATGGCATCCAGCGCGGAAAGACAGGCCCCCAGCAGCAGCGGCATACCAAACAGCAACTGGAGTGCTATGGCGGTGCCAATCACCTCTGCAAGGTCACACGCGATAATCGCAACCTCACAGGCCAGCCACAGCAGAATATTTACGCTGCGCGGGAAATAGGCCCGGCAGGCCTGAGCAAGGTCATGCCCTGTGGCGATGCCCAGCCGCGCCGCAAGAGATTGCAGCAAAATGGCCATCAGGTTGGACAGCATAATGACGGACAGGAGCGTAAAGCCAAACTGTGCGCCGCCAGCAAGGTCAGTGGCCCAGTTGCCGGGGTCCATATAACCCACGGAGACCATGTAGCCCGGCCCCACAAACGCCAGAAAACGCCGTAGTCTGGAAGCCCCTTCAGGCACCGTGACGGACGCATGGGCCTCGGGCAGGCTCAGACGGCTTTCCTGCGCGGAAAAAACGGAATGCAAAACAGAGCGGCGAGGGGAATGCGGGGGCGAAGCCATGCAATAAAGAGCTTTATCAAAAGGTGATGGCGGATATTACCGACACACCTCACAAATATGCAATAGGCTATAAGGTAAAGATAAGGCGTTTTTAGTTTCTACCCCTCAGGAGCGCGCGGCGGTGTAAGGTGCTTTTGCTGGAGGGGTGAATTCGCTATAGCTCCCCCCACCACGCTGTTCCATGGAGATCCTCAGTTGAAAGAACGCCCGCCAGTCATGCCTGATGTTGAAAGCCAGAGTGAGGGCTTTCGGCATGCGCGGGAGGCAAGGCGCAATGTTCTGATCGAGGACTATGTTGAACTGATTGATGACCTGCTGACAGAGGGGCAGGAAGCCCGGCAGGTGGATATTGCCGACCGGTTGGTGTCTCTCAGCCCACAGTGGCCAAAATGCTGGTGCGTCTGGAAGCGGAAGGGTTTGTAACCCGCAAACCCTATCGTGGTGTGTTTCTGACGGAGGCTGGCGTTGCTCTGGCTGAGACGGTCCGGGCGCGGCACCATCTGGTTGAAGAGTTTCTGCTCGCTCTTGGCGTGGATGCCGTAACGGCCCGGCTGGATGCCGAGGGCATGGAGCATTTTGTGAGTGATGCAACGCTGGAAGCGTTTCGGCGGGCGCTAAAAACAGGCACGCTCAGAACGCGGCAAGTTTAAAAACCTGTCAATTTTATGTCTCTTCTCTTGCCTTTGCTCGGGCAAGACCATAAGAGGAAGCGCCAATGGTCGGTGACCTGCGGCGATACTCTGCTGTCGGGTGCCCCCAATCGCAATCTGGTCAAGGGTTCCCGTTGTATGACTTCTTCCCCCTACAGCCGTGTTACCGAAGCCTTGGCGTTTGATGACGTTCTCGTCGTTCCCGCTGCTTCCGAGGTTGTCCCCAATCAGACGTCTGTGCGCACACGCCTGACACGTTCCATCCAGCTCAATATTCCCCTGATTTCCGCGGCCATGGATACGGTTACGGAAGATCAGATGGCTATTGCCATGGCGCAGCAGGGTGGCCTTGGCGTCATTCATAAAAACCTGACGCCGGAAGAACAGGCCGAGCATGTCCGTCGCGTCAAACGCTTCGAATCGGGCATGGTCGTCAATCCCGTGACCGTTGGCCCCGAGCAGACGCTTGCTGAAGTGCGTGAGATTATGCAGCGCAACGGCATCAGCGGTCTGCCCGTCGTTGAACCGGGCACGCAGAAGCTGATCGGCATTATCACCAATCGTGACGTACGCTTTGCGGTGGACCCCGCCCAGCGCGTTTCTGAACTCATGACGCATGACGGGCTTGTCACGGTGCGTGATGGCGCGGACCCGGATACGGCCCGCCAGCTCCTGCACAAGCACCGCATTGAAAAACTCCTGGTGGTGGATGAGGCAGACCGCTGCGTCGGGATCATCACCGTCAAGGACATGGATAAAGCGGTGGCCTACCCGCTGGCCATTAAGGACAACCTTGGCCGCCTGCGCTGCGCTGCTGCGACAGGTGTGGGAGAGGACGGGTTTAACCGCGCAAAACTGCTGGTGGAAGCCGGGGTTGATGTTCTGGTTGTGGATACGGCCCACGGCCACTCCGCCGGTGTGCTGCGTGCGGTTGAACGCCTGAAAGCACTTGATAGCGCCATTCAGATTGTAGCCGGGAACGTCGCCACACCGGAAGCCGCTCAGGCACTGATTGGCTCTGGCGCAGACTGCGTAAAAATCGGTATCGGCCCGGGCTCCATCTGCACGACCCGTATTGTGGCGGGTGTTGGCGTGCCGCAGTTCTCCGCCGTGCTGGAAACCTCTGTAGCCTGCCGTGAGCTGGATGTACCCTGCATTGCCGATGGTGGCATCCGCACATCGGGTGACATTGTGAAGGCTATTGGCGCGGGCGCGAACGTCGTGATGGTCGGCTCCCTGCTGGCTGGCACGGAAGAAGCTCCGGGCGAAGTCTTCCTGTATCAGGGCCGCTCCTACAAATCCTATCGTGGCATGGGCAGCCTCGGCGCCATGGCCCGCGGTTCGGCTGACCGTTACTTCCAGCAGGAAGTGCGGGATTCCCTTAAGCTCGTGCCGGAGGGGATTGAAGGCCGCGTTGCTATAAGGGTGGAATGGCGGCCGTGATCCATCAGCTCGTCGGTGGTCTGAAAGCCGGGATGGGGTATACCGGGTCACCGGAACTCACGGACCTGCAAAAGAATGCGCGTTTCCGCCGCATTACTGGTGCAGGCCTGCGTGAAAGCCATGTTCATGACGTGTCCATCACGCGTGAAGCTCCTAACTATCGTCGGGACTGAATCTTACCTATGACTCCTTCTGCTCGGCTGGCAGCCTCCATTGATCTTCTGACATCCATGGAGGCAACCCCCAGAAAACCGGCTGACGCCGTTGCCAACAGCTTTTTTCGTGAACGGCGTTACATCGGTGGGGGGGACCGTCGGGCAGTTTCCGGCATGGTCTGGGAGATCATGCGGTCCTGGCGCAGGCTTGGCTGGTGGCTGAGCAAATGCGGGGCCGAGAGTACACCGCGCACACTGGCCGCGGCCAATCTGGTGCTCAAAGGCTGGCCCGCGCGGGAAATTGCAGCCCTCTTCGCGGAGGGCCGCTTTGCTCCGGGTGCCCTGAGCTATGCCGAGCAGGACGTTGTGACGGCTCTGGCGGGTGGCACACTGGATAATGCGGATATGCCGCGCGCTGTCCGTCTGGAACTGCCAGACTGGCTACTTCCGCGCCTTGAAGAAACATTTGGTGACACACTGGAAGCCGAGCTTGCGGCTCTCTCTGAGCCTGCAACGCTTGATCTGCGCGTCAATATTCTGCGTACAAACCGCCGGGATGCCCAGAACGCGCTGGGCCGGGAAGGGCTGCACGCTGTTCTGACCCCTCTTTCCCCGTGGGGCCTGCGGCTGAACGGGCGGCTGCCCGTCACATCCACAACGCCCTTCAAGGACGGCCGCATCGAAATTCAGGACGAAGGCAGCCAGCTTGTTGCCGCCATTATTGGGGTGACCCCGGAGATGCGCGTTCTGGATTATTGCGCCGGAGCTGGCGGCAAGACGCTGGCTATGGCCATGATGATGGAAAATAAAGGCCATATCGCCGCGTGCGATGTGTCTGAAGTCCGTCTGGATGGCGCTGTCCGCCGCCTGCGTCGCGCCGGGGTGCATAATGTCGAGCGCCATCTGCTGCAAGCCGGGGATAAATGGGCAAAACGGCGCGCTCAGTCGTTTGACCGCGTACTGGTGGATGCCCCATGCAGCGGCACGGGCACATGGCGGCGCAACCCGGATGCGCGGTTACGGATGACGGAGCAGGATCTGGAAGAACTGCTTGTCAAACAGTCTGACATTCTGGACAGGGCCTCTTCTCTTGTAAAACCGGGTGGCCGGATGGTCTACGCGACCTGCTCTATTCTGCGGGCCGAGAATGCCAGCCAGGTTGAGGCGTTCCTGACCCGACATCCGGACTTCCAGCTTGTCCCCTCAGACAGCACGGCGCTGCCTGATTCACTGCGCGGCACATCCATGTTCTCGCTCACTCCGCATCAGAACGAAACTGACGGCTTTTTTGCTGCGGTGCTGGAACGGAAACCAGAAGTGGCTCCAGAAAAAACAGAAATTTAAGAGCCTGCGGGCTTAACAGAATATAGGGTATCTCACTTATTAAGCCTGCACATAGTGTGTGGCGTTTGCTCTGCGTGCAGGCATTTCAAAAGGTTTAGTAAGATGGGTACCCATGAGTAACAGTGTACTAGTCTTCCTGTTTTGCGTTCTGGGCGGGAGCATGCTCGCCCAGTGGACAGCGTGGCGTTTCCGCCTGCCTGCCATCGTCCTGCTGTTCAGCCTCGGCCTGCTCTATGGTCCGGCACTTGAAATCCTGCACCCTTCGGTGATGATCGGTTCAGCCTTTCATCCGCTGGTGTCACTCGCCGTGGCGCTGATCGTGTTTGAGGGCGGCCTTGTTCTGGACTTCAGACAACTGAAGGAAGCAGGGGAAGGGGTCATTCGCCTGACACTTGTGGCGCTGCCCATCAACCTGATTCTGGGCAGCATGGCAGCGCATTATATTGGCGGCATGGGGTGGGGGCCTGCGTTCCTGTTCGGCTCCATTATTGTTGTTACCGGGCCGACTGTGGTTCTGCCGCTTCTTCGAAATGCCAAACTGCACCCTAAAGTCGCAGCTTTCCTCCGTTGGGAAGCAATTGTGAATGACCCGGTGGGGGCCATTCTGGCAACTCTGGTGCTGGAAGTGCTGCTGATGCGGCCGGGCGAGGGGTCAGGCACGTTTTTTGGCTTCATCCTGCCTCACATGCTCGCCAGCGCCGGACTGACCATTGGTCTGGGCATTGGGGCGGCCTTAGGGGTTCGCTGGCTTCTGGTGCGGGATCTGATGCCAGAAGTGCTGAAAAGCTCGATCCTGATCACCATTGCCCTTGTTCTGTTTGCACTCGGCACCCTGACAATGGATGGGGCAGGCCTGATCGCCTCAACCACCTTCGGCATGGCCCTGGTTAATCTGCGTATTCCTGGCATGGCAGAAATCCAGAGGATGAAGGAATCTCTGGTCGTTCTGATTGTCTCCGTCCTGTTTGTGCTCCTGACAGCCGACCTTCAGCGCGCGGAACTTTCCAACCTTTCCTGGTCTATTGGTGCTCTGACGCTGGCTGTTCTGTTTCTGGTCAGACCTTTGGGGATTTTTCTTGCGACGATGGGTTCCAGCCTGAGTTGGGCCGAGCGCATTTTTGTCGGCTGGATTGCGCCGCGCGGTATTGTCGCGGCGGCCGTGGCAGGGATTGCCGGCATGCGGTTGCAGGATGCCGGCTACCCCGGAGCCGGGCTGGTGATGCCCGCCGTCTTTGCCGTAATTGCCTCTACCATGATCCTGCATGGTTTCAGTTTGCGGCCACTCGGCCGAAAGCTGAAGCTGACTTTGTCGGATGAACAGGCTCTGGCCATTGTCGGCGCGAATGACTGGTCAACGGGGCTTGCCATCGCTGTGCATCAGGCAGGGGCTCCCGTGCTGCTGGTTGATAATTCCCGTCAGGATCTCCAGAGAGCCGAAAAAGCCGGTGTTCCGGTGCTGAGGGCAGAAGTCCTCTCAGAAGAGGGCGCGGAAAGTCTGGAAGAGCGCCCCGGTGATTACCTGATCGCAGCAACTCCGGATGCAATTTATAACGGGCTGGTCTGTGCACATCTTGCCCCGCATTTTGGCCGACAGCGTGTCTATCAGGTAAGCCCCGGCATTGCCCGTCTGGACCTGTATCGTGGCCTGAGCCGGGATGCGCGCGGAAAGGTCATGGGGGAACCGGCATGGAACTTCACGCTGCTGGATACACTCATTCGGGAAGGCTGGCAGTTCCGGAGTGTTGAGGTTACGGCTGATAATCAGGCCAGCCTCCTGCATGAGAGCAGTAACCTGCTGGTCTTCCTTGTTTTGCAGAAGGGTATCTCAATGACCATTGTCTCGGCTGAGGATGAAGCCTTGTCTCAGCCGGATGTGGGGCAGTGCGTCATCGCGCTCGTACCGCCAGAGCGGGACAAATCAGGAGGGAAGGCGCATTAGCTCCCGTCTCAAAGACGTTCAGGCCGGGGCATGCACCTGCACCGCATCCGCTCCGGCAGCCAGAACGGCGCGCAGATCTGATTCGGTAAGGGCCAGGCATCCTTCCGTAGGGGAGCGATCCGGGCGTCGCAGGTGCATAAAAATCGCTGAGCCGCGACGGGGAACGACCGGATTATCGTTATATCCTATCACGACTATGAGATCATAAACGTGGTCTTCACGCCATAACTGCTCGTGCCGCGCCGGATGCGGGAGCCTGACAAAATGGTTATAATCAGAACTTTCCGAGTCATCGCACCAGCCATCACGCGGGCTAAGTGGTTCTACTGAAAGTATTGTTTTTGGTTTTAACAGGCGGTCCGCCCGGTAATACACTTTTCTGAGAGGAAAAATACCAATGGGGGTCGCGTGGTCCCCTTCCTGTTTTTGCTGCGCCAGACCATTTTTTCCAATTACGGCGCTCATGACTTTGTGTCCGCAATGCAGTTGTGCGTCAGACCCGCTGTATGAGGCAGACAAGAGGTGTATCATCATGGTTAAAGATTGCCTGTTCGCAGATTTTTCATGAAGGTCGCATAGCACGCTCACACTAGAGGTCTGAGCCGAATCGTGACAAGTTTATGAGAACACGAACTGACGAGACAGCCTGCCGCAGGGCTGACACTAAGGAGATGAAAACCCAATGACGGGTGCACGTCCAATATTGGTTGTTGATGACGACCGGATACTTCGCCAAACCCTTGTTGAGCAATTGCAGCTTGAAGGGGAATTTACGGTTCAGGAAGCAGCATCTCTTGCCGAGGCGCGGGAAAAACTGAAGACCCCCGACAGCCGGTTTGATGCCCTTCTTCTGGATGTCAGCCTGCCCGATGGCGATGGACGTGACTTCTGTGCTGAACTGCGGAAAGATGGTCTGCGGATGCCCATCATCATGCTGACCGGGTCAGATGATGAAGCCGATATTGTGCGCGGCCTGGATGCCGGTGCGAATGATTACGTCGCCAAGCCCTTCCGGATTGCAGAACTGCTGGCGCGTCTGCGCGCCAGATGCGCCTGTTTGAAAACAGTGAAGACGCCGTGTTCAGCATCGGGCCATATACGTTCCGCCCGTCTGCCAAGCTGCTTCAGGAACCGCAGAAAAACCGTCGCATTCGTCTGACGGAAAAAGAAACAGCCATCCTCAAGTTTCTTTACCGCGCTGGCACGCGCCCTGTGCCCCGTCAGGTGCTGCTGAATGAAGTTTGGGGCTATAATGCTGCCGTCACCACGCATACGCTGGAGACGCACATCTACCGCCTGCGGCAGAAGATTGAGCCGGACCCGGCCAATGCATCCCTGCTGATTACAGAAGGTGGCGGCTACCGGCTGAATCCAGAAGTCGCTGCGGTGCCTGCCCACTAAAAGCTGGCGATACGCCCTGTTACAGATACGGATCAGACCTTAAATCTGATCCGTATTTTTTATCTGATGTGCGCCGGATGGGCCGAATGCCATCCTGCAAGCGCGTTGATCAGATCAACCCTTCTTCCTTCAGTGCCTTCTGCGCTGCGGGCCGCGCAAAGACAGTATCCCGCAAAGCAACCGCTTTGGGGTATGCTGTAAGATCTATGTTAAGTGGGCCAGTCCAGTTCAGAATGACGGCCATAAGCGCATCCGCTTGGGTAAACCCTGATGGCAAAAGGTAGCCATTCGTGCCATTTGCCAGTTGCTGTTCTACCTGTAACAGGCGGCGCGTGATAAGAACCTGCAATCCTTCGCGGGTTATGTCCGCCAGATGCGGGGCAAAGAGTGCTCCGATTGCACTATGCACATCCTCACAAAAACCCAGAGCCTCCAGCAGACGGAAAAATTCAATGCTGTCCGGAGTAGGATGAAAAGCCGGATTATCCGATTGCTGACCAATATAGGTCAGGACGGCAACATTTTGCGTCAGCACAACACCGGGTGAAATTTCCAGCGCAGGCACAGCACCGCGCGAGTTAATGCCGATGTAATCCTGACCATCAGCCGTTTTTTTCTCTTTCAGGTTTACTTGCACAAGCTCATGCGGCAAGCCAGTTTCGTTCAGGATAATATGAGCAGCGAGTGAACAAGCCCCCGGCGTGTAGTAAAGCTTCATAGTACTATCCTTTGTTTCCAAATTGAGAAAAACAGCAGATGAAACAAGAGATCTTTCTGCCTCACAAAGAGCGTCGCATATTTCCACAATGATGGGAATGAGACAAAATTATTAAAAGCAGTGATGATTTTTACAATTATTAGAGGCTGTCGGAAATAACCAACATTACAACAGGTGATGTTTCAGCAAAACACACTCTGAGCAGGAAGCATCCAGATTGTCGCCTTGCAGACATCCCCCCTCATACCACCCGGAAAGAGTTGGTGACGCCAAAACGCAGCATATTGCCAATAAGGTCTGCGTGAAAACGGGCCTGGTGCTTAATCAGCACCGAAAAGATTGCACAGATCTGGCACGGATTTATATGTGCCAAGGCGTACTGTTGCGTACCGGATCGGACTAATGTGACTTTTGAGAATAACCGGAAACCACGCAAAACTGCCGTTTATCGTGGTGGGTGCGACAGGGATTGAACCTGTGACCCCCGCCGTGTGAAGGTGTTGAGATAATCTTTTAACGCATTGTTTTTAAATAATAAAAAATAACGACACCTGATTTTGCACCAGTTTTGCACGCTTACATGCCGAGTCGCGCCCCGCCAGTTGATGGAGCGTGCAGCTTGTCACCTGCCAGCCACATCAGGACATCCGCCCGGTACGTCTCCGGCATTTTTTTGGCATAACGGGCCACCATGGTGATGGTGTGCCACCCACCGTCTTCTTTCAGCTTCAGCAGATCCCTGTGGATGCAATAATGCCAGGAGGCAAACGTGTGGCGCAGGCAATGGGGCGTGAGATCCGGGACAAACTGTACCTTCTGCCGGTTGCTTCCTTTGGGAACCCAGATGCGGTCATGGCCGGGAAGGCCGGCTTTTCGGCAAGCCGTGGCCCATGCGGTTTTTATCTGGCCACCGCCGGTGCGGCCGGTGTCATGATAGGCCTCACCAATTTCTTTACCACGCAGAGCACCACGAGGCTTACGGCTCCGTAGCGGGCGGAAGACCCGGCCCGTGCGCCATTCAAGGCTTTCGAGCGCCTGCACTACGATGGGCGGCAGATCAATGTGCCGTTCATCATCCTGCTTTTGCCAGACAACTGCCCGCATGCCGCGCAGATCCACGTCCTTCCAGTCCAGTTCCAGTGCCTCGGACATGCGGGCACCGGTGCCGATCAGGAAAACAAGGAGCGGCTGAATGTGTGGAGCGGCGGCTTCCACCAGCGCAGTAGCCTCGGCCGGGCGTAGAAACTGCATGCGCACCTGCCGAACCTTTGGCCGGGCGAAGGCAGGCTTGGAACACCATCCGCGAATCGCAGCAAATTCGAGCACGGCCCGAAGCGGAGTCAGCACAGCGCGAATTTTGGTGGCGCCAGAGGCGTGCGCTCCTTTGGTCAGAATCGCCTTATAAGCGTCATCCAGCTCCTGCTGCCCAATATGATCCAGTCGGGTGGTACCAAAATGGAGCAAAAGTTTATGCAGATGGGTGCGGGTGGTTTCAGTCCGGTCTTCTGCCTCAAGGTAAGCAGTAACAGCGTGAGCAAATGTTACGACCGCACGTTTGCCATAGACCGATTGCGTCCAGAGTTCCGCTTCACGCTTGGCGCGGTAGGCTTCGGCTTGTTCGGCATCAGTAGTTCCAGTGCTCTCGAATACGCTTTGTCCTCGGACGGAACCGCGAATGTAGAGCGCCGCGCCACCTTTGCGCGTGACGACTTTGAGGGACATTCTAAACTCTCAAGCAGGCGTTCATAATCTCCCTCTCGGAAGACAATTTTGTTTCCAAAGCGGCGATGTGTGGGGCCGCCGCCATATTCGGGCATCTGTTGCAAATGCGCTGTCAGCTTGGTGCGGCCCATAATGCCTTTCAGCCGTTCCAGCACATCCGCAATGGTGAGGATTTTTTCTGCTGCCATCATGCTGCCCCTTAAAGACCGGGGGCAGGGGGCGGAATATCCAGCACAATCATGGATGCTTCGGGCGGCAGAATACGCACCATGGCGGCCGGTGCCGTGCTTTGCCTGCCGTCCGGCAGAGTGAGCCGGTAATTGAGAGGGTGGCCGCACAAGGTGCGCTGGCGCTCAAGCTGGCAGACCTGCGGGAAGGCAAATTCCGGGAACTTCCCTGTGGCATCATAGACTTCGGCCTTGCCTGTGCAGGCGTGGGACTGAATACCGTAAGACTGGGGCACTGAGGGCTGGGGCGTAGTGGCCACAGCAACATGAAAGCGACGTCCGAACTTGCGGAGTGAGGTCAGGCGCATGTGTGCGCTCCCGTAATCTGATTGTGTTTGGTTGCGAGGTTCCGGAAGAAATCCGCAACAGCTTGCAGTTCACTAGCTCTCGAAAAATTATGCTGGCCGGCGCACACTTTGCTTTCCTGCTCACACTGCCGGGCTTCTTCCAGCAGTGCGCGAACCTGATCCTGCGCACGGCTCATGAGCTTATCTTTGCCCGTGTGCTGCCTCGGCTGGTCCTGCGTGGCTTTATGGCGCGGGATGATGCCGGGGGGCTGTTCAGCCCGCATCTGTATGACCGCTTGTTGCGGAAGGAAGAGCGGGCGGCGCGTAAGGCGCAGGCGGAAGCTGATCGTGCTCAGTGGGTTGCTGAGGCTCAGGAGCGCGGTGATGCGCCGCAGGGCATGACCCCGAAGCAGATTGCCAGCATCCTGAATGGCCGCAAGGGTGGTCGCCCTCGTAAAAATCCGGCCCCGGCAGCGGGGCAAAAGAACATGCCATTTTATGGCGTGGTGGGCGGCACGGAAAAACCCGAGCAAAAAAATAACACGTCACAGGTTATGGAAAATGAGCCCATGGGTTCTCTAG
>NZ_BAJW01000005.1 GCF_000613905.1 Acetobacter persici JCM 25330
AGAAACGATGCCGTTGGCGATGCCGGGGCCGAAGATGCCGAGCGCGAGCAGCGAGAGCGCCGCGAGCACGACGGCCATCGCATCCTCGATGGTCGGTTCGCCGGTGAAACCGGCAGTGAACTCGCCGAAGATGGTCGAGCCGATGCCGACGATGACGGCAAGCACGAGCACCTTGACACCGGACGATATGACGAGCCCTAGCACGCGTTCGGCCATGAAGGCGGTCTTGTTGAAGAGGCCGAAGGGCACGAGGATGAAGCCCGCGAGCGTCGCCAGCTTGAACTCGATCAGCGTCACGAAGAGCTGGATCGCGAGGATGAAAAAGGAGAGCAGGACCACGATCCAGGCGAAGAGCAGGATCGAGATCTGGATAAAGTTCTCGAAGAAGGAGACGAAGCCCATCAGGTCAGCGATGGACTCCAAGATTGGTTGCCCTGCTTCAAGCCCGACAGCGGCGATCCGGCCCGGCTGCAGGAGCTCGCCCGCACCGATCGCGCCGCCGGTGGCGATGAGGCCGAGACCTGCGAAGCTCTCGAAGACGATGCGCGCGAGCGCATTCCAGTTGCCGATGATATAGGCGAAGACGCCGACGAAGAGCGTCTTCTTGACGAGGCGACCGATGATGTCGTCATCCGCCCCCCAGGCCCAGAAGAGCGCGGCGAGCGTGACGTCGATAACGATGAGTGTGGTCGCGAGGAAGGCGACATCGCCGCCGAGCAGGCCGAACCCGCTGTCGATATAGGTCGTAAAGACCTCCAGGAACCGATCGATGACGCCGACTCCGTCCATGACCTACTCCGGGTCCGAATTGTCGGTGGACGTGCCGAAGAAGCGGCGGCGGTTCTCCTCCCAGGCGGCCTGGCACTCTGTGTCGGCTTCAAGGGCTTCCGGGGTCAGCGAGCGGCAGTGTTGCAAGGTCTCACGCAACGGATCGTCCGAGACCACGGCGGGGCGCTCCATCCGTTCCACTTCCAACGCGCGCTGAAGTTCCATCGCCGCCATGAGCGCGGCAATGGCGCCCAAGGCGATGGCGATGGCTTTCAGCGTGGTCTCAGCGGTCAGCTTCATCGCGGCTTACCGGAACATCCGCACGGTGGTCGGCTCGTAGCCGGAGCCGTAATCGAGGAAGCGCGTGAGGTTCTCGCGGGCCTGCGCTTCGGCAGTTGCGACACGCGCGGCTTCGAGCGATTGCGCCCGGTTCTGCGCGGCGATGGCCGCCGTCAAGTCAGAAATCTGCTGGCTTTGCAATGCGAGGAGTTGATTACCGGCTTGGGTCGCCGCGACCGATTTGCGCTTGGCGAACCATTGACGCCGGATGCGGGTGAAGAGCTTCGTGGCGTCGGTCTTGTCGAGACAGATGGCGCGCGTCGCCCAGCGATATTCGAAGGCCTGCGCGTTAAGCTCGTCGAGTAGGCCCGGCCAGGTCGCGGTCGGGAATCCGACGATCGAGAGCGTGCGGAGATGCACCTCGCCAAGCTTTGGCGCGAGCCCGGTGACCAGCGGCTCGTTGGCTAAGTAGGCGTCGAGATGCATCGGGGTCTCGGGCACGCGGACGGATTGTCGCCGCGTCGAGATCGTCGAATGGAGATAAGACAGCGTCTCCGCGTCATCGAGCCAGGCGGCCTCCTTCTGCCAGCTATTGCGGATCGTCTCCCAGACCTGCTCCTGGCGAGCATGGTCCTGCGACACGGTGAGGGCCATGAGATGCTTCAGCTCCATGCCGTCTTCGGCATAGATGTCGAGCAGCGCGGGCGAAACCGACGCGAGGCGCAGCCGCTGCTTCACGATGTTGACGTCGACGAAGAACGCCGCGGCGATGTCCTCCTCAGTCATGCCCTTATCGCGCATGGACCGGAATGCGCGATACTGGTCGAGCGGATGGGCCGGCACGCGCTCGTCATTCTCCGCGAGCGAGATTTCCTCCATCAGGATGCCGCTGTCGCTCGCGCCGACGACACAGGGAACCGGCGCGGTCTTGTTCAGGCGCTTCTGCTCCACCAGCATCGCCAGCGCCCGGTAGCGGCGGCCGCCGGCGGGCACCTCGAACATGCCGGTCTCCTGGCCTTCACCATCGCGAACGGGGCGGACATGCAGGCTCTGGATGAGACCGCGCCGCGCAATCGACGCGGCCAGATCCTCGATCGAGACACCGGCCTTCACCCGCCGGATGTTGGACTGGCTGAGCACCAGCTTGTTGAAGGGAATGTCGCGCGAGGACGACAGGGTGATCTTCTGAACGGCAGTTGCCATGTTCCTTACTCCGCGACGAGCGCCGAGAGCCTCTCTCTCGAACCCGAACTCGTCACGAAGCGAAGCGCCGCCCTCTCACTCTTGGAGGGCAGCGCCACGGATACGGCGAAACGGAAGGGCACGAAGGCGCAAAGCCAGAGACACGGAAAACCGTATCTCCGGCTTCACGGAAATCAGGCCGCGCGATCGAGCAACTTCTTGGCCTTGCCCTCCAGTTCGAGCCGCGCATCCTGGTTGGTCTTTTCGCGGGCGACGGCGGTGATGCCAGCCACGAAATCGAAAATGGATTCCGGCGGGCGACCTTCTTCGGCCAGAACGGTCTCGATGATCTTGCCGGTCTCGGCCTTCGAGAATCCGCGCTTGCGCAGGAATTCGGTGCGGTCCTCATCGGATTTTGCGACGATCCGTTCGCGGGCGGCCTTGATGCCGTTGATGAAGGGCATCGGCGAGGAGTTCGCGAAGTTCAGCAGGGCCGGCGCCGCTTCGTGGGCGAAGCGCGACGCCGCGTATTTGCTATGGCGGATGGTGATTTCCTCGAAATCCTCCACGCCCCACAAGTTCCTGTTTTGGCAGACCGCGCGGAGATAGAAGCTCGCCATGCCGAGCGTCTTCGCGCCGACTTCGGAATTCCAGCAGTAAAAGCCGCGGAAGTAGAGGTCAGGCGATCCATCCGGGAGCGGCCGGCTTCGATGGGGTTGAGATCGTCCACGAGGAAGAGGAACACGTCGCGATCGGAGGCATAGAGCGTCGTCGTGTCCTTCGTGATGTCGACGCGGGGATTGTAGACGCCCGTCGACCAGTCCAGCACGCCGGCACTTTCCAGCGCGTGTCGCCAGTACCGTTGCCGGCAATCCGCTGCACCGCCTCGACCAGCTCGTGATCGTAGATCCGGCCATAGTCGGGGCCGGTCACGGCGCGAAGCTCGATTCGGCCGTTGTCGGTTTCGAGCGTCTTGATCTGCTCGGCCCGATGCGAGGTCAGACCATATTGCAGATTGATGCCGGCAAGCGCGGCCGGGAGCTGACGGAGATAGGCGGCAGGTGCGCCGACCTGGCTGGCGAGCTGACCGAAGCTCCAGTGCGTCGGCGCGACGGGCGTGTCCGAGCCAGGCAGAATGAGAGAGAGGCGCTCCGGATCGGTGCGGCTCGCTTCGACATGGATGAGCGCGGTTTCCACCACGCGCGTCCTGCTGCGTTCCGAACGGCTGCGTACGGAGTCCGCCAGCTCCGACAAGGACAGATAGCGCTCGTCGTCCGGGCGCGAGAACCATTCCGAGGAAACACGGCCGATCCGCTCACCGCGGCTGACGTCCACCTTGTAGCCACTGCTCATGTCGCGGCGCGCGTCGAGAACCTGCATGTTCATGGGATCAAACTCCATGACGGGCGCGGGAGCCTCTCTCTCGACACTCAACCCGTCATGGATCTCCGATCCGCTCTCTCACTCTTCTCGGGGCGTTGCGGGGATGTCCCCGCAGAAGGGGTCGGCCGAGACCTTGGCTCGGCCGCAGGGGAAGGCTTTCCCCTCCCGGGCTCCCAGATTGCGGCCACATTTCCCATTAGCGGGCCATTCGCTCCCAAACGGCGGGGATTCGGAGCTGGAGGCAGTTCGGCGACGCCGGTCTTCGAGTCTTGTCGTCGGCCACGGAACCGGAGGGTCTCGACGAACAGCGTGAACCCAGGACGCGTAGGGCTTCATCATTCGCCCTCCTACACATTCCAAAGGTCGTCCGGGCCGAGATAGACGAGATCGAGTTGTCCACCTTGTGCCGCGACTGTGGCCCGTAGAAGCCCACGGCGACCTGCGTTCAATGCGTAAGGGAGGACGCCATGTGACAATCCTTCGGGGGACAGGACGAGAGGCTGGCCATTCCAGTGATATAGGGAAACCGGTGATCCTGGAGGCGGCGGCAAAGTGGTCCAGTTTACATTCGCCAAGTAGGTTCGCTCCGACCAAGTCTGGCTGGCGCCTGGAGCGAACTCCTGCGCGAAATCGAGCCAAAGGCTTCGTGTCTCGGGCGTTGGCCAGTCCGGCTGGTCGACAAAAGCGGCCACTTCAGGCGAACGGAGCCAAATTCTCAAGTCGTGGCCGGTCTCGAATGCCGCCCCGGTGTCATTTACGGCTTTGATAGCGGCGAGGCGCGAGTTGAATCCAGCTTGCATCAGGATCGAGGCCGACCGGTTCATGGTGCCGGTTTCGACCGCCGACAGTGCTAGACCAAGCTCATGATCTTCTAACGCGGCAACCGCGCCGAGACCGCCAACTACATCGCCATTTGCGGCCGCTCGAACGCGTAGCGCCTCCATGGCCCACGGCAGCCGGTAAACAAGGCCATCTTCGATGAACCGCAAGCCGTCACCATCGCCATTGGCAACCAAGGCAGCCAGAGGCTCTCCGCGAAGCCAAAAGCGCAGAATGTCCCGCCAATTGCCGGGTAGCGGATCCGGCGAGAAGGGATGGAAAGGGAATACACGCTCGGCAATGCCGGTGATCGCAGCGATCGCCACATCGCTATCCCCAATAAGCAAAGCGCCGTTCGCCTCAACAAGCAACTGATTGGCCTCCGGTGCGACGGCATCCAGAGCTTGGCCTGCTGCCAAGCCAAGGCCCGCAAGGAAGTAGCCCTTGCGCTTCGCTGGGGTGGAGTTGGCCCAGATATGCCGACTTCGGGTCAGCAGCGTGGACTTAAAAGCTGTGCGAGCTTCGTTCGATGTTCGCAGAAGCCGTCGCTGCCATAAAGATGATTGTAGGATCGCGTCGAGCGTCGCGAGGTGCGTTTCCCATTGCTTCCGCGCGTCATCCCGGTCTTTAGGCTTTTCCCCCGGCACCTCTGGAAAGTTCCAAGCAGCCGCGTTGTTGACGACGTACTCCGTCAGATGATTGAGGTCGCCGCCGACGATTTTGTGCATGCGCAGGAGAAGGGCCGTGAGCAATTGGATCAGGCCGCTTTCCATCTCGCGCGCGCCCGGGTCTCCAATTAGCTGGACCCATTCGTTATGTTTTTTGCTCCGTCGATCCTCGAAGATCGGGAAAAGGACAAGGCCTTCGACGTCGATATAGGCTCGGCCGGCGCGCCCAATGACATTCTTGAACTCCGAGACCTTGATCATCTCGCCGTTGCGATAAAGCGAGTGCATGACGACAGCGGTGGCCGACAGGTTCAGCCCTTGGGCAAGGGTCGGCGACGAGATCGTGACTTTGAGGATGCCGTCGCGAAGGAGACGCTCGACTTCCTTCCGGTAGGCGGTGGGCAGAGCGCCGTGATGGAGCGCAACGCCGAGCCGGAGGCATTTCAAAATATCGCTATTTGGGCCGAGCCATTCCTCTCCCAAAGCGATGGCCGTCTGGAGCACCGCAGGGTCCACTTCTAGGAGCGACGGCAGCGCGCCGCGTTCGTGCAAATCGACGATGACCTCGGCGTATGGCTCCACGCTCCGGCGTTGCGGGCAATAGATGAGAACCGTTTGCCGGTCTTCGACCAGGCGCCAAGCCGTGGCGAGGCAAAGCTCTCGTTGGTCGCAGGGGAATATCTTCGTTCGCTTCCTTTTTGGTTTGACGAAAAGCTGCGGAATGAAGCCAGTAAAGAACCGAGGCACGAACGGGCGTTCGCCGTCGACACGGAGGTTCAGGCGTGCATTCGGGCTATTCCAACTGACTTCTCCGAAACGGAGACGCGTTGGGCGCCAATCGTTTTTGACAGGCCCGCCAGCCTGATCGCGGCGCAGCCATGCGGAGAAATCCTCCAGCTGATCTCCATCTGGGAGGATTGCCGAGAGGCACACGATCCGACGCTGATCGGCGTCAGGTCGGCGAAGCAAGCGCTGAATTTGGACTTCGTAACGAACTTCACGTTCGCCTGGGCCGATCATATGGCCCTCGTCGAAAATCAGCAGACCGACATCGTCGAGCAGTGAAGGATCATTGCGAAGCGCGAAATCGATCTTCTCCGGTGTGGCGACCACGATGTCGCGTTCCCGAATAGCGTCTTCGTCGAAGCCGGAGACGCCGATGCTCCCATAAAGAGCCGAAATCGTCTTACCGAGTGGCCCAAAGATACGTTGGAGGTTCGCTTCCGTCTGGGCTGAGAGAGCCCTTAGCGGTGTCACAAAAATGACCCTCCGGCCGCCTGCAAGGCACCGAAGAATGCATAGCTCCGCGACACGGGTTTTGCCGGCGCTGGTCGGCAGTGAGACGACGAGATTATCGGACTGATTGACGGCGCGAGCCGCCGCCTCGATCTGCGATGGCCAGAGGTCGATTTCAGCCTTTGGCCGGACGCCAAGAGAGGCGATGAAAAGTGATCGCAAGCCGAGCCAGTCGGCAGCGGCACCGCCTGTGGGAATCAAGGGGATCTTTTCATGAAACGTATTGGACCAGAGATCGGACAGAAGATGGATCGCGATGCGATGAGCCCACCATTGCGGAAGCAGGTTGAGCTCTGCACAGATGGCGAGGCTTTCCCGTAGGCGTCCGATCGCCTGATCGACCAAGGCACGTTCGCCCCGGTCGAGCGCCAGCAGGAAGATCGAGATGGCGCCGAAGAAGTTGTCGGTGAGGGCGATGTCTAGGCCTTCCCAAAGGAAGTCATGACCATCGCGTTCAGGAGCTTCTTGGCCAGCCGGTTCATTGTTTTCTTCAGCGAGCCGCGCCTGAAACAAGCCGGTGATCCGTGCGTCAGATCCTTCGCCGTTCAGACGATAATCATGCACAAGTGTACGCAAGGTCGTGATGTCCCTGCGCATCAGCAGCGCCAGAGTCCTTTCAAGCGGCGAGAAGTTCTCCTCGTTTACGACGATTGCGAGGAGCGAATAGGCCCGCGCCGAAAGCTGCGCGAGATGGTAGCTGGCGGCTGCCATCACGAAATGGAAGTCCCGATCCGACTCGCCGCGATTACCTTTGGCCATGACGGACTCAAGGGCGGTTGCCGCCTGCACAAAGGCGACCCGGGCCTGGGCGGGATCGCCATTCATCTCCAGCATTCGCAGGCCAAGGCCAAGTAGTCCGTAGGCGTAGCTGTGAAGATCGTAGCTGAGTTGCGGCGAGAATTGCGGCGCGTCGGGTGGAAGGACGCCGCCCCGCCAAATCATGGCGCGGGCTTGGCCTTGCGCGATGAGCCTGCCTCGAAAACCGGCTGCGGCCGCCTCGGTAATGGCCGCTGAAATGGCGTCAGGGTTGGTTGGCATTCGCGATCACACGATCATAGACAGCGCCGACGAAGGCCGCATGGCCGTCGACGTGGAGACCAACGCCCCACTGGTTGATCTGCCCGGGATAGGCTTGAAGCGACTGCGTCAGCAACGCCTGCGGCGAGTTGCCCGAGAACGTGAACAATAGATGCTGGACACTCGCCAACGGGATGCCGTGACGCACCAGTGCGTCGTCGATTGCGTCTGCCAGGGGCTCGTTCGCGAGTTCAAGCAGGCGCGCTGATATGAATGACAGCGCGTGCGATGAAGGCCGTCCATTGTCTTTGTCCAGACCAGCGCGCGCCTCCGTAAGGGTCTGCGCGCGGAGAGAGGCACGGCTCTTGGCCTCAGTCTTGAGAAAACGGAGCCGTTGAGTGGCCTGGTCAAGGATCATGCCGATGACATCGTCTCCTCGCATTGCCATGTTGCGATGATCTTTCCACCGCAGACGTTTGATCGGCACGCGATAGCCGCTATGTGCGTCGATCCATTCGGTCGCGTAGATTTCACCGAGATCGCCGGAACGGATCTGCTTTGTCTGAGGCAACAACCCTGTGACTAGGTCGGCAGCCCCCGGCTTGCCGAGGCGACGTAATGCGCGGGCGACTCGCTCTTCGGCCGCATAGTGACCAGGCACCGCTGTGGCCGTCAGCTGGACGCCTGTCGGGCGATCGACGGCGCGGCCGGTCTTGATGTGGAGGTGGTGGTTGCCGAGTGGAGTATCGGCTCCGTCACACCAGTCGTTGAATTGCACCATGCGCTCATACCTTCTCGATTAAGCGCGGCGCAGCATTCGCGGGATGTGGACGCGGTGAAAACCGTGGGTCTGCACTTGTCGGCGAAGCTTGGGGGTATCATTGACGCCGAACGCGATAGCCGCCTTCAGGGGGCTGGCAAAGGTAGCGTAGAAGGTCCAGCGAGCGTCCTTCGGCAGTGGCGCGTTCTGGCGTCGGTCGGTGATGACAACATCGCGGGGGTCCTTCGTATTGCGAAAGGCATGGAAGGTGATCCAGTCGGGCCGCTTGTACCGTGCCGCCTTGCTGAACGGCACCGACTGAACCTTCACGTCGCTTTGGTCGAGAACCCAATCGCGCTGCTCTAATATCTGCCTGACCATGTGGCCGACCATCTGCTTAACGCGGTCAATCAGGACGTCTTCGCGGAACTCCTCCAGAAGTTGTTCTTCAATGCCTTCGACGGCGGGCTTTCCGAGCTCTGAGGCTGTCTCAAGGCGAGCGATGATGGCAGGCCGCGTGAGAAACGACCAAATGCGCTGACCGATGTCGGACTCCGACAGCGAAGCGAATTTTTCCGGATTGTAGCGAAGCATGATCGGGCCTCCTTGACCGGGCATAATTGGCCGGTCATAAATGCCTAGTCAAGGGCGCCGCACATTGAATCGCTCAGTCTGCCGGTTTGCCGCTCGTGTGCCGCTCCGATTCCGGTCGGATGCCTCACGCTGCGTGGCTCCTCCATGTAGATTTGGGTCATCGAAAACGCGGAATGAGGTTGAGATGAAGAAGGTCGTGCCGAACGGGAAGGTCGTGAAAGCCTTGAGGGAGCAGCTCGAGAGACTGTCGACCCAAAAGGAAATGGCGAATGAAATCGGGGTCAGCGTTCGGATGCTTCGGATGATCGAAAATGAGAATGCGCCGATTACAGTAACAACGGCCGATCGGCTGGCAAAAGCGCTGCAAGTTCACCGCGAGCGGATCATCCTCGTCTCGGAGCCTTTGGAGATGGCGCCGACGGGAAGCGCGCCGGACGTCTTCTCCGCGCTGATGGAGGATGAAGACCGGCTCATACCCCGCAACGACTATGATATCGCCCGAGCGACCACGGATGAAGGCGCGCTCTATACCGAGGCAGCTCGCTCACACGACGTGGCCTGCATCATCGAGACGACGCTTGATGAGGAAACGGGTGCCTATGCGCAGGAACTGTTCGATATCCTCGTCGGCTTGTCCTGGTCGCAACGCGATATTCTCGTGGACATTCCCCCAGCTACGGAGATCGCGGTTCGCCGGCGTATCCGACAGCTCATCGTTCTTCTCAAGGGCAACGACATCTGGATCTATCAGACCTCTGTCTTGAGGAGATTGCCGGAGCGCTACACGGTCGCGCCGGCAGACGAGCCTTGCACGTATCAAAGCCGTCAGGTCGTGGCGCTGGGTCCGCCGGGTGAGTATGGCGAGACCACCATGCGTGTGCCGATCGATCACGGCCAGCCGTTCATCCTTCCGGCGTGGCGCAAGCTTCGCAAGGGCGACAATGAGGGGTTGGCGACGCTCCATAACGGGAAGCAATCGTTTGATCATCAAGCTGTTGGGCGCGCGCTGAAATCGAATAAATGTGCATTTGGCGGAAGCCGGGGGGCATATGAAGTTTAAGCTGGAAAATACTTTCGAGGACAATCTCGCCTTGTTTCAGGCTGAGGCCGAGCAAATCGATCCTGACTGCGCGAAGATCCTCTTCGACAATATGCATCTCCTGGATTCGGGAGGTGACACCGCGCCAAGCCGAGCAACGATCGGCGAGTTTCACAAGGCGGTACTGGCTGCACTTAATGGTCTGTCCAACCCAACAGGCGAGGACAAGGCATGACGCGGTATTTCCTAGGCAGCTTATCGATCGAGGGCTTTCGCGGGATCAACAATGACGGCGACCCGCTCGTCCTCAAATTCAAATCCGACGCCGTCAACTCGGTCCATGCGCCGAACGGGGTCGGTAAAAGTTCAATATTCGAAGCCGTCTGTTTCGCGATCCACGGCATCGTTCCGCGCCTGAAGGCGCTCCAGGAAGCCGAGCAGGGCGACAGCTATATCGTCAATCGCTTCCATCCCGGGCAGCAGGCGACGGTCGACCTGATATTCGCCAGCGACGACGGGTCGCCGGATGTGGCGATCAAGGTGGTGCGGTCCGCCAACGGCGCGCGCCTTGTGACTTCTCCCAGCGGTCATGCTGATCCGCAGCAATTTCTGGCAAGTCTGCAGGAGGATTTTGTCCTCGTTGACTATAATCGGTTCGCGAAGCTGATCGACATCTCCGCCTTGGAGCGGGGGCGTTCTTTCGCATCGCTCGTGGGACTGAGCCGATATTCGCGCCTGCGCCAGGCCTTCGACGGCGCCAAGCGAACGCAAAACATCAACGGTGATCTGGGGCTCTCCGCGCTAGATGCTGAGGTGACCACAGGGGCGCGCGCGTTGAGCGCGATCGAGCGGCGTGTCATCGCCGCCCACGACGAGGTCGCCGGGGCGGGAGGCGCCGCCGTCGATAAGCTTTCCGATTTGAAGGCGGCGGTGACAACCGCCTTGTCCGCCATCGCCTTGCTCAAGCCATTGATCGGCGAGGCCTCGGTCATGGATCTCGATTTCGACGCCGCGGAGCTGGCGATCGAGAAGGAGGAAGGCGGGGAAGCGCGCAAAATGCTGGATGCGCTGACCACCTCGGTCACGTCGCTATCGGGGCTAGAAGTCACGGTGGAGGAACTGGCTGACCTTGATCGGCTGCTTGAGCTGGCCGGAAGGAGAGACGAAGCGGTGCGCAGCGTTGGCGCGGAAGCATTGCAAGCCCTTTTGCGCGATGCGCTGGCTGTGGTGTCCGGCGCCGATTGGCACGACCCGAATCAATGTCCAGTTTGCGAGGCGAAAGGCAGTGTCCCCCTAAAACCGCGGCTGGAAGGCAAGATCGCTAAATACGATGCCGCCGCCCAGCTAGGCGCCGAACTTGTCAAGGATGTCGCCACGGCGCCTGGGATCGCGAAGCTCCGCCAGGTTGAAGAGGCGGCGGCCATGGCGATCGCAACGGGCGATCGACTGCACGTCGCGTTCGATTTGGCGGCCAAGAAGGGCGATGTGGCGACCTCCGACCTGGAGGGCATCAAGGCGCGTCTCGGGGTTCTTGAAACGCAGCGCGGCGAGACTCTTGCTCGGGTGCAGGAAGAGGCTGACGCATTGCAGGCGCGGTTGCCGCCGTCATTGGTGCAGGTGACCCGCATCCTCAGTTTCGCAAAGCAGTTCCGCGATGCCGTGCTGGAATACGAGAGCGGTGCGCCAGCGCTCAAGGCGAAACAGGACAAGCTCAAGGTTCTGAATCGTTGGAAGACGTTCATCACGCGTGCCGGCCAGAGCTTCGCCGACGCCGAGGCCGCGCTGGCTAACGAGCGGATTGCCGAGATTCAGACCGCTTGCCAGGATCTGTTTGGTCGGTTCGTGCGCGGCGGGCCTGATGTGAAGCCGACCCTGAGCCGGGCGCAGAACAGCGAGAACGTTGATCTGAAGCTCGCGGACTTCTTCGGCCTTCAGGACCTCAGCGCCCGGGCTCTCCTCTCGGAAAGCTATCGGAACGCTGTGGCAGCCGCGATTTTCCTGGCGGCTGCGACCAAGCACAGCGGCGTTCCGCGCTTCATGGTACTTGACGACGTGACGTCCAGCTTTGACGCTGGTCACCAGTTCGCGTTGATGGACGCGGTGCGGACGTTGCTACGCTATGGCGCAGTGCCGGACGGGCTGCAGTTCATTTTCTTGAGCCATGACACCAGCCTGGAGAAATACTTCGACAAGCTGAACGGCACCGCGGATTGGCATCACCAGAAGTTGCAGGGCATGCCTCCGAAAGGGCGGCTCATGGTATCGGCTCAAGAGGCTGATCGTCTCAAGGCGCAGGCGTTGCAGCATCTGAATGCTGGCCAGATCGATATTGGTGCGCCGTTTCTGCGGCAGTATCTCGAATACAAGCTGGGACAGATCATCGCCAAGCTGGAGGTCCCGGTTCCACCGGACTATGCCACCCGTGGCGACAAGCGGACGCTCTCGACCTACATCGACGCGATCGGCGAGGCAGTGAAGCTTTATCATGCGGCCAATCGGTGTGTGCTGACGCCTCAGCAGATCACCGATCTCCAAAACCATCATGTGCCATCGATCGTTGGCAATTTCGTCAGCCACTACGAGACCGGCGCAGGTACTCCCTTCAACGCTTATGCATTGCTGGGTGTGCTGCAGAGCATCGATGCGCTGGCAGACTGCTTCACATATGTTGATCCAGCCAACAACCAGAAGCGCTTTTACCGCCGGTTGGACCGGCGCTAGGCTAGATTTCGGGGAGGGAGGGATCGACGAGTTCGAGCATTCCCTCCGCGACCATCAGATCAATGGCGAGGCCGAGGGCCTCGGTTTCGTTCTCGGTGAAGCGCGCGTTGTCATATCGGGTAGCGAGGTCGATGCTGAGCTCTTCGATCAGGCGCACGACCATGTAGATGTGCAGCGCGTAGGACCGTCGGGCGAGCCCTTCATCGGTCTCCGGAAAGTAGCGCGTCAGGTTCGTTGGTCCGGGGAGGCCATCCATCTCGCCGTCCCATTCTGTCGCGCTCTGCACGATGTCATGTTGCGAAACGTGGGCGGCGGCCGACAGCCCGCCGTAGAGCCGGGCGAGTGATTGTTCCAGGGCGGCGATATTCGGGGCGCCATTGAGTTTTCGCCGGTTTGCACGAACTGCCTTGAGCTGAGCGAGTATCTCAAGTTCCTGGCGCAGCATCGCGTGCGCTTGCAGGTAGCGGGCCTCTGCGATGGCTGTCTCACAAGGGGCCATCCCGATCACGAAGGCGGCGAAGAGGGCGTCACGCTCGAAAGCGGTCCGCTCACCTTCGACAACGGTCCCGTTGATACGCAACAGGCCGCTGGCGAGGACGCCCGTCACGAGCAAATGGGCATCGATCAGCCGTCCGTAGACGGCCATCGATTTGGCCTTGGCTTGGTCGCCATAAACCTTCTGGACGGCATAGAGGGTCGCGGCTTGCTCGATCAGTTCCTGTTTGTGACGCTCGATCGCCTCCTCGTTCAGGGCATCAGTCATCGGTGTCTATTGCCCTGAGTTCGGCCAGGAAGATCGTGCCGACCTCCACCGCCCGCTTCGCTACGTCGGTGTCGACGTCCACGCCGTGTGAGGCTTCGTTCATCGCCCGCAGGGAGCCAAGCATCTGCTCGGTGCTGGCCGGCGCCAGGCCCTGCCGCTGGAGGTCACGCAGCATGTTCATGATGCCGACTGGTCGATTGACGACGACGCCTCTCGCGGCGGCGAGGTTGCGGAGGGCGCGCTCGATCTCGATGCGGAGCTTGACCACTGACATCAGCGGGAATTCTCGTGCGAATTCTTCGACGGTCGGCAATTCATGCTGGAGCTGAGGCGGTAGTGCGGGTGACAGACGGTACTGGGCCACGCCCATCGGCTTGCTGCTGTCGCGCAGGGCATATTCGACGATCACCTCGTTGCGGCCCTTGCACAGAATGATGCCGATGGTCGGCTGATCGTCCCTATGCCGAAGCTGGTCGTCGACGGCAGAGAGGTAAAAGTTCATCTTGCCCGCGAATTCAGGCTTGAAGTCCTCGATCTTCAGCTCGATCACGACGAAGCACCGCAGCCGAAGGTGATAGAAAAGCAGGTCGAGATAGTAATCCTGCCCGCCGATCTCGAGATGGTATTGGCTGCCGACGAAGGCGAAGCCCTTGCCGAGTTCGAGGATGAGCGAACGCAGATGCTCGATCAGCCCGCGTTCGAGGTCGCGTTCCAACATGTCGGGGCCGAGCGCGAGGAAGTCGAATGTGTAAGGGTCTTTGAGGAGCTGCTGGGCAAGCTCGGACTGTTGGGCAGGAAGGGTTCGCGAGAAGTTGGTGAGCGCGCTGCCTTGGCGGGCGAACAGATCGCTCTCGATCTGGTGGACGAGGACGGGACGGCTCCAACCATGTTCAATGGCCTGTCGAGCGTACCATGCGCGTTCCTCGGTCGCCTTGACGCTATCGAGTAGGCTGACGTTATGGCCCCAGGGTAATTGTGCAATGACCCGTTGCACAAATTCGCTGTCCGGCCAGGCGTCAGCCAAAGCGCGCATATATTTCAGGTTTCGAGCCGAGAGGCCGGTCATTTCAGGGAAAGCCCGGCGGAGATCCTCAGCCAGGCGGTCGATGACCTTGGCGCCCCAACCCTCACGCCCCTGCCGGGCCAGGATATCACGGCCGATGCCCCAGTAGACAGAATCAGTTCACGATTGACCGATAGGCTGGCGCGATAGCGCGCCTCGGCGATCTTCTGCTTCAAGTCACCGACGAAGGCAGAATAGCTTTGCGCGTCGATCTCGGCGGCCGTTTTCGCGGCCTTGGCGCGGCGGGGCGTCGGTTTGGCCGGAGGGCGGCTCATGCGGCCGCCTTCAGACGCTTCTTCGCCAGCATGGCGCGAACGAATTTGTCCCATTTCGCCATGCCGGCGCGCTTCTCGACCATGTAGTGCCAGCGATCGTAGTGCTTGGAGCTGACGTCCTGTAGCGCATGGTTCTGGAGGCGATCGCGGATTTCCTTCGGCACGCCCGCCTTGCCGGCCAGCGTTTTGAAGGTGCGGCGGAGATCGCGGTTCGTCGCATAAGGGATCACGCCGCGGTCCCGCTGGCGCCAGACGAAGCTATAGAGCGTGCCGTGGCTGACGGGCTGCTTCGGGTCTTTGGCCGAGGGGAAGAACCAGCCGTATTCGTTCGGCTTGATCGACTCGATCAACTCGGCGGCGAGCAGAGGCACGGGAACGGCGTGAGGCTGCTCGTTCTTGGTCTTGGACCAGTCGATGATACGCTCTTTGGCGTCCCACTGATCGACATGGAGCCGCGCGATCTCCTCGACGCGCTGGCCGGTCAGCAAAATAAGCTGCACAGCGCGCGGATAGGAGGGGTGAACCGGCGTGTCGGGGCACTCTAGCCAGCGATAGAGCTGCACGAACTCGTCTTCGTCGAGCCAGCGAGTGCCTTTGACCTTGGGTTCAGTCGGGATGCCCGTCGCCGGATTGAAAGGAAGCCGGAAGCGACGAGAGGATTGCTGCCGATAGTCGTTGTCGGACTTCATGCCCCAACTAAAGGCCGCATGGAGGTATGAGCGCACATGGTCGGCCATCGACTTTGCGCCGCGCTCGTAGATCGGACGGATCAGCTCGATAATTTCCTCGGCCTCGATCTCGCGGGCGAGGCGGTTACGTCCGAGCGTGTCGGCGATCTTGTTGAGGCCTTTTTCTGTTTCCTTCCAGGATGGCTTGCCCGCATCCTTGAGCGCGGCGACATAGCCCTCGAACAGATCGGTGACGGTGCCGGGGCGAGTGTCGGTGGCGATCTTGATGCTACGCCCCTTCTGGATGACGTCCGCGAAGTCGCGCTTGTAGATTTCGCGGGCTTGCGCGAGCGACATTGAGGGATAGGCGCCGATCTTCTTCTTGGTGCGTTTGCCGTCCCGCCATTGCTGAGCCATCCAGTCAGCGGTGACACGTTTCGGCATGGGCTTGAGAACAAGAACGAGACGGCCGGTACCGCGCCCTTCGCCATCGGCGAGGTTCTCTTGCTTGCGACTGATCTCGACGCGCTTCAGCGCATGTCGAATCGCGGTATCGGTTAGGGCGGGCATAGCGTTTTCCTCCTTTCCGGAACTGGGATCGGTCGAGGAGAAGCAGGGATCGCTAGCTGGGAGCGGAAGGCCGTTTTCTACCCCTTTTACAGCCCCCAATTTGCCAAAACCGCCCCCACTACGCAATACCCAAAAATCGCTTTTTTATCAGTGATTCAATGTGCTTGGGCGTGATCTAGCGTGATCGAAGAGGGGATAGTGGGATGGTTATGGACCAGCACCAGAAGACGCGCTTCAAGTTCCAGCGCCCGCCGCATGACTTCTCTTGGGTAAATCGGGGTATGGTCCACTGTGCCGCGCCCCAGCATTTCATCCGCCAGCAGGCGGTGCGCGGCATCCAGAAATAACACCCGCACCTGCTCAACCCGCTCATGCGCCAGCACCGCACTCAGATACGCCCTGAGCTGCGCCCTGTCCGCCAGCACTCCGGCACGGCTAAGGCGCGCTTTGTGCAACCGCACGGCGGCTTCCTGCACAAGACGCAGCGTAACCCGGAGCGCCCGGGGTCTGCCCCACCGCCGCCAGCATCGCCTGATCCGGCGCGGACAGGAGCGCCGCCAGAGACCCGAACTGACGCAGCAGAGACGTCGCCACATGTCCGCAGACGGGTGTTTGGGCGCAGTCAACGTAATAAGCTGTGTCAGAACAGTGTGGTCATCCGGCAGACCAGCCGAAACCCGTGCGTCCGCCAGACCCGGAAAAAACGGCAGGTCAGGCAAGGGGGGCCGCTCCGGCACCGTCTCGGCCTGAAGCCTGAACCCGGCAATATCCGCCAGTTCCGACCGGGACTGCCGCCCTTTGCTTTTAGGGAGACGACTCACCATGCCTGCTGTTCCAGATGCCGGAAACTGCGCCACCGGCGGCCTTTCAGCACCACATGGTCATGCATGGTGACAGCCAGCAAAGGCGCTGCCTGCAACAAAGCCTGCACAAGGGCACCATCATGCAAAAGCTGGCGGTCCGGCTGCACGTCAGCCCCGGCCAGCCTGACAGTAATCAGGGAACAGGCATGCAACGCCAGCGCGCGCTGCATAATGGCTGAGACAACCTGCGGTACCGGAATGGACTCACACCCCTCCCCACGCATCGCCGGCTCTCAGTCGGCAGTACTTCGTCGGCCAGCAAATGGTTCCGGCTATCCAGAAACAGAAGATGCAGAGAGCCCGCCTCAGCCGTTGCCAGATGCGCGGCACAATAGGCCAGAAGCTTATCCCAGCTTCCAAGGTCAGAGCGCACCGGCTCCTCCGGCGCGCCAAGCCTGTCTGCCGCCAGCGGCACCAGCCCCAGCAGGGCAGCATTGCTGCGCGTTGCCCCGGCGGCTTTCAGAGCCTCGGACGGGGCTTCCAGCACCGCCGCCAGAGACCCAAACTGATTGATCAGCGCCTTGGCCAGAGGTTTGGTATCCCGCCGGGGCACCCCCGGAAACAGAAGCATTTCCAGCAGTTCGTAATCAGCCAGAGAGGCCGCACCGGCACTCAGCACCCGTGCGCGCATCCGCTGCCGGTGCCCCGCAGGCCCGGTGGACGAAAAAGGGACACCCCCTTCCCCGCTTTCAAAACTGCTCGGTTTTTCTCCTCTTTCAGAGGATACCATGCCACTGCTCCGATTGGCCTCAGGCTTTCAAGACGATATAAGGGCAAAGTGAATATGTCCGAAAACCCTTCCTCCGCGCTTTTTTCATCATCCTCAGGCCAAGGCGAGTCCTATCTCGCGCGCCTGAACCCCGAACAACGCGCGGCGATTGAAACCACTGACGGCCCCCTGCTGGTTCTGGCCGGTGCGGGCACAGGCAAAACACGGGTGCTGACAACACGTTTTGCCCATATCCTGCTGACAGACCGGGCAAAACCCTGGCAGATTCTGGCCGTGACCTTCACCAACAAGGCCGCCAAGGAGATGCGGGAACGTGTCTCTCTCCTGCTCGGCAGCCCGGCGGAAGGGTTATGGCTTGGCACCTTCCATGCTCTGTGCGCACGAATGCTGCGCCGCCATGCGGATTACGTGGGGCTGACAAGCAGCTTCACCATTCTGGATACGGATGATCAGCTTCGCCTGCTCAAGCAGCTTATCGCACCCTTCCAGATTGATACCAAACGCTGGCCCGCCCCCGGTATTCTGGGCGTTATCCAGCGCTGGAAAGACCGAGGCCTAACGCCCGAGCGCGTGACCGATTCAGAAGATTCTGATTTTGCAGACGGCCACTGCCGCGCCATTTACAAAGCGTATCAGGAGCGGCTGATCCAGCTGAATGCCTGTGACTTTGGGGACCTCATGCTCCATGTCACGGAAATCCTGCGCACGCGGCCTGATGTGCAGGCGCAGTACCAGCGCCTGTTCCGCTATATTCTGGTGGATGAATATCAGGACACCAACACCGTCCAGTATCTGTGGCTGCGCCTGCTGGCCCTGCGCCCCGGTGAGCCCGCCAATATCTGCTGCGTGGGGGATGATGACCAGTCCATCTATTCCTGGCGCGGGGCGCAGGTCGGCAACATTCTGCGGTTTGAAAAGGATTTCCCCGGCGCAGAGATTGTCCGGCTGGAACGCAATTACCGCTCTACCCGCCATATTCTGGGCGCAGCCGCCGGGCTGATTGCCCATAATGATGAACGGCTGGGCAAAACCCTGCGCTCAGGCCGGGAGGATTCTGACGGGGAAAAAGTCCTCGTGGTCGGGGTCGGCGATTCTGACCATGAAGCGCGGGATGTCTGCGCCATGGCCGAGAAAATGCAGCGTGACGGCCACTCTCTGGCGGAAATGGCCATTCTGGTCCGGGCCGGGTTCCAGACCCGCGCGTTTGAAGAAAAGCTGGTGCAGAGCGGCGTACCCTACCGCATTGTCGGCGGTGTGCGCTTTTATGAACGCGCCGAAATCCGCGATGCGCTGGCCTATATGCGTGTGCTGAACCAGCCTGCGGATGATCTGGCGTTTGAACGCATTCTCAACACTCCCAAACGCGGCATGGGGCCTGCCGGGGTGCAGAAGCTGCATGCCGCAGCCCGCAGCCGTCAGGTTCCTCTGACGGAGGCAACCAAAATCCTGCTGGCGGAAAAAGTGCTGAAAGGGAAAGTGGGCGATCAGGTTCAGGCCCTGATGACCGCACTGGACACCACGCGCGATATTCTGGCGCGGGAAGGCCATGTGGTGGCCATTGAGCACCTGCTGGAAGAAAGCGGTTATCTGGCTATGTGGCAGGCCGATACCTCGCCCGAAGCCCCCGGACGGCTGGAAAACCTGAAGGAACTGGTCCGCGCTCTGGCCGATTTCGGCACGCTGGGCGAGTTTCTGGAACATGTCGCGCTGGTCATGGAGCATGATGAAAATGCCGGAGATGCCCGCATCTCGCTCATGACCTTGCACGGCGCAAAAGGGCTGGAGTTTGATGTCGTTTTCCTGCCGGGCTGGGAAGAAGGCGTTTTCCCCTCCCAGCGCACGCTGGATGAAGGCGGCAATTCCGGGCTGGAGGAAGAACGGCGGCTTGCCTATGTGGGCATTACCCGCGCGCGCAAACACGCCATGATTTTCCACGCGGCCCGGCGGCGTATTTACGCCAACTGGCAGGATTCCATGCCCAGCCGCTTTCTGGATGAACTGCCGGACGACCATATTATCCGGCAGGAAGAGCGCGATGCCTCCCTGCGCGGGCTGCGGGCCACGGAGTCCGTCTTTGCAGGCGGCGCCCCTCTGGTAGCCCGCAGGCGGCGGGACCCGCTGGCCGGAAACACCCCCACGTTCCAGCTTGGTGAGCATGTGCGCCACCCCCGCTTTGGGGAGGGCATTATTGTCTCAGCCGATCACCATCATGTTGATGTCGCGTTTGAAGGCGTCGGTATCAAACACCTCCTCTCCTCCTTTTTAGAGAAACTTTAATGGCCGTTGCTCCCCGTCGTCACGCCACCGCTCTGGAAACGGTTGCGGTCACCGTTCCGGAACCTGCCGTAGAAGCGTTTGAAAACGCGATTGGCAGTGTCTGCACCACGGTTGGTATTTTTGAAGCCAACCCGGAAGGCACGCTGTGGCGTGTGGAAGGCGTGAAAGACGCCGGGCACCGTGAGGATGAACTGGCCGCCGCCCTCGTGCTGGCGCAACTGACGACCGGCGTGAACGCTGCGCTGGAGCGGGATGCGACAGAAGCCGAAGGCTGGCTGGCCCGCACCTATGAATCCTTCCCCGAGCAGGATGTCGGGCAGCGGTTTGTTATCCGCGGCACCCACCTGCCGGATGTTAAACACCCCACCCGCATCGCCCTGACGCTAGATGCCGGTGTGGCTTTTGGCTCTGGCGAACATGGGTCCACCCGTGGCTGCCTGCGCGCGCTGGAACGGATTGCCTACCGCAAACCCCGTAACATTCTGGACCTCGGCTGTGGCTCCGGCATTCTGGCCATGGCCGCCGCAGCCCTGCTGCATAAAAAGGTTCTAGCGGTTGATATTGAACCTTGGTCCGTGCGCGTGGCCGCGCAGAATGCGGAGCGCAACGGGCTGGGGCGTGCGCTCACCTGCCGTCTGGGCAACGGCTGGAAAACCCCGGAAATCCGCCACAATGCTCCGTATGATCTGGTCTTTGCCAATATTCTGGCCCGCCCGCTCTGCCTGATGGCCAAAGATCTGGCCCACAATCTGGCTCCCGGCGGCACGGTCATTCTGGCAGGGCTGCTCCGCACCCAAATCCGGATGGTGCTGGCCGCACACCGTAGGCTTGGGCTGATACTGGAACACACCTTTACGGAGGGTGACTGGGCCACACTGGTCCTGCGTCGCCCTTACGCCCCCAAGCCCTGAAACCCGGCCTGCATGCCCCCATGCAGGCTTTTTTAGGTCGCATATTGTTTCCAAGATTGTCTTTAAAGGTCCGCCATGCCGTCCGCTTCCGCCTCCCGCCTCGCCGCTCTGCGCACCCTCCTGCAACAGCACGGGCTGGATGGCTGATTATTCCCCATAGTGATGAATTTCTGGGAGAATACACGCCGCCCTGCGCAGACCGTCTGGAGTGGCTGACGGGCTTTAGCGGCAGCGCAGGCATGGCCGTCGTTCTGGCGGACTCCGCAGCCGTATTCTCGGATGGCCGCTACATCACCCAGATGGACCAGCAGGTGGATGGCTCCTGCTGGGAACGCCAGCATATCTACCAGACACCGCCCAGCGCGTGGCTTGCCAGCACGGCTCCGAAAGCCGCCCGTATCGGCTATGATGCCCGGATCATGAGCAGCGCGGAACTGCGACCTTTTACGACGCTGGATGGCATCACCCTGGTCCCTACCGAAGGCAATCTGACAGATATTCTCTGGACAGATCGCCCCGCCTTCCCGGCAGACCCCGCCGCCATTCACCCGCTGGTTTATGCGGGCGAATCCTCACAGGATAAACGGACCCGTCTGGGGCAGGCTCTGGCTGCCTCCGGTCAGGCCGCCGCTGTGCTGAGCGATTCGGCCTCTGTCGCGTGGCTGCTGAACATCCGGGGCACTGACATCCCCTGCACACCCGTTGTTCTGGCATTCGCCGTGCTGCATGCCGATGCCTCTGTGGACCTGTTCCTTCAGGCCAGTAAACTTCCGGCAGACGTAAAGGACTGGCTGGGGCCGGACGTACGCGTGCATGAACCCGAGACGCTGGACACTGTACTGGCGACGCTCAGCGGTAAGACCGTTGGCGTGGACCCGGCAAGCAATGCCGTCTGGTTCACCCAGACCCTGACCCGCCACGGCGCCACGGTGCAGGACAGCCCGGACCCGTGCCTGCTGCCCAAAGCCCGCAAAAACACCACCGAACAGACAGGCGCCCGCAAGGCGCACCTGAAAGACGGCATTGCCCTGTGCCGCTTCCTGCACTGGCTGGATACGGAAGAGGCCCGCGGCACGACCGAGCTTCAGGCCGCCACCCGGCTGGATGCCTTCCGGGCAGAAGGCGCTGACTATCGTGGCGAATCCTTCCCCGCCATTTCCGGCGCGGGGCCGAATGGCGCGGTGATCCATTATCGCGTTACCCCGGAGAGTGACCGGGTTCTGAACGCCAATGAAGTCTATCTGATTGATAGCGGCGGCCAGTATCCGGAAGGCACGACGGATGTAACCCGCACCGTCTGGACCGGCCCGGATGCCGCCCCTGCCCGCCTGAAAGAAACCTTTACCCGCGTCCTGCGCGGCAATCTGCGCCTTGGCCGTGCCCGCTTCCCCGCTGGCACCACAGGCCATGCTCTGGATGCGCTGGCCCGGTATGACCTGTGGCAGGCCGGTCTGGATTATGACCACGGGACAGGCCACGGCGTAGGCAGCTTTCTCTCGGTGCACGAAGGCCCGGCCCGGATTTCCAAAAACGCGTCCGCCATCACGCTGCAGGACGGCATGATTCTGTCCAATGAGCCCGGCTATTATGAACCCGGCGCTTACGGCATCCGGCTGGAAACACTCGTTCTGGTGCATGAAAAGGACGGTGAGAACCGCCCCGGTTATGCGTTTGAGACGCTGACTCTGGCCCCGTTTGACCGCAGGCTGATCGATACGGCGGTTCTGGGCGAGGAAGACTGCCAGATTCTGGATGCCTACCATGCGCAAATCATGGAGCAGATCGGCCCTCACCTGCCGGAAGAGGCCAGAAACTGGCTGAAAACCGCCTGCGCGCCCCTCAAGAGGGCGTGAAAGGCGGGTTTTTTCGCAACTGGTCACGCAATTGGGAATCGCCTGCTGGGCGGAAGAAGAGCAGAAAAGTTGCGAAGTGAAGGGAGCTTCCAGAATGACGACAGACAGCAAAACCATCCCCACTACTCTTATTGCCGGTGATGGGATCGGCCCTGAGATTGTTGACTCGGTTACCGAAATTCTTGATGCCGTTGGCGCCCCGTTCGAATGGGACCGCCAGCTTGCCGGCATGGCCGGTGTCGATGCGGTGAATGACCCGCTGCCCAAACAGACCATTGAGAGCATCCGCCGCACCGGCCTTGCTCTGAAAGGCCCGCTGACCACACCGGTTGGTGGCGGCTTCAAATCCATCAACGTCACGCTGCGTCAGGAATTCGGGCTGTTTGCCAACCTGCGCCCCACCAAGACGATTGTCCCCGGTGGCAAGTTCGACAAGATTGATCTGGTCCTGTTCCGTGAAAATCTTGAAGCTACTACGCCGCCATGGAACACTACATTCCGGTTGGTGATGACCCGAAGGGCATTGCCCTGAGCAGCGGCTTCAACTCCCGCACGGAATGCCGTCGCATTGTAAAGTTTGCTTTTGAGTATGCGCTCAAAAACAACCGCAAGACGGTGACGATTGTCCACAAAGCCAACATCCTCAAACTGCTGACCGGCCTGTTCCTTGAAGAAGGGCGCAAGGTTGCTGAGGAATATAAAGGCCGCGTTGCCTTTAATGAGCGGATTGTCGATGCCTGCGCCATGCAGCTTGTCATCAATCCCTGGCAGTTTGACGTGATTGTCACCACCAACCTGTTTGGTGATATCCTGTCTGACCTTACGGCTGGCCTTGTTGGCGGTCTGGGCATGGCTCCGGGCGCAAACATTGGTGAAAAAGCCGCTGTGTTTGAAGCTGTGCACGGCTCCGCACCGGATATCGCCGGACAGGGCATCGCCAACCCGCTGGCCCTGCTGCTGGCTGCCGTCATGATGCTCCAGCATGTGGGCCGTCAGGATCTGGCAGACCGGATTGACCTTGCGATCAAAAAGGTCATCACGGATGGCGGCCTCCGCACCAAGGATCTGGGCGGCAACGCAACGACGAAAGATCTCACCGCCGCTCTCAAACAGCAGCTGGTCTGAGTTCTTTCAAAAAACGGGAGTGCGGTTTGCGCCGCCTCCCGCTTTTTTGAGACATTTCTGCGTTTTCTCTCATCGTTTCTTTACACAGGTCCCGCTGCGGCGCGTATCATAACGCTATGATACCAAGCTTTTCCGGCCAGTGGCCCCTGCTCAAGCTTTCTCCGTCCTGCATCATCTCGGTCACAGACCATGCGCCGCGTTACACGGCAGACGTAGAGGCTGAGATCACCCGCATCTGGCAGCCGCCTGCCAGAAAACCCCGGCTCTTTTCAACGGCTGCGTTTTTTCCGCAGACCGCGTGACCCGTACGGAAATTTCCGGCCACTGGACAGAATATCGCGCTGTTCTGGCCCAGATGAAAAATCCGGCCTTGTTCCCGCACCTGCGCCTGCAACCGCTTGCCGTGATCGGGCTGCTGGAAACACCGGAAGGCTTTGTGCTGGGCCGCCGCCATCCCTCCTCCTTATATCAGGGCAATTTCTGGCAGAGCCCGCCTGCTGGCAGTATTGAACGCCGGGGCGACAGCACAGACGTGCATCTGGGTGAGCAACTTCTGGCAGAAGCTGAGGAAGAGCTAGGCCTGCCCACCGAGAGCCTGAGCGTTGGGCCGCCATGCCTCATTGCCCGCCATCCCGACACACGCATTCTGGATATTGGCATCCCCATGCGCACGCCTCTGTCGTTCAGCGCGGTCGAGGCACAGTGGAACCAGTCAGCCAATCAGGAATATGACCAGTTGGCACTCGTACCGCACCAGACTGTCAGAGAGTGGCTTGACCGCCCGGACCTGCTACCGACCTCCCGCGCGCTGCTGGCCGCGACCTGCTCATGACTTTCCGCCAGACCTCTTCGCCCTCCCAAAGCTCAGACAACCCTGACAGCCTTGAACGGCCTGAGCATATTCCTGGCCCCAGCCCGGCTCTGGTCAGGGTCATTGCCGCGGCCTGTGGCTGATTGTTGCAAATCTTTATTACGCACAGCCTCTGGCCGGGCCGATCAGCGCGGCTCTTGCTATGCCGGAAAGCCAGTCGGGCCTGATTGTCACCATCACCCAGATTGGCTACTGCCTTGGCCTGCTGCTGATTGTCCCTTTGGCCGACCTGCTGGAAAACTGCAGCCTGATTGTGTGGATGACGCGGCTTGTCATGCTGGCTCTTCTGGCGCTGCCTTTTTCACACCACCCGCTCCCCTTCCTGTTTGCCATTGGTCTGGTGGGCGTTCTGTCCGTCGCGGTGCAGATTCTGGTGCCTCTCGCGGCCAGTCTCGCTCCGGAAGCTATAAGAGGCCGCGTGGTTGGCAATGTCATGAGCGGGCTGATGCTGGGCATCATGCTGGCCCGACCAGTTTCCAGTTTCGTGACGGAATTTTCCTCATGGCACACTATTTTCCTGATCTCCGCCGGGATCATGCTGGTGCTGTCCATTCTACTCCAGCGTGTGCTGCCTGAGCGCAAACCGGCCACGCAGAGCCATTACGGCGCGTTGCTCAGTTCCATGCTTGCGCTGCTGCTCACCACAAAAGCGCTACAACGCCGCGCTTTTTATCATGCCTGTCTGTTTGGGTCCTTCAGCCTTTTCTGGACAGTTACTCCTCTGCTGCTGGCCAGCCCGCCTTTCCTGTTTTCTCAGGGGCAGATTGCGCTGTTTGCGTTTGTGGGAGTTGCGGGCGCGATTGCTGCCCCCATCGCGGGGCGCATTGCCGATAAAGGCTGGACATGGCCCGCAAGCCTTGCCGCCATGGCGCTGGTGTCGGTCGCCTTTCTGGCAAGCCTTGCGGTGCCGCATGGCATTTTTATCGGCGTGCTGACACTGGCCGGAATTCTGATCGATTTTGGGGCCACCGCCAATCTGGTGCTGGGGCAGCGCGTGCTGTTTGTGCTCCCCGCAGAAAACCGCGCCCGTCTGAACGGGCTCTATATGGCGATTTTCTTTATGGGCGGTGCCGCAGGTTCAGCCCTTGGAAGCTGGGCTTATGCGCACGGGGGCTGGCCACTGGCGGCAGCACTGGGGGCTACTTTTCCCGCACTCGCTTTTATCGTCTGCCTGACGGAAAAGCGTTGAGAAGATGCAGCACCGGTCGCCCGGTGCCGTCATTCAACCCGGTTATTTAATCTCAAGCCCGATCTGCTTGATATCATGGAAGGTGATATCCGGGTTCTGCTCCTGCGTGCGGCGCATCATGAAGGCGGATGTTGCAAGGAACACCGGATCATCATCCAGATCGTCCGCCATGGCTGAGCGGTTCGCCATGGCAAAGGCTTCAATCTTCTCACGCGGGCCGGTTACCCAACGCGCCAGAGAAAACTGCACGGCATCAAACCCGATTTCCACGCCATATTCCGCCTTCAGGCGCGCCTGAAGCACGTCAAGCTGGAGCGTGCCCACCACACCGACAATCGGCTGTGCGCCATCCTGCGGTTTGAAGAGCTGCACCACCCCTTCCTCCGCAAGCTGCGTCAGCGCCTGTTTCAGCTTCTTGGCCTTCATGGCGTCATTCAGCCGGACACGACGCAGAATTTCCGGGGCAAAATGTGGCACGCCGGTAAATTTAAGGTCTTCATTTTCGGTCAGCGTATCACCAATGCGCAGGGTGCCATGGTTGGGGATACCCACTACGTCACCCGCAAAGGCCTCTTCCGCCAACTGACGGTCCCGCGCAAAAAAGAACTGCGGCGTATGCACGGCAAAATTCTTGCCCGTGCGACTGTGGCGCAGGCGCATCCCGCGCGTCAGCTTGCCCGAACAGATGCGGGCAAAAGCAATACGGTCCCGGTGGTTGGGGTCCATATTGGCCTGAATTTTAAAGACAAGCGCCGTCATTTCTTCTTCATCAGCCTTGACGGTGCGGCTTTCCGCCACCTGATCCCGCGGGGACGGCCCAAAGGCCACCAGCGCATTCAGAAGGTCGGTCACGCCAATTTCCTTCATCGCACTCCCGAAGAAAACCGGCGTCAGGTGCCCGGCGTCAAAAGAGGCCCGGTCAAACGGCGGCAGAGCGGCTTCCGCCAGTTCCAGTTCTTCCGCAAGCTGCACCATACGCGGGTCGGACTGCGCCAGCTTTTCCTGCGTATGCACTTCCTTGGTCCGCAGGTCATACGTCCCCACAAATCCGGCCGCACGACCAATCGGCCATGTCGCGGGGGATGTATCCAGCGCAAGGGCAGACGCAATTTCATCCAGCAGGGCAAACGGGTCCTGCGCTTCACGGTCCATCTTGTTGATGAAGGTGACAATGGGGATGTCGCGCAGACGGCAGATTTCAAACAGCTTGCGCGTCCGGTCTTCAATACCCTTTGCGGCGTCAATCACCATCACGGCAGAGTCAACTGCCGTCAGGGTGCGGTAAGTATCTTCCGAGAAGTCTTCATGGCCCGGCGTATCCAGCAGATTGAAGATGCACCCGCCATAGTCAAAGGTCATGACCGAGCTGACCACGGAAATGCCGCGGTCCCGCTCAATGGACATCCAGTCAGACCGGGTGCGCCGCCGCTCACCCTTGGCCCGCACATTTCCGGCAAGCTGGATGGCCCCGCCTGCCCGCAGAATACGTTCCGTCAGCGTGGTTTTACCAGCATCCGGATGCGAGATGATCGCAAACGTACGGCGGCGGGCAATTTCCGTGCTGAGGTCAGTCGCGAGCGTTTCAGACATAACAGGCAATCCGGCTGGAAAAGAGACAGGTTAAAACGGCAAACGCCGGATGGAGAGGGGAACCCTCCACCCGGCGCTGCACAAATCGGCCGAAGCGCCGATTAACGAGAGTAGTATTCGACCACCAGGTTCGGTTCCATCTGCACCGGATACGGCACATCAGCGAACTTCGGACCACGGACAAACGTGCCCTTCATCTGGCGGTGATCAACGTCCATGTATTCCGGAACGTCGCGTTCACCCGTCTGGGTGGAGTCCAGAACGATGGCAAGCTGCTTGGACTTTTCACGCACTTCAATCACGTCACCGTCCCGCACCAGGAATGAGGGGATGTTGACTTTACGGCCGTTGACCAGAATGTGGCCGTGGCTGATGAACTGACGTGCAGCAAACGGCGTGATGGCGAATTTCATGCGGTAGATCACCGCATCCAGACGACGCTCAAGCAGGTTGATCAGGTTTTCAGACGTATCGCCCTTACGACGCACGGCTTCCTGATAGTAGCGACGGAACTGCTTTTCGCTGATGTTACCGTAGTAACCCTTCAGCTTCTGCTTTGCCATCAGCTGAATGGAATAGTCAGAGGGCTTGCCTTTGCGGCGCTGACCATGCTGACCCGGGCCGTATTCACGACGGTTAACCGGAGACTTCGCACGGCCCCACAGGTTAACGCCAAGGCGGCGGTTAATCTTGTATTTGCTCTCGAGGCGCTTGCTCATAAGGCGCTCTTCTCTTCTCTGTCTGCATGCAGCACAGTCAGCCTGTGCCGCATCATGGCGCCGGTAGTCTCCGTCCCTCGTGGATCAGAGCGGGCGCAGTCCGTATCACCGGCAGGCGGGAGCATCTGTCCACCTGCATCGGCCGTCCTGTCCACATTCCCGGCAATGGGTGCAGCCATTACGGAAAGAGCCGCCCTCTGTCAACTCAGGCCGGACGCCTGCTAGGGCAGAAAGCAGCAGACAGCCTCCCCCATGCAGGAAAAGAGCGCCTTTACCGATAGTATTTAGGCCCTCTCTGCCTTAGATTATTCCATGATTTTCAGAAACATGGTCAGGAGCAAGGAATAACCATCATGCCATCTTCTAAAAAATGGGCGCTTTTTATCGCTCTGGGCGCTGTGCTGATTGCGCTGGGCTTTATTGCCTGCGTGGATGCCATTTCCGTCACGCTGGCCAGCACAATTTTTATCGGCATCCTTCTGGTTATTGCAGGCGCCCTTCAGGTGGCCCACGCCTTTGCCGTGCGGGACTGGGGTGGCGTGCTGTTTTCCGTGCTGTTCGGCCTGCTTTATATTGTTGCGGGCGGCATGATTATTGAAGAACCGGCAACCGGCTCCGTCATGATCACGCTGTTTGCCGCAGCCTGCTTTATTGTCGTGGGCGTGATGCGCAGCATTATGGCCATCCAGTACCGCAGCCTGCCGGGCTGGGGCATTGTGCTGGCGGGCGGCTGATCAGCCTGCTGGTGGGGCTGTGCCTGTATTTCACCCTGCCCTGGTCCGGCCTGTGGCTGATTGGCACCTTTGTCGGTGTGGAACTGATTACCAGCGGCATCGGCTGGCTCCAGTTTGGTCTGGCGCTGCGCCAGAACACGGTCCTGCCGCCTGCCAGCCGGTTATAAGCCCGGCAACACCTTTCAAAGGCTGAAAAAAGGCGCTCTGTCTAACGGCAGAGCGCCTTTTTATTGGCCTGTTAATTCAGCGCCCAGCAGCGTGACGTCGGAACAGTCTGGTCAGATTGCGTGTAGGGGGCTGTCAGCACGCACAGAATGGTTTTCCGGTCTTTTCTGAGGGTAAAAATCTCGCCTTTTGCAACATGGCTGGCCGTCGTGATGGCATATCCGTCCGTCAGAAGGTCGGATAAAGAGCGGCTTTCCGGCGCCAGCTTTGTCGGCACATCCAGAGGACTATACTGGTTTTTAGAGCCGGTTTCCGGCAATCCATCCTCCGCAGCCTGCGCATGAGCGACAGCCGGAGCCATCAAAAGTGCCGAGATCGCAGCAAGCCTGCACAGTAGGGTCATCCGTTTACGCTCCCTTCAGTTGGTTGAATTCTGCGCCAGAGTCTGTCCGGCCAGACGGGCTATCCCGGCAAACGCCGCCCGAAACTGGTCTTCCGCCGGATGGCCGCCTCGCGTGTAAACGCAAACAATAAGCGGCGTCCGGGGTGAAGGCCACGCAACAGCACTATCGCCTGCGGCGTCTTGCCCATTAGTCCCGGTTTTATCACCCACCTCCCAACCAGCAGGAAAACCGGCGCGCAGACGGTTCCTCCCGGTCTGGCACCTTTTCAGCCACTCCGTCAGCACCAGGCGAGAGGACGCCGACAACACATTCCCGAACAGTAGATGCTCAAGAACGCCCGCCATAGCGGCAGGCGTTGTCGTATTGCGCACACTCCCCGGCGGAACCCTGTTGAGATCCGGCTCCCAGTCATCCAGCCGTGTGGCCTGATCCCCCAGAGACCGCCAGAAACGTGTCAGATTTTCTGGCCCGCCCACGCGGGCCAGAAGCAGATTGGCGCACGCATTATCACTCTGCTCAATCGCAGCCTGACAGAGCGCGCGGACGGACATTTTACCGGCTTCAAGGCTGGCCTGAGCCACGGGGGCATAGACCGCCCGCTCAATGTCGGCCCTGGTATAAGGCACGGCCTCATCCAGCCTGTCTTTTCCCTGCTCCACACGCAGGAGAACGAGAGCCACCAGTGAAGCCTTGAACGTGCTGCACAGAGCAAACCGGTCATTTTCCCGCCACGTCAGGCGCTGCCGTGTTGCCAGATTGCAAGCATACACACCGATACGCCCTCCGGTTGCCTTCTCATAGGCCGCAATAACCGACGGGGCTCCAGACGCGGCAAAGGCCGGGAGCGCCGTAAACGCAGGCGCACATGCCAGAAACTTTCGTCTGAATATCATAGAAGAGTGCCTATCTCTTTACTCTGTCCCAGAACACGGGCCGGCAGCAGTCGCATGAGCAATCTGAATTTCCATCCCTTTCCGGTCTGTCTGAAGCCAGTATTCGACAATTTTTCCTTCTTCCACACGATAAACGGTAGACGTCAGTTCGACCAGTTTTGCTCCTGTCGGCTTTTCGCCATTCAAAGACCCGATATGACGCCCCACCTGCCGCCAGCGGACATGTACCAGATTTTTCTCGGCCAGCAGATTTTCTATCGAAAATGAGAACGTCCCAAACGTCGTCAGGAATTCCCGCACATGTGCCGCGTAATCCGCCGGGGTGCGTATAAGAGTCTGCTCATCCTCAGACTGCACCTGATGCGCCCGTACAAAAGGGGCAAAATACAGTGCGGCAGCATCTGGATTTCGCCCGGACCGAACGTTCTCCAAAAAACTCCGTACAATCTGTTTCGGCGTTTTTGAACCTGCCGTCCGGGCACAGGCCGCGCTCGCCGTGGCAGCGCAGGCCGCGACCAGTAATCCGCGCAGTACCCATAGCCTTTCTCGTTTCCCCACCTGTTTCTCTCCTTTGAAAAAAACAAAATGATACAGCAGGAAAAATAACCCCAATAACAAAAGATAATTGGCCTAAGACTTAGTCCAGCTTAGTCTTGATTTTATGCTTCGCCATTCTCTTTCCCTCATCGCCACGTTTGAAGTTGCCGCGCGCCACCAGAGTTTTGTCAGGGCGGCAGAAGAACTGAACGTCACGCCCGCGGCCATCAGCCAGCAGGTCCGCCTGCTGGAGGAAAGGCTCGGCCTTGAACTGTTTACCCGCAAGGCAAGAGGCCTCCTGCTAACCCCGGCCGGACGGGACTATGCGCAGGAAGTCCGTGCGGGCCTTACAACGATCCAGTCCGCCTCCCAGCTTTTGTGCGCTCCACGCGCGACGGGCATTCTGCGCGTTGCGACATTTCATTCCTTCGGTCTGTTCTGGCTCTTGCCCCGCCTGCCGGAATTTCGGGCCCGTTACCCGGAAATGGACATTCGCCTCGTTCTTGGAAATGCACCAGCCTCACTCAGTTCTGGGGAGGCCGATCTCGCCATCCGGTTTGGAACCCGGCCTGACGACGGCTGTGTTTCTCAGGATCTGATCCGGGACACAGCCATTGCCGTCGCCAGCCCGGACCTTCTGGCCGGACGGCCACCGTTCAGGGACCGTGCAAGCCTGCAAACAATCCCCCTGCTTCATGATGATGCCGTCGCTGAAGGAGAGCAGGCCCTGCGCTGGTCGGACTGGCTCGGCAAAAAGCCGGTCTCGGAGCAATCTCATACCTTGCCGGATGGCCTCAGCGTGCTGCACGCCTGCCTGCTGGGTCAGGGCGTTGCTCTGGCCCGTGCATCGCTGGTGAGCACATTACTGCGCTCCGGACGACTTGTCAGAGTGCTGGGCGAGGAGAGACAACTCTCCCTGCCCTACCGGCTGGTAAGCCTCCCGGGTGACAGGCGGGAACGTGTAAAAGTCTTCTCACAGTGGGTAACCCACGCAATCCGTATGCCGGGGTAAAATAACAGAAAGGCGCCGCTTTTATTTTACTGAAGCAGACGAGTCCGAGGGTTCTGCGCTCTCATCGTCCTGGCTTCTGGCTGGGGGGGACTCTGGCATTTTATGGTCCAGCTTCAGCAATGTACTGGCAGCCAGACCGGGCCGTTCACTCTCTTTATCGGCCGGAGCCGCTCCCGGCACCAGCTTGATGGCCCGTTCACCCGCTTCACGCTTGCGGCGCAGTTTCTCAATATTTTCCAGCACCAGCGGATATTCTTCCACCAACCGCCGGAAGCGGGACGCGCTGATCACCATGAAGTGCCCGAACTGCACGGCGCGGATATTGGCCGGGCACCGTTCATCATTGATTGCGGACAGCGCACCGATCAGATCCCCCGCTCCATAGAGAATATCCCGCTCCGCCACATGCGATTCCGCCAGCCCCGCACTGATGAAGTAGATATTGCGGATCTTGCGCCCACGGCGGCAGATCAGTTCCTGCGGAGCCACAAACCGCAGAGAAGTTGTGGTGGCCAGATCATGCAGTTCCGCATTGGGCAGCCCCCGGAAGACAGCCGCATTTTTCAGGCGGCTTTCAATCCCGCTGCGCAGGTCAAAGCTCAGGGGCTTGTCCAGCCGATGGCGGCGGCGTTCCAGTTCTTTCAGAAGCTCGCGGTTCAGTTCATCACTGATCAGGGATTCCGCCAGCAGAGAGTCATATTCCTCCCCCTCCAGCCGCAGCACAATCTGGCGGAAATCCGGTTTTCCAGCGCTTCCGAATAGCCGTGATAATGCAGGCGCAGGGTTTCCAACGCTTCATCCAGCAGTTTGCGCTGGCGCTGCAACACCTCGGCCACCACGTCCCCAATACGGCTACCCAGTGTCGGTTCCAGCCGCTCACTCATAAAACGTGTGAGCGAGATGGAGACAAAATGCGCCACCATGAGCATTTCAAACCGCTCCGCCATACACAGCATCAGCGGGCGGTCGATGCGCAGGTTCTTATGAATCCATTGTGCAATCTTGAAGCGCAGGGACGGACTCAGCCGTCGGCGCAGGGCACGCACATACCCCAGACGCCCTTCCAGCCGTGCACCGTCAATCGCGGCCTCGGACGAGCGCAGCAGCGTTTCCATCACACGGCGGGACAGACCCTGAATACGGAACAGGTCCAGCAGGACAGAGCGTTCCTGGCTCGCGATGGTAATCAGCGCAAGGTTCACACGCTGCGTATCACCAAGGGCTGTATCAAAGGTATTGGCCCCCTGCTCCTCATGCGCGCGGCGGTCCACCTGCTCAATCACGGTGCCCGTTGCATCCGTGGAAAAGCCGAGTTCATCCGCCAGCTTCTCCGAGCGTTCCTTGACGTTTTCCAGCCCAATGCTCAGCACCTGATGCCGCATGGCTTCATCAATGGGGGAGAGCTTGTCCAGCTTGAGGAACAGCACCAGAGACCGCAGCGTCGTGCCATTCAGCAGCAGCGTAATCAGCACGAACCCGGTGGCCAGAATACCGATAAAATGCGCAACGGGCGTAGAGACGCGCTCGTTTTCCGTCACCGCCAGCGCCAGAGCCAGTGTAATCGCGCCGCGCAGACCGCCCCAGACCATTGTGACCTTGAAGGGTGTCGGCACAGGCGGCGCCAGCTTTGTCATGGCGAGGAAGGGCAGAAGACCAAACACGACAGCCCCGCGCGCCGCCAGACCCGCGACACTGGCAATCAGGATTAGTACGCAGTCCCACCGGGTCATGCCTACCAGCAGATGTGGCACCAGCATGGAGGCCAGCACGAACACCAGAGACCCGGCCCAGAACACAAGCTGCTGCCACAACTGGTTCAGGAAGAGCCATGTCTGCGGCCGTACGGTTGACGGCCCGTAGACGGACAAAGTCAGCCCCGCCGCCGCCGTGGCCACCACGCCGGACACCCCCAGAAATTCATCCGAGACGATATAGGCCACGTACGGAAGGGCGACGGTCAGGGTAATTTCCGCAGCCGCGGACCCGCTGAGAGCCGTGATCATCATCAGCGTTAACTGGCCAAAAACCACGCCAACAATCAGCGCCCCGACAAAGGAAATCACGAACGAGATCACGGCCTCGCCCGGATGAATGGCATGATGCAGGGTGACTGAGGGCAGCAGGATGGAGAAGATGGAAATTGCCGCCGCGTCATTCAGCAGGGCTTCCCCTTCCACCAGACGCGTCAGGCGTGTTGCCGCCCCGATATCCCGGAAAATCCCGGCGACGGCGGACGGGTCCGTCGTCGCCACAATGGAGCCCAGCAGCAGGCAGACAACCAGTGGCATCTGGGCAAAAGGCAGCAACGCCAACCCGATGGCACCCGTGGACACCACCACCGCCACCACGGCCAGCAGCAGCACTGTTGCGGCCTCATGCGCCAGACGCCGCACGTCGATCGCCAGTGCGCCCTGAAAAACCAGAACTGGGAGGAAGATCAGCAGGAACGCTTCACTGTTGATCGGGAAATCCAGCAGCGTTTCCGCAATGCCATTCAGGGCGGACGTATGCGTGGTCCGCAAGGCGAAGTCTGCCAGACTACCGATAATAATGCCGACAATAGCCAGCAGAACGGTTTCAGACAGTTCCAGCCTGCGGGCAATGGGCTGAACCGTGCTGACGATGACCAGAAGAAGCGCAATGGCAAGCAGTACCGCAGCCAGACCCGTTACCGCCATACCCTCTTTGCTCCTCCAGCCAGATTATTCCGCACTCAGATTCTTCTGTTGCATGACGATAAGGCACCAGAAAGGCAGACGTTCCGGAAAGTGAGCGTCTTTTAACACACTCCCTGCGCGAACAACCACCTCGCCAGTGCGTTTCCTGCTCTGCAACGGGGTACTTTGCCGGGGCCAAGCCTCGCCTGAATGTGACTTTATTCTGACATGCGGCAGCAATGCCACACCCCATATTGAAAAAAGACCATCAGAGCGCCTCAGGCACCGGCACGAGGCGAGCATGACATCACCAGACACAATCGGGATGACTCTCATGACGACATCACCCACCATCACAGACTGTCCAGTTGGCCTGACGGCAACCGGCTTCCGCACAGAGACGGATTCACTGGGCGAAATTCAGGTCCCCGCCGACAAATACTGGGGGGCACAGACCCAGCGCAGCCTCGTGCATTTCTCCATCGGGGAAGACCATATGCCCCTGCCCCTCTGCCACGCCTATGCGGTAGTGAAAAAGGCGGCGGCACTGGTCAACGCAGCCGATGGCCGGATGCCTCACTGGAAAGCGGACCTGATTGCCCGTGTGGCGGATGAAATCTGCGCGGGCAAGCTGGACGCGCATTTCCCGCTTTTTGTCTGGCAGACAGGCTCCGGCACGCAGACAAACATGAATCTGAATGAGGTGATCGCCAACCGCGCCATTCAGCTTGCCGGAGGTGAGATCGGCTCCAAAAAGCCCGTACATCCGAATGATGATGTGAATATGGGGCAATCAAGCAATGATTCCTTCCCCACCGCCATGCATATCGTCACACTGCTGGAAATAGAAAACCGGCTAATTCCTGAAGTGGAAGCCCTCAGCGACAGTCTCCATACCAAAGCCGAGCAGTGGATGAATGTTGTCAAAATTGGCCGCACACATCTTCAGGACGCTGTGCCGCTGACAGTCGGGCAGGAATGGTCCGGCTGGGCCTGCATGCTGGAAGATGCCCTGTCTGCCCTCCGCACGGCGCGGGAAGGCCTTTTTGAGCTCGCCGCCGGGGGTACCGCCGTTGGCACCGCTGAATGCCCCGGCAGGATTCAGCAAGGCCATCGCCAGCAAAATCGCTGAACTGACGGGCCGCCCGTTTGTCACCGCTCCAAACAAATTCGCGGCCCTCAGCGGGCTGGATGCCATGGCAAGAGCCTCTGCCGGGTTGCGAGGGCTGGCTGTGCCTTTGCTCAAAATTGCCAATGATATGCGCCTTCTGGCCTCCGGCCCGCGCTGCGGACTTGGAGAACTGCACCTGCCGGAGAATGAACCGGGCTCATCCATCATGCCCGGCAAGGTCAACCCGACCCAGTGTGAAGCACTGGTGATGATTGCAACGCAGGTTCTGGGGAATGATGCCACCGTCGGCTTTGCCGCCAGTCAGGGCCAGCTCAACCTGAATGTCATGCGCCCGGTCATTCTCGCCAACTGTCTGCACAGCATCCGTATTCTGGCGGATGGCTGCCATAATTTCAGAGTTTTCTCCGTAGAGGGAACAGAACTGAATGAGCCCCGTCTTGCACAGTATGTGAACGGCTCCGTCATGCTCGTGACCGCCCTCAGCCCCGCAATCGGGTATGATAAGGCGGCGGCCATTGCGCATCGGGCCACGGAACAGAACCTCAGTCTGCGGGAGGCTGCCGTGCAGTCAGGCTATCTGGACGGTGAGACGTTTGACAGGCTGGTCAACCCGCTGGATATGGTGGGCAACGGCGTGGCCGGTGCCTGACACACATCCCTTTCGCCCTATCTCAAATGCCGGTATGATTGCCTCATGAACCGTTTTTTCCTTTCTGCGCGGCTGGTAATCCCCGGCCTGTCTCTTCTGGGCCTGCTGGGCCTCACATCCTGCGCGGATGACCACGCGCACCATTACTATCACCCCAGAACCCACCATGGGGAGCGCGGGCCGAACTGGTATCGCCCGCCCTCCAACATGCCCACTCCGCAACGCTGAAGGACCGCAGACTCATGGAAGGCAAACTCTTGCGGCTGGGCATTGTTATTGTCACGCTCATACTGGGTATTTTTCTGGTCAGTTCCATCTACCGGAATTTCTCACACCTGATGGACCAGCCTCCGGGCTCGGCCGACCAGCAGCCCGCGGTTAACGGCGCACCTGCATCGCAGCCCTAAGGGTAAAGGGAGAACAATGCGCGCCTTGAGCATGCTGAGGCACCGGGGCATGCGGCGTTCTGTTTCCACAGTCCTGCTGGCGGGCCTGACGGTGGCAGGTGGTTTGGCCGCGAGAAGCCCGCAGCCTGCCACCGCGCAGACAGCGGTTGACCCAACGCCAGAAACTCTGGCCGCGCATCGGGGCGGCACGCTCAGGCTTGTCGCCGCAGCCTCCGGCGGCACGCTGGACCCGCAGATCAATTACACCGCCAAATACATCAATCTGTATGCTGTGGTGTATGACGGGCTGACAACCTTCCGCAAAACCACTGGCCCCCGTGGGAACGAGGTTGTGGCGGATCTGGCCGAAACCCTTCCCACGCCACAGGATGGCGGGCGCACCTACGTTTTTACGCTCAGGCCGGATATCCGCTTTTCCAACGGTCAGCCTTTGACCACAGCGGATGTGGTTGCGTCTTTCCGCCGTATTTTCCGTGTCGGCTCACCCACGGCAGGCTCCTTCTATTCCGCGATTGCCGGAGCCGATGCCTGCCTGAACCACCCGGCGGACTGTAGCCTGAAAGACGGGATCTCGGATGATCCCGCGCTCCGCACCATCACCTTTCATCTGGCACAGCCTGATACAGAATTCCTGCAAAAACTGGCCTTTACGCATGCCGTTATTCTGCCCGCCAGCACTCCGGACCATGACATCGGCAACAAGCCCATTCCCGGCACTGGGCCGTATCGGGTCACAAGTTATGACCCGAACAAAATCCTGAGCCTGGACCGCAATCCCTATTTCCACGTGTGGGATGTGCAGGCCCAGCCTGATGGCTACCCGGACGGCATAGACTATAGCTTCGGCATCCCGGATGAAGCCGCAGTAACGGCTGTTGAAAACGGCCAGTATGACTGGATGGCGGACACTGTTCCCATGGACAGGCTGGGGGAACTGGGCAGCCGTTTTACCGCACAGACCCATGTGACACCGCATCCGGCGATGTATTTCATCCCGATGAACGTCAATCTGCCGCCGTTCAACCAGATCAAGGCCCGGCAGGCCGTGAACTATGCGCTCAACCGCAAAGCCATGGTCATTCTGTACGGTGGCCCCGGTATTGCCCGGCCTCTGTGCGGTATGCTGCCCTCTTCATTGCCGGTCACATCTGACCAGTGTTTTTATACGCGCGGTGCCTCTCCCTCCGCCCCGGCTGCACGCTGGGCTGCGCCGGATCTGGAAAAAGCCCGTGCACTGGTGCGGGAAAGCGGCACCGCCGGGCAACACGTTACGCTGGTCACGGCCAATACCAGTATTGATTATGCCATGGGCACATGGCTGCGCGACATGCTGCAAAGCATTGGCTATGAGGCCACGCTCCGCCCGCTTAGCAGTTCCATGGCGTTCAATTACATGCAGAACTCAGGCAACCATGTACAGATTGCCCTTAAAGACTGGTCGGCAGATTATCCATCCCCATCTAATTTTTTAGATGATCTTCTGGGATGCGAGAATTTTCACCCCAATTCGGATAGCTCCATCAACATCCCCGGCTTTTGTGACAAGCACATTCAGGCGATTATGGATCGCGCTAAAACCGATGTGTCTCTTACGCCGCAACAGACGAATGATCTCTGGCGGCAGGCTGACCGCCTGCTGATGGAACAGGCCCCGATCGCCCCGGTGATTGAAAAAGATGATGTGATCATCACCTCACCACGCCTGAAGAATTTCTTTTACACTCAGGTCAATAAACTGTTTTTCTCACAGGTCTGGCTGCACTAGTCCACCAGAGCGCCGCTTGGATGCCACCCACTTCCGCCCATAATTTCTCTGCCCGCTTCTTTATCCACAGAATCTGTGGATGAAAGTCGGGACAACACCGGGATGAGCGCGGGATGACTGCTGGCAAAATCCTTTTTGGAGAAGACACGCAGCTTTCAGCAGACACCCGGAATATCAGACAAAGTCAGGAGAGGCGACGCCCAGCCTCTCTTAACCCGCAGTAAACCTACTTTCCAACTGCCTTCTGCCCCTCAAGCTGGTCCAGCAGCCCAAGCGCCATGGTTTTTACGCGCGCCGGGACCGGCACATAATCAAGCTTGCGGCTGGCGGCTTCACCATTGGTCAGCCCCCAGCGGAAAAACGTCCGGACAGCCAGACCATGTTCCGTGCCAGCGGAACGACGGGGCACCAGAACATAAGTGGTGGTCACAATCGGCCACGCGCCGCTGCCCTGCGTGTCAGACAGCGCGGCGGTCAGCGTCTTTTCATCCCACACGGCAGACTCAGCCGCCTTAGCAAAACTATCGGCAGAGGCCGTGACAAAATCTCCGGCCTTGTTCTGCAACTGGACCATCGGCAGATGGTTACGCTCGGCATAGGCATATTCCACATAGCCTATGCTGCCTTCGGTATTCGCCACGTAGGCGGCAATTCCGTCATTCCCGCGTGTGCCGGAGCCTGCGGGCCAGTCAACAGACGTGCCACGCCCGACGGATGTTCCCCATGTCGGGGAGACCCGGCCCAGATAATCCGTGAAGACAAACGTGGTGCCGGACCCGTCTGCCCTGTGCAGCGGGGCTACAGGCAGATCCGGCAGTTTCAGGTCAGGATTAAGCTCGGCTACGCGCGGATCATTCCATGAACTGATCGTGCCATCATACAACCCCGCTAGCACCGGGCCGGTCAGCCGCAAGGCTCCGTCCGGCACGCCGGGCACATTTACAATAACAACAATGCCGCCAATACCCGTCGGGAACTGCATCAGATGCCCGGCATCCAGCTTTGCCGGGGCCATCGGCGCATCAGACGCCCCGAAATCCACCGTTCCGGCCAGCACCATGTTCTGGCCAGCACCAGAGCCGATGGTCTGATAATTCACACTGACGCCGGTGCTGCTGGAAGAGGCTGCAGACCACGCCTGATAAAGGGGCGCCGCAAAGCTCGACCCCGCGCCGGTAATATCTTCCGCCCGCAGGGTCTGTGTACCGCACGCCATCAGCACGGCAGAAAGCAGCCCCAGTCTCGCTCCGTGTCTGAGGCGCACCATCCGGTGTGTCATTCCCGTTACTCTCCGCTTCCTGACCTGCTGCCTGCCTAGCGCAGGGTAGCCCCTGTCGCTTTGGTGACTGCGGCAACAATACGCTCGGATACAGCTTCCAGTTCCGCATCCGTCAGGCTTTTGTCCACCGGCTGCAACGTCACTTCCACGCCCATGGAGCGGTGGCCTTCCGGCACGTGCTCGCCTTCATACAGGTCAAACAGACTAACATCAGAAACAAGAGCGCGGTCTGCGCCCTTCACAGCTTTCAGCAGTTTTTCCCCCGGCACATCGCGTGCCACCACAAAGGCAAAATCACGCCTGACCGGCTGGAAAGCCGAGAGTTTTGGCGCGCTCTTCTTGCGGCGTTTGGGTTCCGGCACGGCGTCCAGCAGGATTTCAAACCCTACCACCGGCACATCAATCCCTTCCGCCTGCAACAAAGACGGATGCAGTTCCCCAAAATACCCCAGCACCATTTTCGGCCCCTGACGCAGTACGCCAGAGCGGCCCGGATGGTACCATGAGGGCGCATCCGGCGTTGCACTCACGCCCTCAACCGCCACACCCAACTGTGTGAGCAGGTCAAGTGCGTCGGCTTTGGCCGCCCAGAGAGACACACTTGTGCTGGTCTGGCCCGGATAACGCGGCGTATGGCCCGTCCGCAAACCAGCGGCAATCTGCTGCTGCCCGTCTTCAGAGAACCCGGCCCCGATTTCAAACAGGCCCAGATCGGCCCAGCCGCGTGCGGCGTTGCGCTGGCTGGCCGCCACCAGATTGACCATGGGGGTCGGCCGCATCTGGTCCAGATCAGACGCAATCGGGTTCAGCAGGCGCAGACTATCCGGCGCACCACCAAACCGCAGCGCATCTTCATGCGAGACAAAGGAGAACCCGACCGTTTCCACCAGACCACGCGCCGCCAGCACACGTCGGCACGGGCTGTACGGATCTGGCGCGGCGTAAGAGCCACACCCGGCACCACGCTCACGGGCGGCAGCGGCACCGGGGGCACCGCATCCAGCCCTTTCAGACGCAGGATTTCTTCCACCAGATCACTCTCGCTTCAATCTGCTCAACACCTTCGGCCGCACGGGCCGCCTGATCGGCTGGCAGATCGCGCCCCTGAGCCAGAACCGGCTTCTGCGCAATATCGTTCCGCCAGGACGGCACGCTGGCCCGCACATGGGTTTCCGTTTTGTCCTGAACTTCAAAGCCCAGCTTTTCCAGCAGAGCGACGCTTTCCTCAGCAGGGACATCCAGCCCGCCCAGATCGCGCACGCGGCTGAAGCGCAGCGTCGCCTCACGCTGCCATGCAGGCGGCGCACCGGCAGAGACAACTTCACTGGCCTCACCACCGCACAGATCAACAACCATGCGGGTTGCAGCTTCCATCGCTGCCACGGGCAGCGCCTGATCCACACCGCGCTCAAAGCGGTAGCTGGAGTCAGAAGACAGGCCCAGACGGCGGCAGCTCAGCGCGATATGCACCGGGTCAAACAGCGCACACTCAATAAAGACATCCATTGTGCCCTCATCCGCACCGGAGGCCTCTCCGCCCATAATGCCCGCGACGGACTGCACGCCGTTGGCGTCCGTAATCACGCAATCATCCGGGGAGACGGTGTAATCCTGCCCGTCCAGTGCTTTGAAGGTTTCTCCGGCACCGTGGCAGAGCGTCAGGCGGTTACCAGAAAGTTTTTTAATATCAAAGACATGCAGAGGGCGGCCGAGATCAAAACAGAAGTAGTTGGTAATATCCACCAGCGTGGAAATAGACCGCAGGCCAATGCTTTCCAGTTTACGCCGCAGCCAGTCCGGACTGGGGCCGTTCTTCACGCCGCGCACCGTACGGCCCAGCACCCACGGGCAGGCTTCCGGATAGGCGTTTTCCCACACAACCGGGGACTCAAACGTCCCTTCCACCGCTTCCGCCAGCCAGGGCCGCAGCGTGCCCAGACCAGCCGCAGCAAGATCCCGCGCAATGCCGCGCACGCTCAGCGCATCACCCCGGTTGGGGGTAATGGCAATTTCAATCACCACATCATCCAGACCGGCAAAATCAGCGTAGGACTGGCCGGGGAAGGTCTCCTCCGGCAGTTCCGCAATACCGCCGCTCTCTTCGCCCAGACCCACTTCACGCAGGGAGCACAGCATACCGCCGCTCGCTTCCCCACGGATCTTGCCTTCCTTGATGGTAATATCCAGCCCCGGCACATACGTCCCCGGCTTTGCAAAAATTACGGCAAGCCCGGCCCGGGCGTTTGGAGCCCCACACACAACCTGCACATCATTCATGCCCGGCCCGGCATCCACCCGGCAGACCTGAAGGCGGTCGGCGTTCGGATGCTGCGTGGCTTCCAGAATACGGGCGGTCAGGAACGGCTCAAGAGCTGCCCCAGGATTTTCCACCCCTTCAACCTCAAGGCCGATCTGGTTCAGTTTGGCGCAGATTTCCTCAACCGTAGCTGAGGTTTCAAGATGGTCATACAGCCATGAAAGCGTAAATTTCATGTCTTACACCCCTTCGTGCAGCAGTGCGGGCGCAAGCGGGTCAGACCCGTAATGACGCAGCCAGCGGATATCACTCTCATAAAACGAACGCAGGTCCGGAATCCCGTTCTTCAGCATGGTCAGGCGCTCCACCCCCATCCCGAAGGCAAAGCCCTGCCATTCCCGCGGGTCCAGCCCACAGTTGGCCAGCACGCGGGCATGGATCATGCCGGAGCCCAGGACCTCCAGCCAGTCCTCCCCATCCCCGATCTCACCCGTACGGCGGGACCAGCCGATATCCACTTCCATGGAGGGCTCGGTAAACGGAAAGTAGGAGGAGCGGAAACGCACCGGCAGATCCGGCTTGTCAAAAAACACGCGCAGGAACTCAATCAGGCAGCCTTTCAAATGCCCGAGCGTAATGCCCTGCCCGACCACCAGACCTTCGCACTGGTGGAACATGGGGGAGTGGGTCGCATCATGGTCCGCACGATAGGTCCGGCCGGGGCAGATCACACGGATCGGCGGCTTCTGGCTCAACATGGTACGGATCTGCACGCCGGACGTCTGGGTGCGCAGCACGCGCGCGACATCCAGCCCCGGCACGGGCGGCAGATAGAACGTATCATGGTCGGTGCGTGCCGGGTGATGGTCCGGCGTGTTCAGGGCGGAAAAATTATGCCAGTCCGTCTCGATATCCGGCCCTTCCGCCACGCTGAAGCCCATGGAGCCAAAAATGGCCGTCATTTCTTCCACAGCGCGGCTGATGGGGTGCAGAGCGCCCTGTGCCGTTCCGGGCGGTGGCAGACTGATATCCACACGTTCCGCCACAAGTCGCGCTTCCAGTGCTGCGGCTTCCAGTTCCTGCCCGCGGCTTTCAATCGCGCGTGTGAGGTCATCCCGCAGGCGGTTCAGGGCACCGCCTCGGGCCTTGCGTTCATCCGGGGCCATTTTCCCCAGCGCCTTGAGCAGTGCCGTCAGGCGGCCCGATTTACCCAGTGTGCCCACACGCACGGCATCCCATGCCCGCATATCAGCCGCACCGGCCAGTTCCGACAGGACGTCCTGCCGGAGAATCTCAAGATCGTCGCTCATGAAACCTCACACGAGAGGGGAAAATGCTATGAGGCGGATAGCCGCTCAGCCGCGCGGAGAAAACCCCCAAGCCGGAAAAACAGCCGCCTGAACAGAAAAAGGCCGCCCTTGCGGACGGCCTTTTTCAGAGCAAATCGGCCAGAAGCCTCAGGCAGCCAGAGCCGCCTGAGCTTTCTTCACGATTTCCGCAAACGTTGCGGCGTCATCAAAAGCGATGGCGGCCAGAACTTTACGGTCGATTTCAATGCCAGCCTTGTCCAGACCGTTGATGAAACGGCTGTAGGTCAGGCCGTGCTCACGCACAGCAGCATTGATACGCTGGATCCACAGAGCGCGGAATTCGCGCTTTTTGTTCCGGCGGTCGCGGTATGCGTACTGGAGAGACTTTTCAAGCCGTTCCAGAGCAATACGGTAGTTTGTAGAAGACCGGCCACGGAAGCCCTTGGACATGTCCAGGACTTTTTTGTGACGGGCGTGGGTTGTTACACCGCGTTTTACACGTGCCATATCTCAGATGCTCCTCAAACCAGCCCGTAGTGCCCACTGCTTGACGGTACGGCCGTCCTGCGGTGTCATCACCTGTGCGCCACGGTTGCTGCGCTTCATTTTCTGCGGACGCTTGATCATCCCGTGACGCTTACCGCACGGACCTGAGAGCACCTTGCCGGTCGCGGTGATTTTGAACCGCTTTTTGACCGACGATTTGGTCTTCATCTTGGGCATTTCTTTACTCCTGAAAGCTCGAACCGCGTCCCTCTGCTGCCAGAGCGACAAAACACGGCCGGGCATGCCCCACAAGCCCGGACGCGTGTAACGAAGCCGCTCACATAACGGAAAGCGTTCAGAGTTTCAAGCGGCATGTGAGCGGGATTTTTCAACAAGGGTATGGTAAGCTCACTCATACGTCAGATCTTTCCCGCCTCCGGGCAAAGCCGTGCGCCCCCTGCCGCCGCACGCCGGAAAGACCGCGCGCAAGGCTGCGTTTCTGCATTCCGCAGGCAACCTGCCTCCGCCCCGCGCTTTACTCTGACCAACAGGGGCCTGTGTGGCACAACGAGCCAGTGCGCTGTGGTTAAACGATTTTCTTTCTGCCCCAGACTGGCCCCACAACAGAATACTGGCCTTACAACAGAATGAGGTATGCCGATTTCCATGATTGCCCTTTCCAGCACCACACTCCGCCAGCTTCCGCCGCAGGTTCTCACCCCCGCCTATGACCGCAGCAAAACCACACCGGGCATCGCCCATCTGGCGGTCGGCAATTTTCACCGGGCACATCAGGCACTCTATGTTGATCGGGTCCTGGCGCGTCCCGGCCAGCAGGACTGGGCAATTGTCGGGATCGGACTGCGTGACAACGCACGGGAAACCCGCCGCGCCGCCATCATGGCGGAACAGAACGGCCTTTATACCCTGACGGAATTTGCCCCGGACAACACACACACCATCCGCGTTCTGGGTGCCATTACAGAGTATGTGCAGGCCGCAAAGGACCGCGCCGCCGCCATCCGCCGCCTCGCAGACCCCACCATTAAAATTGTCAGCCTGACCATTACCGAGGGCGGCTATTATGTGGATGCGAGCGGGAAATTCATGCTGGATGACCCAGCCATTGCTGAAGACCTCAAACGCGCCGTGCCTGAAACTGCCTTCGGGCTGGTAACGGAAGCCCTGCGCCTGCGACGCGATAACGGCACCGGCCCCTTTACCGTCATGACTTGTGACAACCTGCGGGACAACGGCACCGTCGCCCGCGCGGCCTTCTGCTCCTTTGCAGAAGCGCGGGACCCGGCACTGGGCGCGTGGATCAGGGAAAACGTCACCTTCCCCTCCACCATGGTAGACCGCATCACGCCGTCAGTCTCTGAGGCCGACGTGGCGCGGCTGGATGCCTTGAGCGGCGTGGCCGACCAGATGCCGCTGTTCGCGGAGGACTTCACCCAGTGGGTGATTGAAGACAAATTCTGCGCGGGCCGCCCGGAACTGGAAGCCGTCGGGGTGGAGTTTACGGATGATGTCGGGCCGTATGAGCAGGTCAAACTGCGGATGCTCAACGCCTCCCACTCCATGCTCGCCCTGCCCGGCCTGCTGATGGATTATGATACCGTCCCGCACGCCATGGCCGACGCAGGGCTTGTCACCCTGCTGGAGCAGTTTCTGGCACAGGATGCCAGTCCATCCATCACCCCGCCAAAAGGCGTGTCTCTCAGCGACTACGCCCATCAGGTCCTGCACCGCTTCCGCAATCCGGCGGTTGGGGATCAACTTCTGCGCATCGCCTCTGATAGCGCATCAAAACTGCCGGTTTTCTGGACCGATACCATCAAAGGTGTGCTGAAAGCCGGTACTGACCACCGGCGCATCGCGTTCGGAGTGGCCTGCTTCCTTGAATATCTGCGTGGTCAGACCGAGAGCCAGAAGACGTACAAACTTTCCGAACCCGGCCTGCCGGATGCCGCCAGAGCACTGGCGCTGGAGGATGATCTGGCAACAGGCCTGACCATGCCGGTTTTTGCGGGGTGGAATCTGGAGCAGTATCCGGCTTTTGTGGAGGACGTCGTCCGACTGCGCCGTAGCATCCGCACACAGGGTGCGCGCCAGACACTTACGCAACTCGGACTATAACTCTTGTTATAACGGAAAGGGTCTGCTTTATGAAAGTAAAGCAGACCCTTTCCGCCTTACCTTGCGCCCTTACCTTGCGCACAGCAAAACAGCCCGCTCACTCTCTCACAGCCGTCTTTTTATTACGCTACAGACGCATGCCTTACATGCAAAACAGACGCTGTCCATATACACGTAAATATAGTCAAGAGAGAAACTGGCCGTTTTCCATAACATTCTCGTGTTTCAAATAAATCTTATTCAGGTTTTACCGCTTCACGCACAAACCTATGCGTTTATTTGCGGACCAAATCCAGATAAGTTTTGTCCACTATTAAATAACAGACCTTCAGACGGCAGGTTCCCGGACCTCCCGAAGAGGGAGACTGGGCGTTTTCAGTCTTTCAGCTTCGGCTGGCTGTCGTATGCACAGGATTGGGGGTAGAGTGATTAAACGTCTCTTAGCAGGAGCTGTCGGGGCTGGTGTCCTGGGTGGGCTCGGGTTTCTGTATTATGCCTGGTATCCGCCGATTGCTACAATACAGCCGCCGGCTGCCAGCAGCTTTTCCGCCGAGCAGATTGACCGCGGCCGCATTGTCGCGGCTGAAGGCTATTGCGCGGAATGCCACACCCGCACAGATAATGGCGGCGGGCCTGAGCTTGCCGGTGACTACAAGATGGAAACCCCGTTCGGGGCAATCTATTCTTCCAACATCACCCCGGACCCGGAAATGGGGATTGGCGCATGGTCGGAAGAGGCTCTGCGCCGCTCCCTGCGTTACGGTGTCTCCCGTCAGGGTGTGCATCTGATCCCGGCTTTCCCGTACGATCACTTCACCAAAATGACGGATCAGGACATTTCTGATCTGTATGCCTATCTGATGACGCGCCCCGCCGTGCATATGGCCCGCCGTCCGAATGAACTACCCTTCCCGCTCAGCCTGCGTATTTTTCAGGCGGGCTGGAAGCTGATGTTCTTCACCCCCGGCGTCTACAAACCCGACCCCAGCATGATGCGCTGTGGAACCGTGGTGCCTATCTGGCGGAAGGCAATGCCCATTGCGGCGCCTGTCATACGCCCCGCAACCTGATGGGGGCCGAAAAGAAGGGCTCCATGTATGATGGCGCTGTGGTGGATGCGTGGATTGCCCCCCCGCTGAACGACAAGAACCCGACGCCCACCACATGGACGGAAGACGAGCTGTACCAGTATCTGCGCTTTGGCGTAGCCCCGCTGCACGGCCCGGCTGGTGGCCCCATGTCCCCCATCCCGCACCGCTTCCTCTCTCAGGTGCCCGATTATGATGTGCATGCCATTGCACATTACTATGCGGATGTGGACCACGCGGCAGAACGGCAGGGGCATGACAAGGCCGCCCTCGCCCGCGCCATGGAGCAGTCCAAAAAAGATCTGATCGGCCCGAATACGCTGGACCCGGATGCCCGCCTGTATCAGGGCGCCTGTGGGGCCTGCCATTACAACGCGGCCCCCATGCCCGTGCTTGGCCGCCCGGATCTGGCGCTGAACAATGCGCTGTGGCTGGATGAGCCGACCAACCTGTATCAGGTCATGCTGCACGGTCTGACGGCTGAAGAAGGTCAGTCCGGCGTTGCCATGCCCAGCTTCTATAACGCTCTGTCCGACGCAGATATGGCCCGTATCGCCGCCTACCTGCGCCGCACCCGCACCACGCTGCCGCCCTGGACAGACCTTGAGAAGAAAGCTGCGGAAATTCGCAAGACCGTTAAAACCCTTCCTGTCAATTCTTCTCACTAAGGCGGCACACGGAGCCACTCATGATTAAGTTCAAACTCAATGGCCGTGACGTTTCCGTCGATGTGCCGGAAGATACCCCCCTGCTCTGGGCCCTGCGTGACGAGCTGGACCAGACAGGCACCAAATTTGGCTGTGGCGTCGGCCAGTGCGGCGCCTGCACGGTGCATGTTGGCGGCCGCGCCACGCGCTCCTGCATCACGCCGGTCAGCTCCGTTGAAGGGGCTGAGATTACCACGATTGAAGGCCTGCACCCCGAGGGTGAACACCCTGTGCAGGTGGCATGGCGGGACATTCAGGTTCCGCAGTGCGGTTACTGCCAGTCCGGCCAGATCATGCAGGCCGTCAGCCTGCTGAAGGACTATCCGGACCCGACGGATGAAGAAATTGACGGCGTAATGGGCGGCAGCCTGTGCCGCTGCATGACGTATGTCCGCATCCGCAAGGCCATCAAAAAAGCCGCCGCCGCCATGCGTGAGGAGAAGTCTAATGGGTAAACTGGAACGCATTGCAGCCCGGCAGGACCGTGCGGCCGGACGTGGCCCGACCCGCCGCGGCGTGCTGCTGACAGGCCTTGGCTCCGCGTTCATGTTCGGGTTTGCACGGGAGGCTTCCGCCGCCCAGACTTTCCCGCAGAACAGCAGCCTGCCCGGCAATGGCGCGTTTGAACCCACCGTCTGGTGCTCCATCGGGCCGGATGGCGTCGTCAACGTCAACATCATCCGTGCGGAAATGGGCCAGCATATCGGCACCGCCCTCGCCCGTATCATTGCGGATGAAATGGAAGCCGACTGGGATAAAGTCCGCATTACCTACGTGGATACAGACCCGAAATGGGGCCTGATGGTCACCGGCGGGTCATGGTCCGTGTGGATGACGTGGGATGTCTTCCGTCAGGCCGGTGCGGCCGCCCGCACCGTGCTGGTGGAAGAAGGCGCTAAACTGCTCGGCACCTCCGCCGCCAGTTGCGTTGCCCGTAATGGCCGGGTGGTTGCAGGCAACCGCTCCGTCTCCTTTGGGGACATTGTCAGCCATGCGCGCCCCACGCGGTCCTTCACACCGGATGAGATGGCCAAGCTGCCGCTCAAACCGCACTCTGAACGCCGTCTGATTGGTAAGGAAGTCCGGGCGCTGGATATTCCGGCCAAAACGGATGGCACCGCCATTTACGGGATCGACGCCAAGCTGGACGGCATGGTGTATGCGCGACCCAAACTGCCGCCCACGCGCTATGGCTCCAAAGTCGTCTCCGTGGATGACAGTGAAGCCAAAAAGATCAAAGGCTATCTCCGCTACATCGTTCTGGAAGACCCGTCCGAAACGGTGCCCGGCTGGGTGGCGGTTATTGCCTCCACCTATCCTGCCGCCATCCGCGCAACCGACGCACTGAAAGTCACGTGGACACCGGGCAAGACGGCCAATGTCTCGGAAAAAGACATTCTCGAACATGGTCGCAAGCAGATTGCCGAAAAAACCGGCGGCACCTGCGTGTTCAATGATGATGGCGTGGATGCGGCTTTCTCCTCCGCCAAACAGGTTTTTGAACGCACCTATACCTGCGCCTCCGTGCTGCATTACCAGCTTGAGCCGATGAATGCTCTGGCCCGCCTGCAGGATGGCAAATGGGAAATCCATTGCGGCAACCAGTGGCAGTCCCTGTTCCTGCCGGTAATTGCCAAGGCTCTTCAGGTTAAAGAATCCGACGTTATCATGCGCAGCTATCTGCTGGGCGGTGGCTTTGGCCGACGCCTGAACGGGGATTACGCGGTTCCCGCTGCTCTGATTTCCAAGGCGCTGGACGGCAAGCCGGTCAAACTGATCCTCACCCGCTCGGATGATATGCAGTTTGACTCCTTCCGCTCCCCGTCCATCCAGACGGTGCGCGTGGCGCTGGACGACCAGAAAAACCTCAAAGGCTGGCAGCACCATGCCTCCGCAGGCTGGCCGACCCGTGTTATGGCAGCCGCCTTCATGGAAAAAGGTGCTGACGGCAAACCGTATGATCAGTTCGCCATTGCAGGCGCTGACCACTGGTATGATGTCGGCCCGATGCGTGTCCGCGCGCTGGATAATGATCTGGCAGACGCCACGTTCCGCCCCGGCTGGCTGCGTTCCGTGAGTTCCGGCTGGACGCCATGGGCGCATGAAGCATTTCTGGATGAACTGGCGCATGACCTCGGCCATGACCCGGTTGAGTTCCGCCTCTCCCTGCTGACAGCCAAAGGCCGCAACGCGGGCAAGGCACCGGATTCCGTTGGTGGTGCGACCCGTCAGGCCAATGTGCTGAAGCGTCTGGTGGAAAAATGCGGCTATGGTAAAGCCCAGTTACCGCCTGATACCGCCATTGGCATTGCGACCACCTTCGGGCAGGAACGCGCGATGCCGACATGGACGGCGGGGGCTGTACAGGTCCATGTGGACCGCAAAACCGGCGCTGTCACCTGCCAGAAAATCTGGCTGGTGCTGGACGCCGGAACCATTGTGGACCCGGATGGCGCCATGGCCCAGACGGAAGGTGGCGCTCTGTGGGGCCTGAGCATGGCGCTGTTTGAGAACACCGAAATTGAAAACGGCACCGTGCGGGACCGTAACCTGAACACCTACACCCCGCTCCGCATTACCGATATCCCGGAGATGGATATTGAATTTGTGGACAGCACGGAAAAGCCCATGGGTCTGGGCGAACCGGGGGTCACGACCATTGGTGCAGCCATTGCTAATGGCGTGTTCAATGCCGTGGGTGTCCGCCTGCGCCACCAGCCCATCCGCCCCGCAGATGTTCTGAAAGGCCTTTCAGAGAAAAAACCTGCATAACGCAGACTTTTTTCGGAACGAATAAAACGGTTAAAAAACCGGCGCGCTCCTCAGAGCCGCCGGTTTTTTGTGCTTAGTCCATGATCGCGCCGCGATAAAACCGCGTCACTCCCATTAAGGCGCTTTCCGCCTGTTTTGCGTGACAATGGCAGGATATAAGAGCAAAACAGCCAAAAAAATGGATAAAAAGATTACAATATCCTGGATATGAAAATTTCTTAAAAAAATACGGACCATCCAAGCGTAAGAAGAAATATTCCGACACGCGTACGCATCACTATATTGCCCATTTTCAACTCTACATTCAGGAAACAAAGGGACGTGGGCGAGATTCATAATATCGTTAAGAACAATGGCACTTTGCACAAAAACCCAGGAAACCAATCCTGTGATAAGTGAAAAGACACTCCATTCTTTAAATGATGAAACCCCTTTCATATATCTAAAAGAAGCCATCCAATAAACAAACATGGCCAGTATTGCGCACCAGGATTGAGGGGCAGACAGGCAGAAACTTATCATCATTATGAGGATGAATGCGCTCTCTCCAAAACTGGTTGAGGGCATTTGCAGACCCTCAAAAAAGCATAAAATCATGGGAGAAAAGAAGAGTAAAAACACAAAACATAATATCCAGTTTTTCATTTTAACCATACCTTCTTTCCTTTTAAAATTCATAGAATATCTCAATAGAAAATAATCTTCCTACATGCAGGTATCGCCATTTTAATCATCTAATTTTTCATTTTGAAAATGTAATTATTTAGCTATAAAAAAACCTTCCTGCGCTTTGACGCAAGAAGGTTTTCCAGCCTTAAACCTTTAAAGATGCCGCAGCCGACCGGATTGCCCGCGCCATGGCTTCCACGCCGTTACCACGGTTAGTGGACAAAGCCTGCACCAGCCCCAGATCCCGTAAAAACTGAGGATCTGTCTCCATAATTTCCTCACGCGGCCGCCCGGAATATACCCGCAGCAGAAGCGCTACCAACCCGCAGACAATCGCAGCATCGGAAAGCCCGGCAAAGTAGAGCTTGCCACCCTCTTCCCGTGCTTCCAGCCAGACCTGACTCTGGCAACCGGGCACCCGATGATCATCATTGCACCACTCCGGCGGAAAGGGCGGCAGTTTGCGGCCCATTTCAATGATGTACTGGTAGCGTTCCATCCAGTCGTCAAAGACGTCGAGTTCATCACGGATAGCGTCAATCGCTTCGGAGGCTGTGTCTTCCTCCGGCAAAACAAAAGGTGCGTTCATTACAGAATAAACCGGCTGAGATCACCCTTGCGGGCCAGAGGAGCAACTTTTTCCTGAACCAGAGAGGCCTCAACATGAATGGCCTCCCCTTTTCTGTCAGACGCCGTGAAGGAGATTTCCTCCAGCAGCTTTTCCAACACCGTGGCCAGACGGCGTGCGCCGATATTTTCCACGCGCTCGTTAATGTCCGCAGCCAGTTCAGCCAGTGCGTCCACCGCGCCATCCGAGAATGTCAGCGTCACATCTTCCGTGCTGAGGAGTGCCGTATATTGTTTCAGCAAAGAATGTTCAGGGTCCGTCAGAATACGGCGCAGATCCTCACGGGTCAGCGGCTGAAGTTCCACACGGATGGGCAGACGCCCCTGCAATTCCGGCAGCAGGTCAGACGGTTTGGCAAGATGGAACGCACCGGAGGCAATAAACAGGATATGGTCCGTTTTCACCGGGCCATATTTGGTGGACACCGTCGTGCCTTCAATCAGCGGCAGCAGGTCACGCTGCACACCCTCGCGCGAGACATCGCCACTCCGGCCGCCACCGTCGGCGGCACGCCCACAGACCTTGTCAATTTCATCCAGAAAGACAATGCCATTTTCCTGTGCATGGGCCACGGCTTCCCGCGTCAGAGCTTCCGTATCCAGCATCTTGTCCGCTTCTTCACGCTCCAGATACTCCCGCGCAGCCGCCACTTTCAGGCGGCGCTGCTGGGGTGTCTTGCTCATGAAGTTTTTCATCATCTCGCTAAAGTTGATGACCTGACCGGGGACCATCCCCGGCATCTCGCCACCGCCTGCCGGAGCAGCCTCCACAACCGCGATATCGACTTCTTTATCTTCAAGCTGGCCATCCCGCAGCATGGCGCGGAATTTGTTCTTGGTCTCGGCCGAGGCCGTTGCCCCGACCAGCGCCTCAACCAGCCGGTCTTCCGCCGCCTGCGCAGCACGGACCGAGACATCCCTGCGTCTGACATCCCGCAGCATGGTGATGGAGCTTCGACCAGATCGCGCACAATGCTTTCCACATCGCGCCCCACATAGCCGACTTCCGTAAACTTGGTGGCCTCAACTTTCAAAAACGGAGCCTGCGCCAGTTTTGCCAGCCTGCGGGCAATCTCGGTTTTCCCGCAGCCTGTCGGGCCGATCATCAGGATGTTTTTGGGCACAACTTCTTCGCGCAGCCCTTCGGCCAGTTGCGCACGCCGCCAGCGGTTGCGCAGCGCAATGGCCACAGCCCGCTTGGCGTCACCCTGCCCGACAATAAAACGATCAAGCTCCGAGACAATTTCCCTCGGAGAAAAGGTCGGTGCATCCATCAGGAAGAAACCTTATCTGTTGAAGGAGAGGCCGTCAGCGTTTCCACCCTGACAGAATGATTCGTATAAACGCAGATATCACCGGCTACTTTCATGGACCGCCGCACAATATCCTCCGCGTCCAGCCCTTCAACCGTCAGCAGCGCCCGAGCGGCAGAGAGGGCAAAATTTCCCCCGGACCCAATGGCGATAATGCCATCTTCCGGCTCCAGAACATCACCATTGCCTGTCAGGGTATAGGAATGTTCAGCGTCGGCCACGGCCATCATGGCTTCCAGCCGCCGCAGGTAACGGTCTGTCCGCCAGTCTTTTGCCAGTTCAACACAGGCGCGTTCAAGCTGATTGGGGTAGCGCTCCAGCTTGGCTTCCAGCCGCTCAAGCAGCGTAAAGGCATCCGCCGTGGCACCAGCAAATCCGGCCAGAATGGAGCCGGAAGGGCCAATCCGCCGCACTTTGCGGGCGTTCCCTTTAATCACGGTCTGACCGAGCGTGACCTGCCCATCCCCGGCCATAGCCACAGTGGGGCCACGCCGGACACAGAGGATTGTTGTCCCGTGCCATCCGACGGGATCATGCGAGGAGGAGGCTGTGTGAAAGCTTTGCATAGTAGCAAGAGATAAGCTTTCCTGCCGTCAGCACAAGAGGCCTGCGGGCAGGAAAGCACCGCTTATGCGGCAAGCATGGCCCTGACATCCCCCAGCAGCGCGTCCCGCGTGTAAGGTTTATGCAGAACCGTGACCCCTTCCGGCAGGGACGCAAGATCTGCATAGCCGGTGACAAACAGTACAGGCAGTTCCGGGCGCACGGTATGCAGGCGGCGGGCGACTTCATCCCCGTTCATGCCGGGCATCATCACATCCATCACGACCAACGCGATATCCGGTTTATCGGCAATCACCCCCAGCGCCTCGGCACCGCTGGCAGATTCCAAAACCGCATATCCGGCGCGGCGCAGGAAACCGGCTGTTACAGCCCGCACTCCCGGTTCATCATCCACCACAAGAATGGTCTCGCCCTGCTGGACAGGCGGCAGTTTCTGTGGAGAGGCAGCCTGCACCCGTGCGGGCGTAAGAGACGGAACCGCCGGGCGTTCTTCCGCCATGGCCGGGAGCCAGAGTTCAATGGACGTGCCGCCACCCGGCACACTTTCCACCCGCACTTCCCCCCCGCAATGGCTGATGAAGCCATAGATCATGGACAGGCCAAGCCCTGTGCCCTGCCCGATCCCTTTGGTGGTGAAGAACGGATCAAAAATGCGGGCCTGCATTTCTTCCGTCATGCCCACGCCCCGATCCATAACCTGAACCACAACCCAGGCTTCCCCATTATGCGTAGTGCTCACAAGCCCGAGTGGACGCGCCGCCTGCCGGACAGAAACGGTCGTCGCACCGCCTTCCGGCTGCGCATCCAGCGCGTTCACGCACAGATTGAAGACCGCCAGTTCCAGTTGTGTTGCGTCCGTCCAGACCACAGGCAAGGGCGCATCAGGCAGCTCAAACTGCACAGTGCTGATGCGGCTGCTGGAATAGCCGCCCTCTGCCCCCAGCACTGCCTGAATTTCATCCGGCACTTTCCCTTGAGACATAAAACTTTGCAGGGACGCCATCAGTTTTCGTAAATCGACCTGCTGGCAGGCCAGATGGCGTGGACGACTGAAATCCAGAAGCTTTTGCGTCAGCGCACCGCCGCGCCGTGCGGCTTCCAGCGCGTTATGGAACAGCCGCGCCACACCGGGCTCCTTCGGCGGCTCCAGATCCATCACCAGTTCCAGTGAGCCGAGAATAGCCGTCAGAAGATTGTTAAAGTCATGGGCAATCCCGCCCGCCAGCGTGCCAATAGCCTGCATTTTTTCAGCCTGACGCAGGCGCTGCTCCATGGCCAGCAAATCTGTCACATCCCGGTCAATCAGGATGGAATAGTTTTTCAGGCCCGCAGCCCCGCCGGACACAGTCACACCCGGCTCACCGTCCAGCCGCACGCGTGTGAGGTCATGCCAGCGGGCCTGCCCGTCCGGCCCGGCCAGTTGCAAAATCTGCTGGTCCCGGCCAGACGAATCCAGAACCTCTGCGCTTCTTTCAGGCTATCCAGACGGGTGGCGTCCACCAGTTCCTCTTCCGTCTGGCCAACGCAGGCCTCTATGCTCCGGCCGAACTGGTCCGCCATCTGGCGGTTGAGGCGAATAAAGCGCCCGGTCTCCTCCTTGAACGCCAGACCAAACGGCAGGTTATCCAGCAGCCCACGCAGCAAAAGCTGTTCGCATTGCAGCTCTTTTTCCAGACGATAGCGGGACGCCGCCTGCCCCACCATGGAGAGCAGGGTTTCATCATCCCACGGCTTATAGGCAAAAAAGGAAATCTGCCCCTGATTCAACGCGGCTTCCACCGCGGTAATATCCGCATAGCCCGTCAGCAGAATAGCCCCGGCGGAGGACAGCAGTCTGGCCCGCGCCAGAAACACATCCCCCGTCATGCCCGGCATCCGCTGGTCGGACACAATCACCGCTACGTCAGACCGTTGCTTCAGCAACGCAAGCCCCTGTTCGCCCGAGGATGCGGAGAGGACGTCATACACGTCTTCCAGCAGGTCTGTCAGAGCAATCAGTATTTCCGGCTCGTCGTCCACAATAAGGACAACGGGCCTTTTGTCAGGTTCAGGCAGCATGGGTGCGCCTTTCCTCTTCAGCCCGATAGCACACGCAACGTAAAGCAGGCTCCGCCGTTCTCCCGAGCATCGGTCACAACAATACTCCCGTCATGGGCCTGCACAACGCCATACGCTGTCGCCAGCCCGAGCCCTGTTCCTGAGCCTACAGGTTTTGTTGTGAAAAACGGTTCAAAAACGCGTTCCTGAAGATCTTTCGGCACACCGGCCCGGTATCACTAATCCGGATAACGTAATCTTGTCCGGTATGGGTGGCGGCAGGCTCCAGAGAGGACGTAATTTCAATCCGGTCCTCCTCGCCCGCGGCAAGGCCCGCAGCCTCCTGCTCACGCTGCTTTTCCGTAATGGCATCGGCAGCGTTGCTGACAATATTCATGACAACCTGATTGACCAGCGCGGCCTGACAGAACAGGTCCGGCGGGGCGTCCAGCGCGCAGATCACACGAATATTCTGGCCCAGCTTGGGGGCCAGCAGGGTCAGAACCATATCAATGGCTTCCGGCACATCCAGACGGCTGAACTCTCCTTCCTCCAGCCGTGAGAACCGCCGCAGGCTCACCACCAGATCCCGCATCCGGGAGAGGCCGATGAGGGAAGCTGCCAGACGCTCACTGCTTTTTGCCAGCGCCTGCTCCGCCGCCAGCGTATCACCTTCCCGCACAGCGCTGAGGGCGCGGGAAATACTGCGATTAACGGTATTTTCATGCGCCAGCACAAAAGCGAGCGGGTTGTTGAATTCATGCGCAATCCCGGCAGCCAGTTCCCCAAGGGACGCCATTTTGGCGGACTGCACCAGCTTGGCCTGCGCCTCAATCAGCTTGCGGTTGGCTGAGGCCAGATCCGCATTCACCCGCCGCAGCGCATCCGCCAGCGCCATACGGGCGCGGGCACTTTCAATATGTGCTTCTTCCCGGCGGGTTTCATCCTGCACCATTTTACGCCGCACAAGGCTGCTGATGCGCGCCACCAGCAGGTCCGGCGCGATATCCGCATCCACCAGATCATCCACGCCGGCGCTAAAGGCCATGCTGGCCATCTGGCCGGAAAGCTGGCCGCCTTCCACCATACCCAGCACGCGCATGCACTGCCGGGTCCGGCGGCGCATGGCCACAACCGTATGGGCAAAGGCCAGCCCATCAAAAGATGGACAAGCCAGATCCACCACCAGACAATCCGGCTGGTCCTTGCCCACAGGGCAGTTTGCCAGATTGAAATCAGCCGGATCGTCAATCAGAGAAACCGTGGCTCCATGCCGCCGCAGCAAATCCTGCAACACAGGCGGGGCATCCCGCCCACCGCCCCGCCAGGACCACAACAACCCTCCCGGCGCCGTCGCAATAGCAACGCTGGGCTGACGGAATGTTCCCCCGGCGCGGGAGAGTGGATCTTCATCATTTTCCCGCAGCAGACCACAGACGCGGAACATCAGAAAAGCCGGATCAGCCTGACGGCTCAGGCAGGCATCCGCCCCCTGTTCCAGCACCAGCCGTTCCTGCTCGGCATCTGGCGCCTCGAGCAGAACCAGAACAGGAATACTGCGGGTCACGGCATTGACACGCAGCCGCTGGCACAGCCGCGCCACGGACATATCCGGCAGGGTGCCCGCCACCACCAGCAGATCCGGCAACTGGCTTTCAAACCCCGCAAAGGCCTGACATCCTGTGGAGACAGACTGAACCTGCAAGCCGCGCTGGGTCAGCAGCGCGGAAAAAGCGCCCTCACCCACGGCGTCCAGCCCCACCAGCAAAACGGTACCCGAACCAACTGTCATCTCAATCCCGCATCCCGCACCTGTTGTTCCGGAGCGCACATCACGTTGTTCAGGTGTCCTGCTTTCTTCCGCTATTTTTTTTCTACATCATGCCCTTGCCTGACGGCCACAGAGGCCGCGCATTCATGAGCGTGAATCGCTCTATCTAACCAAATCCCGGCGGTCCCGTCTGTTCGCGAATGCGTTACCAGAGAGAGAGAATTCAGCCTTGTCACCCAGACGCCCTTACGGCCTGTTATAGCAGGAAAGCCACAGCAACCACCTTTTAGGTCATGCGTCTGTGCCCTACCGCCTCTCTTGTGTATAATCACGGTAATTCTGTGCGCGCCTGCCGGTTTCTTGAGCGCGGCACACCCTGCTTTTACTGGCTGAGGAAACACCAGACCCATGGACCCCACCCCCAACCGTGCTGATGCTCATCGGCCGTTTTCTTTTGTCTCAGAGGCATCAGGCAGCAGTTCTCCCGCCCTCAGGCTGGCCCGTGCCGGGCTCTGGGCCGTCTGCTATTTTTTCTTCTATTTCATTCAGCAACTGGCTGAACTGTTTGCGCCGCTGCTGCTGATTGCCGGTGTTGCGTGGAAAGCCCTGCCGGTGCTGATTGGCGCCGTCTCACACGTCAGCGCCTCTGCGGACCCTCAGGCGCGGGATGCCATTGCCAACGTCGCCTCCGCCATTCCGGCACAGATCACGGTCGCAGGCCACACGCTGACAGCCAGCGGCATGGTCTGGGATGGCATTCTGCTCATGGGTCTGGCAGCCGCCGGTGCCACTCTGGCCACTCTGGCTGGCCGCAATATGTAATCTGGCTGACTGTCATCTGGCGGGGCACGACGCTGCAAACGTCCCCCACCCTGCACCGGGTGGGGTGAGACCTCACCCCGGCAGATACAGACGGGCGGCAGCAGGCCAGACCCGCACAATATCATCCCACCACTCATAACAGGCCACGCCTGCCAGCATGGCCACAATAAGGCTGACGCACCACGCCCATCGCCAGAAAGCGTCCGTCAGCATCCAATCCCGCACACTCTGCACCTGCCCCTCCGACTCTGCTCCCTTATTCTGCGCATAAGCCGTGAACTGAAAAGGCCGACTGTGCATACTCGGCTCTTCCGGTGCCACAGGACACCCCTGACGGACCCCACCCACAGCAACGCTCCGTAACGGCCCCCAAACATGTTGCACGCCCTCTCCCCGCCGTTGTGCTTCAGCACGCTGAGGGAACCGCAACCCTGAACGGAACGGCACCAGAAATCGAATCGACAGCACCGCCTTCCCTCCGTTACAGTGGCACCATGCGTAACCCCCGCCCTTCCTGCCTGCCTCTGGCTGGCAGACCCGTGCTTTCACCATGATTCGTCTCAGCAACGTCTCGTGGCGCAGGGAGCGCAAAGCAAGCACACCAGTGCTCTCCAACCTGTCCTTCTCGGTGCCTCAAGGGGGCTTTCGCTGGCTGCTCGGGCCGTCCGGTGCGGGCAAAACAAGCCTGCTCAGCCTGCTGCATGTGGAAAACCTGCCCTCCGATGGCACACTGTGCCTGCTGGATAAGGATGTTACCGCGCACACGCCCCGCGCTGTTCTGGTCCGCCTGCGGCAGAGAATCGGAATGGTACATCAGGATTTCCGGCTGATGCCGGACCTTTCCGTGGCCGATAACGTCGCTCTTCCCTTACGCCTGCAACACAGGCCGGAAGACAAGATTACGGACGAAGTGCACGCCATCCTGAAATGGGTAGGGCTTGGGAACCAGCTGAACGTCCGCGCCTCCCGCCTGTCAGGCGGGGAACAGCAGAGGACGGCCATTGCGCGCGCCATTGTACACCGCCCCGGCCTGATTCTGGCCGATGAACCCACCAATGCGCTGGAAGAACCGCAGGCCCATAAATTGCTGGATATGTTCAGTGAACTGAGCAGCATGGGCACCACAGTTATTGTCGCCACCCATAATGAGGCACTGGTCCGTCGCCTGCCCCGCCCGGCGCTGACACTGGAACGCGGCCGCCTTGTGCAGGATGGAGCCTAAGCCATGGCCCTTCCCTTTCCGGCCGAAAGATGGCCTCTCCCTTTCAGAAGCGCTGCCGGACAGAAGCCTGTTCATTCTGGTCGCGATGATGAGTTTTCTCGCCGCCCTGACGCTGACGGGCGCTACCGGAGCCCGCACCCTCTCCACCCGCTGGGCTGGCGGCGCCGCGCAACTGCTTACCATTCAGGTCTCAGAACCTGATCAACCTCTGAGCGGGGCCAGCAAGAGCGACAAAACCGCCTCCCAGAGCCGGGCCGAGATCGTGCAGGCGGACCTCGCCACCCTTCCAGCTGGCACGCAGGTCCATCGGCTGACACAGGAGGAACTGGCCCGTCTGCTCACACCCTGGCTCGGCGATGCAGGTAAAACGGCCCTGCCGCTCCCCGCCGTGATTGAGGTGCGTCTGGCTGAAGGGCATGAAGCCCCGGCGGATCTGGAACAGACGCTCAATGCGCATGTGCCCGGCACCGTGGTGGAACATAATGCTGAATGGAGCAGCCGCCTGCGCGCACTGGCCGAGAGCCTGATGGCCTGCGCAGCCCTCGCGCTCGTCACCGTGGGCGGCATTGCGACCATGATTACCGCGCTGGCCACAAGAGCAGGCCTGTCAACCCGGCGCGATATTATTGAAATCCTGCACGGGCTTGGAGCAACAGACAGCTATATTGCCGGGCGCTTTGCCAGCCGCACCGGCGGGCTCGCCCTTGGCGGCGGCCTGCTAGGCACGCTGCTAGCTATGGCCCCGCTCCTGCTGCTTTTCCGCATGGCCGCCCCGTTTGCCGCCTCCACACTTCAGGCGGCCACGCCTGCCATGCCAGACTGGCGCACCCTGCCTGACCTGCTGCCGGGTGATATGCTGGCAGGCCTTGCCGCTCTGCCATGTGTGGCTGCCTTTATTGGCTGGACGACCACGCAGATCATGGTCCGCATCTGGCTGCGACGGATGCCATGAGGCGTGAGGCCAGCCACCGCCCCTCCCGCCTGTCCCGCTTTATCCTGTGGTGGCTTAAAATGGGGCTGCTTGTCTGTCTGGCGCTCTGCGGCGCTTTTGGGTGGTTTGTGTATGACGCGCTGCGCCCCGCCCCGGACAACATGCCGCACACCGATGGCATTGTCGCCCTCACTGGCGGTCAGGGCCGGGTAGACACATCCCTGCGCCTGCTGATGCAAAACCGGGGAGATAAACTGCTGATTTCCGGAGTAGACCCGCAGGCCACCCAGCAGGACCTTCTGCCGCCCCACCTGCCGGACAGCGTGAAAGACCGGGTAACTCTGGGTTATCTGGCCCGCTCCACCATTGAAAACGCCAGTGAGACCGCCGCATGGGTGGTGGATAACCATATCCATACCCTGACGGTTGTGACCGCAGGTTACCACATGCGCCGGGCACTGGTGGAACTGCGCCGCACCCTGCCGGGTGTGACGCTCTACCCTTACCCCGTCATCCCGCCTGCGCTGGAACACCCTTTTGACCGCTCAACCCTGCACCTCCTCCTGCGGGAATTTGCAAAATGGCTTGGTGCGCTTGCGGGTTTTGTGCATCCACCGGCGGGCGTCACGGGGTAGGCGAAAGATCGCAGGAACAGTGTCCGTTAAGGGGGGGAGCCGAATGTCCACTTAAGGTTTGAGAAGCCCGAAAGCGGACGGCTTCCTCAAACGAGGATGAGTATAGCCACGAAGCAAAAGTCGAGACATAGTGGAAGTCAAAAGAAAAGAGTTAAATAATGCTGGTCAGGACTATATCATTCTCTGAATTTGACCTTAATCTTATTAACTCTTTGAGAGGGCAGAACGTCTCTCATATCCGCGTACTCAGCGAAGTGTTTCTTGATATTCATTGTAGCAACGGCACAGTCGTTGGCTTCATGCCGGATGAGACAGAGATACTACATCCTCCTGAAGAATTTTGGGGCGACATCAAACATCCGAGGATTATTAACGGGCCATTTTGCGAAGAAGACTCCCTTAAAAACACTATCCATGAAATAGACATTCTACCAGCGTTCGGAGAAATTCGTAGTATATGGGGTCTTCGCACAGCGGTCAGTGTTTACGAATTTCAGCCTCTTTATTCAGGATATGACCCGGCGGCAGGCTTCTTACGCGATGCTATGCCACCTGAAATTCAAAAACTTCCCTTGAGAGAATTTCGATGGGATAATTTCAATCCAGATTTAGTGCCTGCGGGCGCTGATTACGTAATTGCTGATATTGGTATTATCCTTGATGTCGGAGGTAGCGCCGTAAATGCATCAACCTTGAAAATCAGTGGAGTATTACACAGGAAATACCAGGAATTTCTATGCTTACCGAGGGTGTATTTAAATTGCGCTACGAGGTGTATCGGATATTCTAAAAACGAAGCGGGCATCATAATGATGATCTTGCCTCAAGTCTTTGGAGATAGATGCAACTAGATCGAGCTTAATCCCAGACATATGTTCTCCCTTCCAAAAAATAAAATTTTCTAAACATGGTTGATAAAATCATTCCTGTTCCGGACAATGTTTTGAGAAGGACCCATTCAGTGTGTCTTCATTCATGCGTTTTAATGTCACGCAACGCGCAGACGAAGGAGATTGCGTTCTCTTTAAAGAATCTGGAAGACAGAATATCAGGCAATATAAGACACAAGAAACGTTAACCGTTCATCGGGGAAGTAATGCCCGCTTTTCAGTGCTTAGTCCGATGTCTCAAATATCTTACATGAAGGCGATTACGACCTGCCTGCTGCGTTCACTCAACGAAAGGGCAGTGAGTGAGCAAAAACCGCCAGAGACACTTCGCTGTCAAAGCCGTTGAGCAATAATTTACCAACAACATTTATGTTGCTCAGACAATAACCGAACTGCATCATTACAAGATGAACTGGCCACAGATAGCTCCACACTTCAGATACGACGGTGCCCTCCGTGATATATACATACATAATACATCAAAAGATGACTGGGCACATGTCTGGAATTTCCTTCTGCTAAATCGTTCCAGATTGTCATTCAGCATAGACGGCGCAGTGACCTCACCCCCTTTAACGGTTGGACAAGTCTTCGATATGCGGCGCGCTCATGCTGTAACCGCCTCGTATATTCTCGGCAAACAGCGCTTAAACTGTCATTTCTTCGCTGAGCAGGAAGTGGAGTTCGACTTGAATCCATGCGACGTCACAGGCCCCGACGAAGCAGAACAACTGGAGGAGTTTCTCAGAGTTCTGGGCCGTGTGACGGGGAAACAAGTAAGCCTTACGCATGAAAACGCGCCTTATGACGTCATCGCACGATTTGATCCAACCACTGGAAAGCTCTTCTGGTCCCCAAGCACCGCCGCGTGATGCCGGATATGATCCGCGGCAAAACTCTGCACAAACCAGTAGGAATGGTCATATCCGGTGTGTCTGCGGATGCGCAGGGCCTGTCCGGCTTTTTGCGCGGCCTCTTCCAGCAGGTCCGGCTTCAGTTCGCGTTCCAGAAACTGATCGGCCTCACCCTGATCAATCAGAATATCTGTCGGGTGGCGGTATCCGTCTTCCAGCAGGCACACCGCATCCTGCGCGCGCCATGTCTGGCGGTCCGGCCCTAAATAGCCGGTAAAGGCCTTCTCGCCCCACGGCACGACGGAAGGGTGCACAATAGGCGCAAAAGCCGAGACGGATTTCCAGAAGTCCGGCGCGCGCAGCGCATGCACCAGCGCACCATGCCCGCCCATGGAATGGCCCATAATCCCACGCCGTGTGCCATCCAGCGGGAAAAGCTGCTCTGTCAGGGCAGGCAGTTCCTGCGCAATGTAGCTGCCCATGCGGTAATGCTGGCTCCACGGTTCCTGCGTTGCATCCAGATAGAACCCGGCTCCGGTCCCAAAATCCCAGCTCTCTTCCTCACCCGGAACGTGCGCCCCACGGGGCGAGGTATCCGTCGCGACAAGTGCCACGCCCAGCCGCGCCGCTTCCGCCAGCGCATGTGCCTTTATGAAGAAGGTTTCCTCCGTGCAGGTCAGGCCCGCCAGCACGTGCACCACCGGCGCAGGCCGCACCGCAGTCGCCCCCGGTGGCACAAACACCGCAAAGCGGGCGTCCAGCCCCAGCGCAGCAGAGGCATGGCTGTAAAACCCGACACGCCCTCCGTGGCAGAGATGTTCTGATCTGGTTTGCAGCACGTTGCTGGACGTCATCAGCCTGACCTTTCCTGTGGTCCAAAACTCCGGATACCGGGCCTTTAAAAAGCCATCAGGTATCCCGCTTGTCACGATAAGCCCCTTTCCCACCGGCAGGCCAGAGTGCAGACCTCTGCCGGGACAAAAAGCAAATCATAATATTTTTTTTTAAAAAGCACCCCCGCTCACGTCACATCCCCACAAGAGCGTGCTATCATCGCACTCAACGCATTACAGCATTGCACGCAAGGAAACTCTGCGGGCCACAGACTGTTAAGCACACTTGTCTTTTACGGTCCGGCGTTACGCCTGACACCAGAGAAAACGGAGAGTGAATGGATGATCGTTGACCAGCGGATCGGCCTGCGCATCATCAGTAAAGAAATTCTCGGTGTCATCCTGCTGATGACAGCATGGGATTTCGTCGTAGTTATCCTGTTTCAGGTCTTCCATCAGGAATGGATGGAACAGCCAAGCCTGCCAACCTCCCTTATTGGTTCAGCGCTGGCCCTGTTCATGGGCTTCCGCAGCAACAGCGCCTATGCCCGCTGGTGGGAGGCCCGCACATTGTGGGGGGCCATTACCAACAACAGCCGCTCCTTCGGGCGGCAGGTCGGCACTTTGCTCAAGGACCGGCCAGACCTGATGCTGGGCATGGCAGCCTATCCGCACGCTCTGCGCGGCGCGCTGGGCAATGTGGATGTCTCTGCGGATGTCAACCGTCTGCTGCCGCCGGAGATGGCGCGCGCCATTGCCGGCTGGCGCAACCAGCCTAACGCCATTCTCTACCAGCTCGGGCTGGGGGTGACGGATGAAGTCACCAAAAAGGCATTGATGGCGCAGTGCACGGCCAGATTGACCGTATCCTGTCAGACCTCGCCAATGCTCAGGGGGGGCTTGAGCGGATCCGGAACACCCCGCTGCCCATGCAGTTTTCTGCCCTGCCGCGCGCGCTGGTCAATGTCTTCTGTATCGTTCTGCCGCTCTCCATGGTCCAGACGCTGGAATGGATCACACCGCTCGGCTCCTCGCTGGTGGGTATTCTGTTTCTGGTGCTGGACAAGAGCGCGAGTGACCTTCAGGAACCGTTCTCCGGCACACCGCATGCGCTGCCCATGGCCACCATGGCCCGCACCATTGAGATTGATGTGGTGCAGCCCACAGGCCTGCCGCTGGCGCCCCCCATTACGGCAACAGATGGCATTCAGCCTGAGATACAGCACTGCCTGCCATACGGGCCAGACTGCGTTTTGGAAGACAGACCACGGAATTTGTGGTATAAGGTTTGGTTATGAGCACATTCAGAACAACTCCGAAAGGCGGCGTGACAGACGCAATGGCACGCACTGCCGCCGCAACAACCGCAGCGCAGGCCAAAACCAAAATTAAAGATGACGACCCCTTCCAGGAAGGAGACGCCATTGTCTACGCCGCCCACGGTGTAGGCCGTGTGGACCGCATCGGTGTTGACGAAATTGCCGGCACCAAGCTGGAAGTGATTCAGATCTCCTTCCCCGGCAACCAGATGACTCTGCGCATCCCGCTTACCAAGGCCCGCAAGGCTGGCCTCCGCAAAATCGTCTCGCGCGAGATTGTGGATAAAGCCATGGCCATCATCAAGGGCAAGCCGCATGTCAGCAAAGGCATGTGGGCACGCCGGGCCGTGGCGTATCAGGAAAAAATCAACTCGGGTGATCTGGTCCAGATTGCCGAAGTACTGCGCGACCTGCGCCGCAATGTTGATAGTCTGGACGGCAGCTTTAGTGAGCGGAAGCTGTTTGAAGCGGCTCAGGAGCGTTTTGTGGCGGAAGTCGCCGTTCTTGAGAAAAAAGACCCAGCGGAAGTTCTGGACTCCCTCACGGCTGTGATGAAAGCAGCCTGAGCCTCCGGCCTCTGATCTGACGCAAAAACCCGGTCTGGCCCTGTGCCGGGCCGGGTTTTTTCATACGTCACGCTGTTTTCCTTTCCACAGCGGCGGGAGGGCAGTAAATATAACGCCATGACGCGCAAAGCCTCCTCTCCCGCGCCCTCCGTGGCTCCTGACCCTGCCATTCTGCGCCGGGCGCTGAGTGAAATTAAAGCCGGGCATTTTGAAAATACCCTCACCGCTCTCTCCCACTCTGCTGACAGCGCGGATAACGGGGTTGAAATCCTGCGCGCCTTTTGTCTGGCAGGCACCGGCAAGCCGAAACAGGCTGCGGAAATCCTGTGCCGTATCGCACAGGAAAACCCGACAGCCGTGCATCCGTTGCAGGACCTCAGCACCATCATGGCGGAACTGGACCGCAGGCCAGATGCAGCCGCCGCCTGCCGTATGGCCCTGAAAATCACGCCTCAGGATGCCCGCATCCATGACGTTCTGGGCGGCGTGCTGACCCAGATGGGGCTGTTTGAAGAGGCCGTCGAGACGCTGCGTACCTCCATCAGTCTGCGCCCCAACGCCACCTATTCCTACAACATGCTGGCAATGGCGCTGACAGAAAGCGGGGAAATGGCCGAAGCGCTGCGCGTGCTGGAAGATGTGCTGGAAGAAAACCCGGAGCACGCGGGCACGCTGTCCAACATCGGCTGCATTCTGGCGGGAGAAGGCCGGTTTGAAGAGGCGCTGACCGCTTACCGCCGCGCGATTACCCAGCGCCCGGCCGATGCGCAGATCCGCCTGAACCACTCCATTACCCTGCTCAAGGCAGGACGCTATGCTCAGGGCTGGGCCGAGCATGAATGGCGGCTGAAATTACCGGGGCACAGCACCCTGCCGCAGGACCGTCTGCTCCCCTCCCTTGGCCCGGACACAGATCTGACCGGCCAGCGCGTGCTGGTCACGCAGGAGGAAGGTCTGGGCGATACGCTGATGTATCTGCGCTATGTGGAACCTCTGGCCCGCCGGGGCGCGCATGTTCACCTCTGGGTGCCAGATACGCTGGAAGATCTGTGCCATCGGCTTGAGGGCGTTGGCACCGTGCAGGTGGGCGGAGAACTGCAACCTTACGACTGGCATTGCCCCTTTATCAGCCTGCCGCGCGTATTTGCCGCCACACCGGATGCAATGGGCGCGCCTGTCCCTTACCTGAAGGCCGATCCGGAAAAAGTGAAGACTTTTGCCGAACTGCTACCTGACAACCATAAGCTGAATGTCGGCCTGATCTGGGGCGGTGCGCCACGCCCGACACTGATTGGCCCGAATATGGTGGACCGCAGGCGCTCCATGAGCCTGAACACACTGGAACCGCTCAGCACCATTCCCGGCATCAATCTTATCAGCCTGCAAAAAGGCCCCTATGCGGACCAGATGCTGGACCCGCCGCGTGACATGATTCTGTATGACCCGACGGATGAACTCCACACCATGGATGATACAGCCTCGCTCATGATGTCACTGGATGTCATTGTCTCGGTCGATACATCGTCCGTGCATCTGGCGGGCGGGCTGGGCAAGCCCGTTATCATGATGGACCGGTATGATAATTGCTGGCGCTGGCTGCACGGGCAGGACACCAGCCCGTGGTACCCGGCCATGCATATTATACGCCAGACCACCCCGCGCAGATGGGATGATGTGGTGCAGAAGGTCGCGCAGCGGCTCCGCACAATGGGGGCTTACCGCGCGTAAGCTGCCTGACAGGCTTTACCAGCCGTTCGCGTAATACCCCATTCCCGGGTCCCAGTTGCCCCATGCCGGGTTCCAGCCCGTCCAGCCGGGGCCCATCATGCCCCAGCCTCCCCAGTTCCAGGACGCATCCTGATAATCCTGAGCCGCTTCCTGCTGCTCATCCGCAATGGCCTGCTGCTGCCGGTACTGCTGATACGCGCCATAGACTTTCTGATCGCCCACATACAGACAGTCGCAGATTGTCGGGTCTGCGTAGACGTAGAAAACCTGATCCCCATGCACGCGGCGCACAAAGCGATGCGGTGGCAGCCTGTTGAGCATTGCCTGCCGCTGGGCCGTATCTGCCGGACGAAATGCAAACCCAGCAGCCGCCAGATGATCTTCCTTATTCGCAATGCGCTCGGCAGGGCTGACACAACCGCTCAACAGCACAATGGCTGAGAACACGGCAATTCTGCCTGACCGGCCAGAGAAAATGGAAAACATCGCAGCACACCTTTTCAGCCCCTGATTTCAGGAAAAGCTTACAAGGCCGGGGGGCGATGTCAAAACACGCATGGCGGAGTGCCGCGCACATCTGCGCAAGGCGTCAGCACACCCTCCTTGCCATGCGCGCGCCTGACGCCAGTATATGTCAGGCGAGGCAGGTGCTTCCCATCCGGAAAGACGCTGCCTCGCGGTGGGGTTTAGCCAGAAACAGAGGTTTTGGTTGTGGCGGGCACCAGCAGCTTTGCGCCGCCCCCATTCCCCAGAACTTCAAACACGCCCAGCGCACGGCGGGTGCGGCCATCCGGCAGCAGCGTAAACTGACCATCCACCCCGGCAAACCCTTCCTGACGGGTGAGCGCGCTGACCGGGTACCCCCGGGATGTCGTCCGGGCCACCGTGGTGGCAACCGTCGCGGCATCATAGGACAGATCAGCCAACGGGCGGGGCATATGGTGGTTCCGCGCCATAAAGCGCGTCACAAAGCTCTGGCGGGAAGACGGATCAGGCGCGGCATACCATGCGCCCTTGAGCGCCCCCAGCTTGCTGGCAAAGGCTGCCCACAGGCCGGGCCCCATAATCCGCACGGAGGAGGACGAGACCTGACTATCCGCCAGCGCACCAATCACGTTTTTCAGGCCAAGCCCGGTATCCCCCAGCAGCAGCGCATCAAACGGCGGGGGGGCGAGTTTGGGGGCGGCAGGCTGTGCCGTGCCATCGTGGACGGGGACGCTGAGCCGGACCCGCCGTTAAGAGCCGCCGCCAGACTCAGACGGGAGAGTCTTGTCCGGTGCGGTGGTGTCCGCCGTCTGGGCTGGCGCGCTGCCGTCCGGCTGCGCATCCGCCTTGCGGGTATCGTAAGCTGAGAGTTCCCGCATCATTTGCGTGATGCTGGCCGCAGAACCGGTATGATAGACGATGGTCGGCGTCGTCAGCCCCTGATCCCGGCAGGAGGCCAGCAGACCATTGCCGAGGGCGTGCCCCAGCGGGTTATCCGGCAGGAAGGCTGCAAAATGCTGCCGCCCTTCCTTCCGGGCTGTCGCGACAAGCCGTTCAACCTGATCTTCCGGCGTGATGCCCATCACCCAGACGCCATCACGCGCCTGATTGACGTCACTGGTAAAGGCCAGAACCGGCAGACTGGCGGACTGCGCGGCAGGCGCGGCCGCTGCGGTATCCACCGCCGTCAGCGGGCCAAGAATAATGCCATCCCCTGCCTCAACAGCGGCGGTTACAGCAGCGGAGGCACCGCCTGCGGCAGCCGTATCATGCACGTCCATTTGCAGGGCGCCACTGCGCCCCTGTGCCTGCGCTTGTGCCTGTGATGGACCTGCGCCGTGGCTGCGCCGCTCTCCGCAAGGGCAAGCTGCGCCCCGGCCAGCAGTTCATGCCCCAGTGCGGCGTTCGGACCCGTTAACGGCAGAAGCACGCCAATTTTGTGGCTGGTAGCCGCCTTGGGTTCCTGCGGAGCGGGAAGCGTGCCCGTGCCGGACTGGTCCGCACATCCGGCCATTGCAAGCCCGACTGCACCTAAAACCACCATTCCGGTCTTGCGTCCTGCGCCATTTCCAGCCAGACCTCGCGTGGAGGCCTTTGACAGGAAAGAATATGTGCGCGTCATCATCCAGATCGTCCTCCGCAAACAACCGGCCTGATGAAGCTTATGACCGGACGTCCACACTCCATAGCGAAGGAAAGACGTCACGTCATGCCTTCTCTTCCGGGGACGCATCCTTCGCCGCCTCTTCCAGCGGCGCATCCGGCCTCACTCTGGTGGCAACACCCATAGGGAATCTGGGGGATTTCAGCCTGCGGGGCGCGCAGGCTCTGGCCGAAGCCGACCTGATTCTGTGTGAAGATACCCGCATGACGGCGCGCCTGCTGTCAGACCGCAACATCTCCACCCGCACGGAAGCCCTGCACGAGCACAATGAACGCCAGCGCGTTCCGGCCCTGATTGAGCGGATGCAGAACGGCACCCGCATGGCTCTGGTGTCCGACGCCGGGATGCCCCTGATGTCCGACCCCGGATTCCGGCTGGTGCAGGCCGTGATTGAGGCGGACCTGCCCCTGACCGTCGTCCCCGGCCCCAATGCCGCGCTGACGGCTCTGGTGCTGTCCGGCCTGCCGCCGCACCCGTTCATGTTTATCGGCTTTCCCCCTCCGCGCTCTGCGGCCCGCAAGGAGGCTTTTGCCAGACTGCGCGCGGCAGAACGGGCGGGTCTGAGCGCCACCCTGATCTGGCATGAAGCCCCGCACCGTCTGGCTGAAACACTGGCCGACATGACGGATGTTTTTGGTGCGGAGCGCGCCTGCGCCGTCGCGCGGGAACTCACAAAACGGTTTGAGGAAGTCAGGCGCGGGTCAGTCGGCACACTCGCCGCGTTCTATGCCGAAACGCCGCCACGGGGAGAAATCACCCTTCTGCTCGGGCCGCCGGACGCAGAAGAAAGCAGCGAGGATGATCTGGACACCACCCTCCGCAGCCTGCTCAGCACCCATTCCGTCAAAGATGCCGCAGCCCTCACCGCCACAGCCATCGGCCTGCCCCGCCGCACGGTGTATGCCCGCGCGCTGGAACTGGCAGCAGAACTGAAAAACAGCGCAGATTAAGCAGGTTTTCAGAAAAACACAGACCGGGGTGCAACGGCTGGAGTCCCCTACCTGCCAGCAAATACCGGGCCGGGAGTCCGCAACCGGATTTTACGGACGATAAGAAACCGCCCCGCACCCAAAACCTGTCAGGCGGCGGCGCTCTCTGCCAGTGCTGTGCCTGCCGCATGGCCGCTGGCCCATGCCCAGTGGAAGTTATAGCCCCCCAGCCAGCCGGTTACATCCACAGCCTCACCAATCACATACAGGTTTGGCACTGTCTGCGCTTCCATGGTTTTGGAAGACAGTTTGCGCGTATCCACCCCGCCGCGCGTGACTTCCGCCTTGGCAAAGCCTTCCGTGCCGGTGGGGTGCAGATCCAGCCGGTGGATACGGTCCGCCAGTGCGCGCAGTGTGCGGTCGGGCCATTCCACCACCGGGCGTTCTTCAGGGGCACTCTGCCGGGCCAGTTCCTGCGCAAGCCGGTGTGGCAGCCAGCGGCTGAGTGCGGCAGGGCCTTTCATCTGGCTTTTGGCTTTTTTCAGTCCGGCCAGCAGCGCGTTCATATCCTGCCCCGGCAGCAGATCAATCCGCACTGGTTCCCCTGCGTCCCAGTACGATGAAATCTGCAACAAAGCCGGGCCAGACAGCCCGCGATGCGTGAACAGCAGCGATTCCTCAAACCCGGTCTTGCCACAGGATGCCCGCACGGGGAGAGAAACCCCAGCCAGAGACTGCACCCAGCTCTCCTCCGGCTGCCCGAACACCAGCGGCACCAGCGCAGGCTCTGGCGAGATAACGGGCAGGCCAAAATACCGCGCAATATTATAGCTGAAGCTGGTTGCACCCAGTTTGGGAATGGAAAGCCCGCCCGTGGCCAGCACCAGAGCCTTGCTGGTGAAGGTTCCGGCAGACGTCTGCACCCGGAAATCCTGTGGTTTTGTGACGTCTGTAATCCGCACATCCGTCAGGATCGCCACATGGGCTGCGGCACATTCCGCCAGCAGCATCTGCACAATATCCCGCGCGGAGTTATCACAAAATAACTGGCCCAGCTTTTTCTCGTGCCAGGGGATTTTGTGGGCTGCCAGAAGTTCCAGAAACTGTGCAGGCGTATACCGGCTAAGGGCCGAGCGGGCAAAATGCCTGTTCTGGGAAATAAAGCGTTCCGCCCGCATATCCGTATTGGTAAAATTGCAGCGGCCACCACCGGAAATCAGGATTTTCCGCCCCACTTCCGGCGCGTGGTCCAGCACCACAACCCGCCGACCACGCCGGGCTGCCGTAAACGCTGCCATCAGCCCGGCAGCACCTGCACCAATAATCAGCACATCGGGCGCATGGCGGGATGCGCCCCCATTATGAAAGGTCACGCGCTTCAGAAATCCAGATTGGCGTAGTAATCCGGCGGGGTAATGCCGGACACACGGTCACCCAGCAGCGGGCGGAAGCAGGGGCGAGACTTCATGCGGGCGTACCAGTCCCGCACAGCCGGAGCCTTGGACCAGTCGATATCCCCGATAAAATCGAGGCTGGAGAGATGCGCTGCTGCCGTAAAATCCGCCAGAGACAGGAAGTTTCCTGCCAGCCAGTTGCGGTTTTCAGCCAGAAAATTGATGTATTTCAGGTGCGGCTTCATGGCCGCATAGCCTTCCCGCAGCACGGTGCCGTCCGGGTTGCCCCGGCCACTGATGCGCTTCATCACGCGCTCGCCAATAAAACGGCGGGATACATCGCGCTCAAAACGCTGGTCAAACCATGCCACCAGACGGCGCACTTCCACACGCTCGGCCAGTGTGCGGCCCAGCAGCGGCGTATCGGAATAGGCTTCTTCCAGATACTCGCAGATAACGGAGGAATCCGGCACCACCAGCCCGTTATCTTCCACCAGCACGGGCACTTCACCTGCCGGGTTCATGGCGTAGAATTCCGGGCGTTCTTCCCACACCCGTTCCACAACAGATTCAAACGGCAGACGTTTTTCACCCAGCACAAGCCGGATTTTCCGGCAGTAGGGGGAAAGGGGGAGGTGATACAGGGTACGCATGCAAAATATTTATGACATTGTTTGCCAACACGCCAGAGGGTAATCGGGCCGGGATGCATCTAAATCTCGCACACATCCCCTGCGGGGTCTGCACAGATGCTCGACAGACAACCCTTCCAGCGTGTACCAATGCTGGGTCTTTCCAGTTCCGATCCTACGTTAGCGAGATCTCACGTCCTTGTCCGCCACGACATCCCCCACGACATCCCCCCTGCCCCGCATCCGGATTTCAGGCAGGTCCTTTCTGGCGCTCACGCTCACGCCGGAAGCGCCGCTGGAAGACTGGCTGAGCGCGCTGGACCACCAGATTGCCCGCTCCGCCGGTTTTTTGCCGGTAAGCCCATTATTCTGGATCTGGGTATGCTGGATGCAGAGGCCGAGCATCTGTCCGGCCTTCTGCCTGCCCTGAAGGAGCGCGGCATCCGCGTGATCGGGATTGAAGGCGGAGACCGCGCATGGCCTGCTCTGGCAGACTGGGACTGGCCGGAAAACTTTGCCGGTGGCCGTGCCTCGGCCGAAATCGCGATCCCGGAAGACAGCGCGCCTGAAGCGCCTGCCCCCCGCTCCCTGATTCTGGAAACCCCCGTCCGCTCAGGCCAGCAGGTTGTCTGGCCGGACGGAGATGTGGTGATCCTCGGCTCCGTGGCGTCCGGGGCGGAAGTCTCGGCAGGCGGGTCCATTCATGTCTATGGCCCCCTGCGCGGGCGGGCCATTGCGGGCATTGGCGGCAATAGTGACGCGCGTATTTTTACCCGTGCGCTGGAAGCCGAACTGGTGGCGATTGACGGGTTTTACGCAACAGCGGAAGAAATGGACCCCGAGCAGACAAGTAAACCCGCTCAGGTTGCGCTTTCCGGGGAAACACTCACGTTTTTTCCTCTCACGTAAGACTTGCGCAAAGAATTCGTTCTGAGCGAATATTCTGCGTTCCATTTTTGATGACAGATTGTAAGGTTGTTTGCATACAGAGCTGTCAAACATACGCTGACGGCAAAGCAGCCTTTAAGACCAAAGAGGAATAACACGGATGTCAAAGGTTCTGGTCGTCACGTCCGGCAAGGGTGGCGTGGGCAAGACCACCACCACCGCGGCCTTAGGCGCAGCACTGGCCCAGAATGGCCAGAGCGTTGTGCTGGTTGATTTCGATGTCGGCCTGCGGAACCTCGATCTGGTGATGGGTGCGGAACGCCGTGTGGTGTTTGACCTGATCAACGTCATTCAGGGCGATGCCAATCTGGCGCAAGCGCTCATCAAGGATAAGCGCGTCCCCTCCCTCTCCCTGCTGCCCGCCTCCCAGACGCGGGACAAGGATGCCCTAACCGCCGAAGGTGTTGCCAAGGTCATTGAGGAACTGCGCAAGAAGTTTGACTGGGTCATCTGTGATAGCCCGGCCGGGATTGAGCGCGGCGCACAGATGGCCATGTACCACGCCGATATGGCCGTGATTGTCACCAACCCGGAAGTCTCTTCCGTGCGTGACAGTGACCGCATTATCGGCATGCTGGACAGCACGACCGAGAAAGCCAAAAAAGGTGAGAAAATGGAGAAGCATCTCCTCCTCACCCGCTACGATCCGCAGCGCGCCTCCCGCGGGGACATGCTGGGGACGGACGACGTGCTGGAAATTCTCTCCATTCCGCTTCTGGGCATCATCCCGGAAAGCGGCGACGTACTGCGGGCCTCAAACGTGGGAGCCCCGGTTACGATAGCTGAGCCTGAAAGTGCCGCGGCCCGCGCCTATAATGACGCAGCGCGGCGTCTGGCAGGCGAGAAGCTGGAAGTCACCATTCCCACGGAACGTAAAGGCCTGTTTGACTGGCTGTTTAAACGGAGAGTCTCATGACCTTCCTCTCCAACATCTTCAAGCGCCGCTCCTCCGCACCTGTCGCGCGCGACCGTTTGCAGATTCTGCTTGCTCATGAACGGATTTCCGGCGGAGACGGCAAGGATGATCTGCTGGCACAACTGCATCGTGAGATCATGGAAGTGATCAAACGGCACGTTGTGGTGGATCAGGACAAGGTGCAGATCAAGCTGGATCGCGGGGCGCATTGCTCCACGCTGGAAATTGACGTGGAAGTGCCCGGTCTGACGGATGTCAAACCGGGTGAAAAACCTACCATTCAGGCGGCTTCTGCACCTGCGGATGCCAAAAAGGCCTGACGCCTGACTGCATTATAAATAATCCGGCATAAAAAACCCGGTCCGCTACCAGTGCGGGCCGGGTTTTTCTTTAACCTGACTGTGCAGGCTGGTTCAGGCAGGCAGAAGCGGTTCCAGCCAGGAGCGCGCCTGCTCAAAATCCTGACGGATCGCCGCGACGGCAGCCTCCGCGTCATGCCGCCGGAAGGCTTCCAGCAGCAACATATGCGGGTGGTTTGCCTCAACGGGGCTGGCGGGCGGCAAACCATTGGTACCGGCATAAAACGGCCCGATCCGCGCCCAGAGCCGCTGCATGATGCCCGCTGTAATGCTCATGCTGGAAAATCCTGCAATAGCACTATGGAAAGCGGCATTCCCTACAGCGGACTGATGCGGGTCTCCTGCCAGATAGCCCTCAATAAAAGACTGGTGGCAGCCCTCCAGCACCGCAATCTGCTCCGGGGTGATCTGCCCGGCAACATTGCGCGTCAGCCGCTCTTCCAGATCAGCGCGTAGCGGATGTACTTCCTGAAACACCTCACGAGAGAGAGCCGGAACACAGGCGGTATTGCGGTCATCCAGTTCCAGAGCCTGTTCGGACACAAGCCGCAGAAGAGCCTCCCGCACCGGAGTGGGGCTTAACTCGAGAGATGCCGCCAGCGGGCGGAGCACCAGACGCTCCCCGCCCTTATACGCGCTGAAGATCAGACGTTCCCTGATCTGCTGGTAGGCGTAAGCGGCAAGAGCCCCTTTGGCTGCCGCCGGACGATCAGTGTCCAGAGCGGGCGCATCGTCATGCAACATCATTCGAATGGGTCACCTGCTGGTTCAGAAAGTTTTTATACGGGCCGTCCTGCTGCTCAAGCAGGGTGGGAGAACCATCTTCCACAATCCTGCCGTCCTGCATCACAACAATTCTATCAAAGTTCCGCAAAGTGGAAAGCCGGTGCGCCACGGCAATCACGGTGCGGCCTACCATTAGCCGTTCCAGCGCCTTTTGCACATGCGCTTCGCTTTCCGTATCCAGCGCGCTGGTTGCCTCGTCCAGAATCAGGATGGGCGCATTGCGCAAAAAGGCCCGGGCAATTGCAATCCGCTGCCGCTGCCCGCCAGACAGCTTGACGCCACGGTCTCCCACCAATGTCTCAAATCCTTCCGGCATAGCCTCGATAAAGTCTGCGCAGCCTGCCGCCGCAGCCGCCGCCTTGACGGCATCATCCGTCGCGTCCGGCCGCCCGTAGCGGATATTTTCCATCACGGTACGATGCAGCAGAGACACATCCTGCGGCACAATGGAGAGGCAGGCGCGCAACCCATCATCCGTCAGGCTGCGAATATCCTGCCCGTCTATCAGGATACGGCCCGCCTGCACAAAGCGCAGACGCTGCAAAAGAGCCAGAACCGTGCTCTTGCCGGACCCGGACCGCCCGACCAGCCCCACACGGGTGCCCGCGGCAATATGGAGGTTAAACCCGTCCAGCACGTTGGCCGCGCCCGGATAGGCAAAACCGACCTCTTCAAACACAATCTCGCCCCGTACCGGACCGGGATGCTGCACCGCATCCTCGCGGTCGGGCATGTCGTGCGGCACGAGCAGAGCAGACAACACTTCAGACAGGCGGGCGTTATATTGCACGGTTTCAACCAGAGCCAGCGCCAGATCCCGCGTGCCATACAGGATCGCGAAGCCGAGGGTAATGACCATCACCACCTCCCCCACGCTTGCCGTCCCGTGCTGCCAGAGCATAACGGTCCAGAACAGGAGCCCCACGGTGAGCAACGCCGTCAGCGCACCGTGCAGCATCCGCAGCTTTTCCATGTAGCGCTGTGAGCGCAGCCGCTGGCCCATTTCCTTCCCGGCAAGGAAGTTGAAGCGCATCAGTTCCTGCCTGCGCATGCCAAACGCCCGCACCAGAGCAATATTGCCCATCACGTCCAGCGTCTCGCCCTCAAGCCCCGCTGCCGCAGCGGCGTATTCCCCCATGCAGCTTGCGCCCGCGCACAGCCAGACGGAACATCAGCAGGCACAGAGCCGCAGCCAGAACCACCGTCACGCCTCCCATCAGCCAGCTTACGGAAAGCATCAGCGTAATGGAGAGCAGCACGTTGAGCGCGGGCGGCAAAACGCTCCATGCCAGCAGATTTTCAAGCGTGAAGCAGACATTCCCCGCCGTGGCGATCCGGGCCGCGAGAGACGTTGGCATCCGCTCGGAAAAATAGGCCGGGGAATGGCCTGTCAGAAACCGGAACAGGTCCCGCCGGATATCGCCCGTCATTTCAATAAACGTGCGGGAGGCAAACCAGCCCGCAATGCGCCAGCCCAGATTATCCATGGCAATCAGCGCCGCCAGAATGGCCACACTCTGCCAGACCGCCTGCACGGCACCGTCATGCGGTGTGGCCGTCATCACATCCACCAGATGCCGGATGGCGTAAGAGGCCAGTACCGCACAGCCAATCGCCAGCCCGACCGAGCCAAACACCATGACATGCGCCACGCCCCGGTTGCGCATATAACGCAGCAGAAAGGCAACAGGCCGCCCGGCATAGGCATGCAGCTCCCGGTCCGGCACCACAATGGTCTGATCGTCCTGCACAAAACCTCCGCGTTCGTGCTGCGTGCCGGATTGCGTCACAGTTCCCGCCATTCTGCCTCCTCGTTCCGATGAAGCGTGCGCTCCACCCTTTTTGTGTCCTGTCTCTCGGGAAGACGGCGCCATCATGGCAGCACGCCACAGAAACGCAGAAAGATTAAAAAGCTTTTTAAAGGCCCGATGCCCGCGAACGCTTGCGTCCTGCGCGCAAGCCTGCTTGCTGTAAGGGGTTATGCAGTCTTCTTCCGAAAAAACCAGCTGGTTCCCTGTCATGCTTCGTCTCGACGAGGCCCGTGTCCTTGTGATTGGCGGCGGAAATATTGCCGCCAACAAGGTCCGCCTGCTGGTGCCCACCGGCGCGCGTATAGAACTTCTCTCCCCCACGCTCTGCCCGGAATTGCAGCGTCTGGCGGATGATGGCGTTCTGACGCATGTGCCCGGTCTGGTGTCTGAAGAGGATGTACGCACCCGCCTGCCCGGCTGCCGTCTTGTCTATATCGCCACCAATGATACCGCGCTCAACCGCACGCTGTCCGCTCTGTGCCAGCAGCAGAACGTGCCCGTCTGCGCGGTGGATGATCCCGGCAATTCCAGCTTTATCACCCCGGCCCTCAGCACACGCGGTGCCGTTCAGGTGGCCGTCTCCACGGGGGGCGCGGCCCCGGTCCTCGCCCGCCGCCTGCGCGCGAAAATTGAAGAAATTCTCCCTGCCGGGCTGCATCTGCTGGCGGACTTCATGCAGAACGCACGCCTGCCTTTGCGCGAACGCTGCCGGACCCGTCCGACCGGCGGCAGGTCTGGGAACGGTTTCTGGATGGCGCGGGCGGTCACCTCGCCATGAGCGGCCAGACAGAGCCGCCAGCCAC
>NZ_BAJW01000004.1 GCF_000613905.1 Acetobacter persici JCM 25330
AGAGCCGCCGTATAAGGGTGGCCGGGGTGGCAAACAGGGCTTCCGTCGGCCCGCTCTCCGCCACGCGGCCGGAATAAAGTACGAGCGTTTTGTCACAGGTTTCCGCCACTACGCCCATATCATGCGTAATCAGCAGCACGGAGGACCCATAGGTGCTGCGCAGGGAGCGGATCAGGTCCAGAATCTGCGCCTGCACCGTGACGTCCAGCGCGGTGGTGGGTTCATCCGCAATCAGAAGAGACGGATTGCAGGACAGCGCCATAGCAATCATGGCGCGCTGCCGCAGGCCGCCGGAAAGCTGGTGCGGGTAGCGGTCTGCCGTGCGGGCGGGGTCGGGCACACCCATATCTGCCAGCAGTTCCACCGTGCGGGCGCGGGCCTGCCTGCGGGAGAGCCGCTCATGCGCGCGGATCTGTTCATCAATCTGCCAGCCGATCGTATAAACCGGCGTAAACGCCGTCATCGGGTCCTGAAAGATCATGCAATCTCGCGCCCGCGCAGACGGCGGAGTGCCTTTTGCGGCAACCCTACCAGATCCTGCCCCCGGAACAGGGCAGAGCCGGTAATCTGCACGCCGGGGCTGTCAATCAGCCCCATCAGCGCCATGGCGGTGACAGATTTGCCAGAGCCGGACTCTCCAACCAGCCCGAGAATATCCCGCTCACCCAGCGTAAAAGAGACGTTTTCCACAATCGATCATGCGCCCGCGGGAGGGAAAGCTGACACACAGGTCGCGCACTTCCAGCAGGGGAATTGGGATTGGAAGGGGTGCTTCAACGGGCATCACGCACCCTCGGGTCCAGAAACAGATAGAGGATATCCACCACCGCATTTGCCAGCACAACAAACACGGCGGAATACATCACGGTGGCCATAATCAGCGGCAGATCCAGATTGGTGAGCGCCTGATACGTCAGTCGCCCGACGCCGGGCAGGCCGAACACCACCTCTGTCAGCAAAGCACCGCCGCCCACAAGCTGTGCGAAATCCAGCCCGAAGAGCGAGACAAAGGTAATCATGGAGGTGCGTAACCCATGGCGCAGCAGGACACGGGTGGGGGATAGTCCCTTGGCCCGCGCCGTGCGCATGAAGTCCTCGCCGGACAGGGCGACCAGATCTGCCCGCAGCACCCGGCTGTAAATGCCGATAAACATGACGGCCAGAACGAGCCACGGAATAACCAGCGCCTTGAACCAGCCCCACGGATGTTCCGTCAGCGGCACATAGCCCAGCCCCGGCACCCATGAGAAGAGCCATGTGTCATGATACCGGCTTTGCGTGATCAGATTAGCCACCTGCCCAAGCCAGAAGACCGGCATGGAAATTCCAATCAGCCCGAGCATCATCAGCCCCCGGTCTGTCCAGGTGCCTTTCAGGGCGGCGGCGAGGGTACCCATGGCGATGGACAGCACAACCCAGATGATCGCCGCACCACAGACCAGAGAGACCGTAACCGGAGCCGCACGGGCAATTTCCGGCACCACCAGTTCGCCCCGGTCCACGTAGGAGGCGAGGTCCTGCGTGATGAACAGTTTTTTCATCATGGTGGCGTACTGCACGGGCAGCGGCCGGTCGAACCCGTATTCTTTCCGCACTTTTTCCATGGTCTGGGGGGAGGCATTGCGTCCGGCAATGCGGGCCGTCGGGTCTGCGCCCGGTGTTGCGAAAAAGACCAGAAAGACCAGTGCGGAAATGCCAAACAGGACGAATACTGTCTGCCCAAGTCGGCGGAGGAGCGCCTTTATCATGCGTCAGCCCTCTTCATGAGGACCGCCGCGCGGCATCCCGCACATCCAGCGCGTCCCGCAGGCCATCGCCCAGAATATTCAGGGCCAGCACCACCAGCACAATGGCAAGTCCGGGGGCGATAGCACCATGGGGCGTGTGTAGATCAGCCCCTCGCCATCCTGAATAATCGTCCCCCATGATGCCGCCGGAGCCTGCACTCCGATGGACAGGAAGGAGAGCGCACTCTCCGCCAGCAGAGAAAGCGCCATCAGCAGCGGGCCAAGGACAACAAGCGTTGTGCTCACATTGGGCAGAATATCAAACAGCACAATGCGCCAGCGTGGCACGCCAAGGCAGCGTGCCGCAGTAACAAACTCTGCCTGCCGCAACGCCAGAACCCGGCCCCGGATCGGCCGCGCCGCGTAAGGCACATACACCAGCGCAATAATCACAATGGGAATCAGCAGACTATCGGCTTCCACCACAAACGGCCCCAGCTTCAGCCCCTGACTGACCGTGACGATGGAGAGCGAAATGGCGAACAGATAAACCGGCACAGCCACATAATATCCATCAGGCGAGACAGTACGGTATCTACCAGCCCGCCAAAAAAACCGGCGGCAATGCCCGCAATCGCAGCCAGAAGCAGGCATAGCACCGCAGCACAGGCAGAAATCAGCAGAGAATTGCGCCCCCCATACAGGAGCCGCGCTGCAACATCCCGCCCCTGACTATCCGCCCCCAGCAGATAGACCGCATGGCCGGTCGGCCCAATGGGGCTCAGGCCAAGGTGCAGCGGGTTATCGTTGGGCTGCATGATATCCACGTCATGCCCTTCCAGCGTGATGCTGCCAGCCACATTGGAGGTGAACGGGTCTGTCCGGGCAATATCCCGTGCATAAAGCGGGGCCAGCAAGCAGCTCAGGGTGATAAGCCCCAGAACCGCGAGGGAGATCATAGCAGCACGGTTGCGGACAAGGCCACGCAGCGCCTGTTGCCATGGGCCGGGAGGGGGTGACGCTTCAGATGTCATTGGACCTGAAGCTGCGAGAGCAGGATTTCATCATTAAGTGTTACGATGGCGTTACGCGTGCGTTTTGACAACAGGCGGACCCGTTTGATCTGCACCAGCGGCACAGCCGGAGCCTCCGCCATCAGGGCGCGGTCAACCTCCGCCCAGTCCTGTGCGCTTTCTTCCGGGCTGGTCAGGGCCGCCGTTGCCGCTCTGGTCATCAGGGCATCGGTGTCCGGATTGCAGAAGGCCGACATATTGGGCGAATTATCAGAATGGGGGCGGAAGCTGGCGCACGCAAAAAGGGTTTGCAGAAAGCTGGAGGCGGAGGGGTAATCCGCATTCCATCCAGTCAGCGCAAGCTGCACATGGTTGTCACTGTTCTGCACGTAAGAAAACTGCACCGTCTGCGTCATGCTGCGCACCGTTGCATCGTATCCCAGACTGGCCAGCGTGCTGCGGAGTTCCATGGCCATGGCGGCGTAGCGGCCTTCCAGTGGGGCGACGATGGTCACTTTCTGGCCTGCGGTGCCGCTTTCCCGCACCAGCCTGCGGGCTTCTGCCAGATCAGGGGCCTGCCAGTGTGGCAGCGGATGCGTGGGGGAGGCCCCTTTGGTATAAGCACAGGCGGGTTCATACCCCGGTGCGCCTTGTGGCAGAAGCTGGCAGAGCGGGGCCGCAACGGCCTCACCCCCATGATAAATCACCATGGCGTGCCGGTTGATGGCGTAATTCAGAGCCTGCCGGGCCTTGAGAGACTGAAATGGCGGGATCTGGACATTCAGAGCGGCATAGTAATAGAGCAGCAGGGTGTAAATCTGCACCTGCTGTGCGTAGCGGCTGCCAACCTCCCCCAGCCGGTCCAGCGGCACATCTTCATACATCACGTCATACTGGCCGTTTTCAATGGCCGTGATTTCGCCTTCCGGGTCCAGCCCGAAAGTGACGTCAATACGGTCCGGATATCCGGCAGGCTGGGCATCATGCGCCCATTCCTGAAAATACGGGTTGCGGTCCAGCACCATGCCCGTCGCAGGGTCATAATGGGTCACGCGGTAGGGGCCGGTGCCCGGAGGGGCCGTGTTCCCGGTATCATGCGGTGGAGTGCTGGCAGGCAGGATGGCGGCATGGAACCATGCGAGACGCTCCGGAAATTCAGCGTCCGGTTCTGTCAGATGAAAGGTAAGGGTGCGGGTGGCGGCATCCGTTTCTATCCCGCCTGCCAGCGTGCAGTGTGCCGGGTCATGCAGGCAGGCATCCGCCCCGATAATATGACTATAGTAAGGGCCAGCAGTGGGGCTGCCGACTTTGAACAACCGCCGGAAAGATGCGGCAGCGTCCTCTACAGTCAGAGGCTGCCCATCTGAAAACCGCAGGTTGGGCCGAAGTATAAAGCGATAAGTCCGCCCGCCGTCTTCAGGCTGTGGAACAGTTTCTGCCAGATTGGCAATGACGTGCTGCGCTGCGGGACCGTAAAATTTGGGGAAGGCGAGCAATCCATCATAAACCGGCGTTTCAAGCTGTTTGATCAGGGAAATGTAAGAGACCTGAGGGTCCAGTGTGCCGCCGGAATTCTGTGCCGCCAGCCGCAGGGTTCCGCCCATATGAGCCTCAGAGGCTGTGGCTGTTGCAAAATGTGCTGCTGGACTGGTGGATTCAGCATGAGAATGGGAGAGGGGGCAGGCAGCCGCCATCAGGCTGGCCAGCATGTATCCCACATAAAAAGAGCGTTTCTGCACTATGCCTCTCACCCCAAAAACCGGAGGAGACCTTAAAAGGCTGTGACCCACCACACAATGCAGAAACCGAAACGATTTGTAAAAGCCAGTTTACATCTGGCACATCCCTCAGGCTTTGGGCACGGCCTGCAACGCTGCGGGAAGCACGCGGCCAAACAGTTCCAGTTCCGCAGGGGTGGCCGTGCCGACCCGGATCCAGGTCTGATAATCGGGTGCGTCAAACACGCGAATATCCACACCACGCTGTGCCAGAGCTTCTTTCATTTTTTCGGCCGGGCGCAGAGTATTGACATATACAAAAGTGCCATGACTTTTCAGGAAAGCCAGCTCATTTTTCTTGCAGATATCATAAATCATGGCACGGCATGACGTCAGATAACGGATAGCCCCGTTCAGGTACTCTTTATCCCCGAGAGATGCCAGCGCCGCAGTATAGCCTGCCTGATTACGGGATGTCGTCGTCAGGCTGTAAAGCTGTTTAACGCGGTCAGGCTGGGCCAGAATATAGCCAATTCTCAACCCGGCGAGGCCATATACTTTGGAAAAGGTGCGTGCGACAATCACATCATGTCCGGAATGCACGAGTGATGAGACGGTCATTTGTTCCGCCATGGGCAGAAGCTCAAAATAGGCTTCATCCACAATCACAGGGCATGTTCTGGAAACATCCTCAGAAAAGGCAAGAAGTTTTGCATGATCCAGCATATCGCCGGTCGGGTTGTTGGGGTTGCAAAGGTACACCATTGCCGTCTGCGGTGTTATGGCACGTCGCAGCGCGTCGAGATCAATGGCATGCTGTGTCAGAGGCACGTAACGCACCTCCACACCGCGGCGCTGGGCATAATTCAGATGCGTGGCGTAAGTCGGTTGGGGGGCCAGAATATGGCCCTTCCGCCCAATATCACTTGAAAGAAGAGAGAGCGCATCCAGAGAGCCGTTTGATAAAGCAATTTTATCACGCTCAAGATTTTCCTGCTCTCCTATTTTTTCGCGCAGAGTGTGGTCATTTTCCACATAATAAGGAGCGTCTGGCACGCAGGCGATAATAGCCCTGCGCGCCGCAGGCGAAGGCCCAAAGGGATTTTCCGTCACATTCAGCCGCGCGTAGGATACAGGCGCTTTTTCCTGTGCGGCCATGACAGGTCTGCTCCGGCCAGCCCACACCGCGGGGGCCAGCAGACTGCCAGCCTGTATCAGAAAGCGTCTGTTAAACTCAGGCATGGATATCCTCTAAATATAAATTATTATTCAGGTTTAATAGTGATGGTTAATTGACCTTTCTTAGAGTGATTTTCCTTATTTTTGAAATTAAAATGAGTATATAAAAGTATAAATACTAAATGTCATAATAGTTTCACTTTTTATAGGGGGCACGGTTTGATAGCCAGCGCGTGATTTTTAATCCTTCTTTCATTCTGGATACACGCATGACACTCAGGAAAGCGTTTCTGGTTTCAACCGTTCTGACATTTGGCTTTGCTGTACAGAACCCGTTTGCCAGCGCCGCAACGGCGGAAAAGGAGCAGAAAGCGGTAAATGCAGGTCCGGCAAAGAAAGCAGCGGCAAAAAAAGCAAAAGCCGCGCCTCATGCGTCAGAAAAACCGGCTGCTGCCAACGCAGGGGAAACCCTGATTGTTACCGGCACGCACGCCGTCAACCGCAAGGCCCGGCAGAGCACATCGCCTGTCAGTGTGCTGTCTGCCGCCACGCTGCGCCGGTCCGGGCAGATGAATCTGGCCGATGCGCTCACGCGGACATATGCGTCCATCAATGTCAGCGCCATGGGGAATGATGCAGGGTCTTTAACCTCGGCCATCCGTATGCGCGGGCTTAATCCTAATCAGGTTCTGGTACTGGTGGATGGTAAACGCCGGCATACGACAGCGAATATTTATGCCGATGCCGGACCAGCATTTGGTGCCACGCCGGTTGACCTGAACATGATCCCCGCAGCCTCTATTGATCATATTGAAGTGCTGGAAGACGGGGCTGCCGCGCTCTACGGGTCTGATGCTATTGCCGGGGTGGTGAATATCATTACCCGAAAAACAAACCACGGTCTGAATATGAGCGCCCAGACAGGCGCCAATGCGTATAACGGGGATGGCTGGCAATATCAGACCAGTGTGGATGGCGGCCTGTCCCTTGGTGGAGATGGCTATCTGCATCTCAGTGGGCAGGTTTATCATACCGACCATATGGTGCCCTATACAGAGGACCACCGTCTGATGGGGTCTGCTCCGGCAGGTGCGGGCACAGCCTTGTACAAAGGCCCGGTTTCTGTTCCGAAAAATTCAAATAAAGTCATGAGACGCCGGAAGAAACGCGTGAAAATCTGAGTATTGCCTTTGGAAAAACCCTGACAGAAGGTGTGCAGGGATACGGGCTGATGACATATGCGCACAGGCATGCGGAATCGTACCAGAATTACCGCACTCCGAATACGTTGCCCGACCTTTACCCCTCCGGCTTTTCTCCCCTTGAGACAATTGAAGAAAATGACTACGCGGCCACACTTGGCCTGAAAGGCGATAATTTCTTCGGGTTCGCGTGGGATCTCAGCACGACATATGGCGCGGATGAAGATGCAATCGGGGATAAAAACAGCGCCAATGCGGGCATGCTGAGCAGCAAATGTATTCCGCGCAGCAGTAACCCCACCAGCACAAGCGCCTATGTTTCGACGGATGGATGCGGCTGGTCCCCTGCCAGCACCCGTGCGGAAACTTATCGTATGGCCCAGTGGACAAACACGCTGGATTTCAGAAGAAATTTCAAAACCGGATTTTCCACGCCGACCACCATCGCCTTCGGGGCGGAACACCGGCTGGAAACATATCAGATCAAAGCCGGGACCCCACCTTCTTATGAGGCCGGGGGCATGGCGGGTTATGTGGGCCTGAGCCCGCAGAACGCCGGGAACTGGAGCCGTGATATCTGGGCCGGATATCTGGATGGTGATTTCCATCCTCTCAAAAACTGGGACGTCGATTTTGCCGGACGTTTCGAACATTATACAGACGTCGGGAATACGGAAAACGGCAAGGTCTCAACGCGGTATGACATCACACCGCGGATTTCAATCCGTGGGACCATCAGCAACGGCTTCCGTGCCCCGACACTTGCCGAGCAGCATTTCAGCTCCATCAACGTCGGTGCGACAACTGTTGCGGGCCTGCTGCCTGTCAGTTCCTCTGCCGCACGTCTGCTGGGGGCTGCGCCCCTCAAGCCGGAACGCTCCACGAACGCCAGCGGTGGTCTGGTGGTTGAACCTCTGAAAGGCCTGCATGTTGAAGCTGATGTGTATCAGATCAACATTCGTGACCGTATTATTGCCGGTGGGTCCAATAACGGCCCCACGGCGATTGCAGCCTTGCAGCAGCTTGGGTTTGTGCTGCCCTCCGGTCTGGACCCTAATGCTGTCAGCACCTATTACTTTGCAAACGGCGCCAGCACCCGCACGCAGGGATTTGATCTGAAGGCGGATTACCTGCTGAGAATGAACCGCTACGGTAATCTCAACCTCTCTGCTACGCTGGACCTCAACCGCACACGTCTGAACCATGTGGCTTCAACCATGGTCAACGGCGTTCCCACCTCTCTGCTCACCGCGGCAACAGCCAGCTATATCACCACGGCCTATCCGCGCAGCAAGCTGATCCTGAATGCGTTCTGGACAGTCGGGAAATGGGACGTCAATCTGCGTCAGACGCGCTATGGTGAGACAACAACCATGCTGGGTTATCAGGACTGGACGCCGTCCAGCGCGATCTGTGACAATAACGGTAAGGCGCTGCGCTATTCAAACAGCTGCTTTGCCCAGTTCAAGAACACACCGCGTTGGCTGACAGATCTGGAAGTGGGGTACAGCGCCACGCCTCACTGGCATTTTGCCATCGGAGCAAACAATATTTTCAATGTACGTCCCCGCCGCGTCAATCCGCTGAACAACAATTACGGTGGACGGATGTATGACGCCAACTCTGCTCAGGTACCCATTACCGGTGGCTATTACTATGGCCGTATTGACGCACACTTCTAAAAAACTGATCGTTTGAAATAACCGGAAAATCTGCCAGAAAATAGCATCTTCTGGCAGGTTTTTTATTGCCTTGATCAGGGATTTATTTTTGATCTCTCCAGAATTATCAAGGTATGATTCAAAATGGATTGGGTGCGTTTTCAAGTCTGGTCAGGGCGTTGTCCAGCATCTCAGATGTCAGAGGTTGATCATCCAGATCCAGAACCATGTAAGGCTGTTTGCGTTGCAGGGTGATGATATAAAAGCAGTCCCGCAGGTGAGGCTGGCCATCAAGTTTGCGGTTCAGTTCCAGAAGTCTCGTGCCCGGACGGGCGAAAACCATATTGGCAAGGCCCGCCCCGTGCGGGGCCAGAATACACTCAGCCTGCCGGAAGAGTGCGATCTGCGTTTCAAGATCCATCTTTTCCAGAAAGATTTTTTCAAACCCCTTGCGTTCCAGAACAGGTTCGATCTGGGCCTGCTCTTCCGGGCTGATGCGGCTGTTATGGCCGCCTTCACGCGTTACGTAAAAGCGGGTGGGCAGATCAGGCCTGTGCGGCACTGTCATGGTGTCAAAATGTTTGTAGGGTTCTGAAAAGTTCAGGTAAAGCTCAGGCATTGTCGGTGCATGCCAGAAAAAATGCAGTTTTTTGGCCCTGTGAACCCCCTCCGGTGCCCGAAAAACACGATCCTGAAGTCCAGAAAGACGGAGGGATGTTTCAAATGTTTCAGGTGTAAAAGCCGGGTGGTGGGTAGCGCCTGCTGTGGGCATATCTGGCACAACCAATCTGGTGTGTGCGGGCAGCAGGGTGCTGGCAATCTGGGTTTTGGAGACCCCATACAGCATCCAGTGGTAATAGTTCCGCCATGCAGCGTCGAACCCCAGAAAAACCTCTTCCTGTTCTTCGTGCTCCGGCATGTCGGGCAGACGGCGGTTGTGCTGGTACAAATCATGCTGGCAGAAGCAGGAGGGTTCAATAACCGGATGGTTTTTACTGTCGATAATCATGCCATCCAGCCCCGGATACAGCACAAAACGCGCATTTTCCATGGTGAACAGGGAAAGCCGGGTGAGCGGTATCGAGACGGAGCGCGTCCCCGCAACAGGCCGCGCGTGGTAGAGGGACAGTCCTCGGTTAAAAGTCTGTTCAGACTGTCCATCGTACGCGGGAATAGGAAGAGGCAGGATCTGAGCGTTTGTCTGAAAAACTTTTTGTTCGGAAATTTTGCCAAAGGCTGACAGACCATTCGCAACAGAGAATGCGTCCTGTGGCGTTATTTCAGACATGTTCACCTCTCCGGTTCTCGAAAATACATAATGGTGGCTTAGTCTTTAGGGGCCATGATCTTTTTGAGCGCTTCAGTCATGGCGTCTGCGCTCAGAGTGGCGTCCACGGTGCCAGTATAGCGGGTCTCCGGGTCCATCACCACAAAGCGGGGTGACATCTGCATGGCATAAGTCCATTCCGGGTCAGGACGTTTTTCAACCGTTGTATGATATTCCTTTGCCAGATCCGCCAGCGGGCCGGGGGCGGCTGTGCCTGCCACAACACGCGGGCTGATGCTCTGGCCATACAGACGCAGGCGTTCGGCATCATCGCGGTCCGGGTCCAGACTGACAAAAATAATCACGGCTTTCCGTTTGCCGGGGTCCACCTTGTCCAGTGCGGCGGACATGCTGGTCAGCGCCGGAGTGCAGGCATCTTCTGCGCAGTGGGTTGCGCCGAACAGCACCAGCATCCAGCGGCCCCGGAAGGTCTGGTCTGTCATCGTGCCTGTTGTGGAATCCATCAGGCGGAAAGACCCGCCCACTTCATTGCCATAGCTGTCCAGTGTGGGGCCATGATGCAGGGCAATGCGGGTGCCCACATAGCCCGTCACACTGGCCACAACCAGAATACCCGCCGCAATCAGTGCAAATCGTTTTTCGTTCGGTGTCATGCTCAATGTGCCTCTGCCCAGTTTGCGCCTGTTCCTGTCTCAACCACCAGCGGCACGGACAGGCTTGCCGCGGCTTCCATGACTGTGCGTACCAGTGCGGCTACGGCGTCAGCGTCCTTTGCATCGGCTTCAAACAGCAGTTCGTCATGAACCTGTAGCAGCATCCGGGCGGAAAGCCCGGCGTCGTTCAGGGCCGCAGGCAGCCTGACCATGGCGCGTTTGATAATGTCCGCAGCCCCGCCCTGCAGAGGGGCGTTAATAGCCTGCCGTTCTGCATATTGCCGGCGTGCGGCACTTTTTTCATGAATGCCCGGCACATAGCACCGCCGACCAAACGGGGTCAGCACATAGCCCGTGGAGCGCGCCTGTTCCCGCATGCGCTCCATATAGTCACGGATACCCGGATACCGAGCAAAATAGGCATCAATATAGGCACGGGCTTCCCCCGCCGGAATGCCGAGCTGGCGTGCCAGACCAAAAGCGGAAATGCCATAGATAATCCCGAAATTGATGGCCTTGGCGCGGCGGCGGGTCAGGCTGTCCATGCCTTCCAGCGGAATATTGAAGACTTCCGAGGCCGTGCGGGCATGAATATCCTGCCCCAGTTCAAATGCTTCCCGCAGGGCTGGAATATTCGCCACATCCGCCAGCAGGCGCAGTTCAATCTGGGAATAGTCGGCAGAAATCAGCGTCTTGCCGGGAGGCGCAATAAAAGCCCGCCGGATGCGGCCGCCTTCTTCCGTACGGATGGGGATGTTCTGCAAATTCGGGTCATTGGAAGACAGACGGCCTGTGGTGGTGATGGCCATCTGGAAGGAGGTATGTACCCGGTCATCCGTCGTGGCCTGTCGTAGCAGCGCATCCGTGTAGGTGCTTTTCAGTTTGGCCAGTTGCCGCCATGCCAGCACGCGGGCAGGGAGGTCATGCCCCTGATCAGCCAGATCCTGCAACACGGAGGAGTCCGTGCTCCATGCGCCTGCCTTGCCGCGTTTGCCGCCCTTCAAACCCATTTCATCAAACAGAATTTCACCAAGCTGGCGTGGGGAACCGACATTGAAGTCACGCCCCGCGGCCTCATGAATTTCTTTTTCCATGACGGCCATGCGGCTGGCAAAATCTTCCGACAGACGGCCCAGTTCGGCGCGGTCAACCGCGATCCCGGCTTTTTCCATGCTGGCGAGCACGGGTGAGAGCGGCCGCTCAAGCTGTTCATACAGGGCCAGCGCCTGATTGGTGCGCAAGGTGGGGTGCAGCACATACCACAGCCGCAGCGTGACATCGGCATCCTCCGCAGCATAGGGCGTTGCGCGGGCCACCGGCACCTGCGTGAACGGAATCCGGTTGCGCCCGGTGCCTGTCACACTGTCATAGCTGATGGGGGTGTGGGCCAGATGCAGGGTGGAGAGTTCATCCATCCCCTGTCCATGCTGCCCGGCGGATTGTGCGTAGGAGATCAGCATGGTGTCATCCACCGGGCTGATGGTCGTAAAGTCCAGCCCGGCATGGTCAAAGACCAGCAGGTCAAACTTGGCGTTCTGGAAAACTTTCAGAACGGTGGGGTCGGTGAGCAAAGGACGCAGGAGGTCAAGTGCCGCGGTGGGCTGAAGCTGCTCCCCCGCCGGTTCTTCCAGCGTTCCCTCATGGCGCAGGGGGATATAGCAGGCCTTGCCCGGCGCAGTGGCCAGAGAAATACCCACCATGTTGGCGCTGAGCGGGTCAAGCCCGTCGGTTTCTGTATCCACAGCACACACACCGGCTTCCTGCGCGGCGGTGACCCATGTCTGAAGCTCTTCTGCCGTGCGCACCGTTTCATACGGGCCATAGGCCGTGGCAAGAGAGGAGGCGGCCTGTGCGGACTGACCGTTATCAGGCGTTGTCGCTTCTGCGCCTGTGGGGGCAGAAGCGCCGTTGACGGAGGCATGGGCCGTGGCGCGGGCGGTGCGATGCGCATGCGCGCCAGAAGGATGGCCCACGCCCAGACGTGTGAGCACGGACCGGAAGCCCATGCTTTCCAGCCAGTCGGCCACCATCAGCTTGTCAAGCTCCCGCACGCCAAGGTCTTCCACAGGTACGGGCAGCGGCACATCCCGCGCCAGTTCCACCAGCTTGCGGGAGATGCGCGCGGCCTCGGCATGCTCAATCAGCATATCGCGCCGTTTGGATTTTTTCATATCCGGCGCGGCGGCCAGCACAGCTTCCAGCGTGCCGAACTCATTCACTAGGGCAGAGGCAGTTTTCGGACCAATGCCGGGGACACCGGGCACGTTGTCGGTCGGGTCACCCATCAGAGCCTGTACGTCCACCACCTTATCCGGGGTGACGCCAAATTTGGCTTCCACTTCCGGCGTGCTGATGGCGGTCTGCTTCATGGGTTCCAGCATGCACACGCCGGGGCCAATCAGTTGCATCAGGTCCTTATCGGAGGAGACAATGGTGCAGGTTCCGCCCATCTCCCGCACGGAGGTGGCATAAGAGGCAATCAGATCATCCGCTTCCCATCCGGCCAGTTCAATGGCGGGCACATTGAAGGCCCGGGTCGCGTCACGGATCAGCGAAAACTGCGGGCGCAGGTCTTCCGGCGGTTCGGGCCGGTGGGCTTTATACTGCGGATAAATTTCCGTGCGGAATGTCTGCCGTCCTGCATCAAAAACAACGGCCAGATGCGTCCCTACATGTTCGCGCAGCAGGCGGGCCAGCATGTTTGTAAAGCCATACACCGCGTTGACCGGCACCCCGTCCGGACTGGTCATGGGCGGCAGGGCATGAAAGGCGCGGAAGATAAAGCCGCTTCCATCTACCAGTACCAGGTGGGGTGTGTCTGTGTTGGTCATGAAACTCTTGCAGGGCTTGGCCGGAATAAGGTGAGACGATGAATGAGCCGGGGATATGCGCCCCGGCCCGGTCTGTCCAGCATACAGGGGTGCGGAAGGAGCCTGCAAGGCAGGCACCGTGTTGGGTCAGGTTTTTGCGCGAATTTCCATAAATGCCCGGTGGCCGATACTGAGCCGGATCAAATATACAGAGTGTGAATAACTTATAATCTGAAATTGGCACTAAAAGAGCGGTCGCAATCTGTTTATACATCTATATCCGTATGGATATAGATAGGGGTAACAGTCTGTAAAGGCTGCATGAATTTCGGGGTGGCCGAACATCAGACCGTCAGCGTGTCCGTTTGATCACGGGATGATGAAGCAGGTTTTAACGCATCAGGGGATGCGTTTTTAAAAATCATCGCAAAAATTTGAAACTTTTAGAACGCATTTCGGACCAGTGTGGGCGGATGCAAGGCGCGGAGCTGCCAGAGCGGCAGCCTTCCGGCGCGATCACGGACATGAGGCGAGGGTGAGGATATGATTTTTCAGGGCAGACAGGGGCGCATGGCCCTTCCGCCAGTTTCACAGAAGGGCAGGGCCGCCAGGGTGCGTCTGCTACAGGTCTGGAAGACCCTGACCGGCCCGACGCTGACGGGTGTTGCCCTGCTGATGTTCCCTCACCTTTTGCTGGCGCAAACCTCCGCTACGGTCGCACCGTCCTCCAGAGCGCCCGCTGGCGGTACGCCGCGCGTTACACTCGCGCCGGTTACGGCTCAGCCCGCCGCTGGCGCGACCACAGAGGCGCAGACGGCGGAGGAAAAGCCGGAAGCAGACCCCGTTACAGACCCGCAGACAGGGCTCACCTTTGATAAAATTTTTGACGGGCAGCGCACGCTTGGCACCAGTGCCTGAGTTCTCTGGAAGGCTCCAGCGGCGGAGGGATTGCCAGCTGGGCGACCATCGGCGGTTACGGCAGCAAAAAAAGTATGGGGATGGCGTTTCACTACAGCTATGTGAGCCTGACCAACTATACGGACCAGAATGTCGGCGCAGTCATGGGATTTTATGACCGCGTGGAAATTTCATACTCTCATAACTTCTTCCGCACCGGCTCAACCGGGCGCAAACTTGGCATCGGGCATGGCTATCAGTTTGATCTGGATACAGGCGGCATCAAGGTCCGGCTGTTCGGGCATGTGCTGGATAAAACCCTGCTGCCGCAGGTGGCGGTCGGGGCAATGTATAAGCATGACGGGGATTCACGGGTGATCCATGCCGTCGGGTCAAAACATGCCGATGGAGCGGACGTGTATATTGCGGCGACCAAACTGTTCCCCAAAATTGGCCTGCTGGTGGATACCACCATGCGTCTGACCAAAGGCAATCAGTGGGGTATCCTCGGGTTTGGGGGGGACAGGAACGATAATTACTATCCCCAGTTTGAAGGATCACTCGGCTATCTGCCGTCTTTCATCCCCGGACTGGTTGTGGGGGTGGAATACCGGACCAAGCCGCGTAACCAGAACTTTACGCCGGAAAGTAACTGGTTTGATGTTTACGCCAGCTATTTTGTCAACAAACACCTGAACATTACGGCGGCTTATGTCTCTCTGGGGACGATTGCCACCTACCGTAACCAGACCGGGGCCTATGTCTCCCTCCAGACAGGGTTTTAACCTCTGCTCGGATGCCCCCGGCTGAACTGGATAGTCAGCTCAGTCGGGGGGATAAAGCGGACTGCGATTTACTGAGTGATGGTGCTGGTCACCAGCCCCGGTGTCAGGATTTGCGGCAGCACGACTTCTGGCCCGTTAGCGGGAACATACAGGTAGAACGGCACGCCATCCCGCCCATGCGCCTTCAGAAATGCGCTGATAGCCGGGTCATGATTCGTCCAGTCTCCGCGTAGTACGGTCACGCCACGGGCCGCCAATGCAGCCTGTGTGCCGGGGATATCCAGCGCCACTTTCTCATTGACCAGACAGGTGATGCACCAGGCGGCTGTCATATCCACAAAGACCGGTTTGCCCGCAGCATGCAGCTCTTTGAGGCGTGCTTCAGAAAACGGTTCTGTGCCTTTGGGCAGGCCGGAGGTGAGGCTGCCTGATGTGGCCGGGGCCGCGCTCTGGTGGCGCAGGGCAGGAACCAGAGCCAGTGCGCCCAGAAGCCCCAGCAGCGCCAGACCATGCAGTGCAGTACTGGCGCGGGTATGGCCCTGCTGGATCAGTTTGACCTGCGCCACACCGTACATCCACGCCGCAAAGCCCAGCAGCACCAGCCCCGTGGCCAGCAGAAGCACAATGGAGGCCCCGCCTTCCAGCGCTGCAACCCACAGAAGCCACACGCAGGACCCAAGCAGCGGGAAGGCCAGAAACTGACGGAGATACTGCATCCACGCGCCGGGTTTGGGCAGGCGGGCGGCCAGCCCCGGTACGGTGGTCAGCAGCAGGTAAGGGGCGGCCAGCCCCAGCCCCATGGCGGCAAAAACAATCAGCCCCATGGCAGGAGGCCCGGAGAGCGCCCCGGCAATCGCTACGCCCATAAACGGCGCGGTGCAGGGGGTGGCCACCACCACAGCCAGAATACCGGTGACAACATCATGCCAGTGGCCATGTGCGTGAGTGCTCAGAGAGCTGCCAGCGGTGACGGGCATGAACTCAAACACGCCCAGCAGATTGAGCGCCATGGCAAACAGCAGCCATGTGACCAGCGTGACAAACAGCGGGGACTGGAACTGAAAGCCCCAGTCCGCCGCCGCTCCGGCCACGCGCAGGCCCATCATGACACCACCCAGCGCCAGAAACGTGACCATAACCCCCAGACTGTAACAGGCAGCACTTGTGACCTGCGTGCGGCGTTCCGCCTTGCCCAGCCGCGCGAGGGAGAGCGCCTTCATGGCCAGAATGGGGAAAACGCACGGCATCAGGTTGAGAATCAGGCCCCCCAGAAACGCGAAGGCCACCTGCTGTAAAAAGCCTGCCTGCGCCAGCTTCCCTGTAAATGAGGGAGAGGTGGCCTCGCTTGCTCCCTGTGCGGCCGCAGCAACCGGGCTGGCCGAGAGGGCGAGGGCGCGCTCACTCCCCGCAGCGTCTTTCAGCACCAGCACGCCGCTCAGGGGCTGGTTTGCGGCAAAATCCGGCAGGCGTTTGAGGTGCAGGGTCAGGCCGCCATCCTGCGCCGCGAAGTTTTGAGCCGAAGCCTGATCAATCAGTCCCTGCTGGTCAGGCATAAACCATGCATCCTGCACCGAGCGGGCTGAAAGGCCATGTCCTGTAACGCTGAGAACCCCATCCGCCGCAACAGTTGCCGCATAAGGGGACGGCACCGGGGTGGCGTCCGCCGCAGCCGCAAACAGCGGGGCCTCGGCGGAGGGATGCGCCGGGCCGGGTTGCAGCGTGACGCTCAGATCCGCTTCCTCCGGCACACAGACATTTTCACACACCAGCCAGCTTGCATGTGCCTTGAGGGTGGTCGGCCCACCGGGCTGCGCTGCGGCGGGCTGGAGCGCCAGCGCCATTGGCAGCACGACGTCCCCCGTATAGGCGTAAGACATCAGGGAGGCATCGGGGATGCGGTGCGGTGTTGGCCAGAGAATGGTTGAGGCTTTTCCGGTCGCGCCGCCGTCCGCTGTTACGGTCACCGCGGGTGCTTCTCCGGCATCACCGGGGTTGCGCCAGTATGTGTGCCAGCCCTGCTGAAGCTTCAGGCGGAGGGCTACATGCAGCGGGGCGCGTCCGTCCGTGGTGTCTGTATCCGTAATCAGGGTGGCAACGCTGTGCCCTGTGGTGGAAACCGGAGAGCTTTCCGCCGCACTGGCCTGTTGCCATGCCCCGGTCAGTCCTGCGCCACTGACGGTTGCACAGACGGCAAACAGCAGAGCCATCCCCCACAGGCAGCGTGCCAGCCGGTGCGTCAGCGTCCGTGGAGACGCAGTGAGGGGTGAGGCAGAGCAAACAGGGGCAGGAGAGCAAAAACGAGGCATGAACGATCTCAGAGAAAAGAGCGACGGGAAAAAGCGGAGAGGTAACGCACCATAGCACGGTCCGTTGAGGGCGTAGAATGAAACCCCCGAATACGATAGAGCGTGGAGAACAGGCGGCCTCGCATCAGGTCAGGCTCAGATAAAGCAGGGAACGATGAGGTTTTTCAGCAGGCTTTTCAGGCGGACGGCAGAGACGGGCAGCGTGCGGCTGAAGGACGTCGCCAGACGGGTAACGGTTCTGGAAACGGTTCCGGCGGCCCCGGCGGCGCTGGTTGCAGATGGTGTTCTGCCAACGGGAGCCACTTCTCTGTTCCGCGGGTGGAAGTCTGACCCGGCGACTTTGTGTTTGTATGATCTGCGGGATGTCGTGCTGGACCGTTCCCTGATGGTGTTCCTCAAGGACGGCAAACCTTTGCTGGAAACGGCCTATCTGCAAGATCCTGCCGCTGTTGCCGCGCTGCGTATCCGTCCGGCGGATGTTGTGCAGGTGCTGGACCAGCCCGGCCCCGTCGCGGCCTGTTTTGACCACTGGGATAGCAATTATTACCATTGGCTTTCCCATACAGTGCCAACCTTGCAGGCGTTGCGTGCCACCGGGCATGGCGCCGCCCGGCTTATTCTGCCCGCAGGCCTGCGCCCGTGGCAGGCTGAAACACTGGCTCTGTCGGGCTTTGACGCGCACAGAAGCGTTCTGACCGAGCATGGTAAGCAATATGCCTTCCGCCGGGTGCTGTATGCGGATTATGTGCGAGGCGCTGCGGATTTTTCTGTCTCCCCTTTATCACAGGCAGCGTATCGGTCTCTGGGAACCGGGCAACCTGCCACCGGGCCTCGGGATCTGCGTATTTTCATAGAACGAGGGGACGCCACGAACCGTAAAATCCCGAATGAAGCAGAGCTGACGGCGGCCTTGCAGGCCCGGGGTTTTGTGTGCATCCGCCCGGAAACACTCCCGGTTGCTGAACAGATCCGCCTCTTCAACAGAGCCAGACTGGTGGTGGGGCAACTTGGGGCAGGGATTTCCAACTGTGTGTGGTGTCAGCCCGGCACGGTGGTGTTTGAACTGGTGGCCGAACACCATCAGAACCCGTGTGATCTCCTGCTGGCAATGCAGGCCGGGTTACACTATTGGGGCAAACTGATGCCAACAGGCCAGCAGGAAGATAATCACACGGCTCAGTCAGAACAGCCGCTTGATATCGCCTCTGTTCTGCAGGAACTGGAGCAGATCGAGGCATATCTTCCGCCAGTGTGACGCCTGTTTCGGCCTGACCTGCTTTCCAGTCTGACGACTGACCAGAAGCGTGTGGTCAGGAGCGCTTGGCCCACTCGGCCAGTTTGTCCACTACAGCTTGTCCGGACATGCGGCGGGCGTCGCCCAGCGCCAGAGTTTCGTCCCCGTTCAGCACCTTGCCGTCAGGTGTCACGATCAGGGCAACCGGGATCGCCTTGATGGTGATGCCGAATTTTTTGGCAAGATCCATGTTCTGGTTGAAGTGGTCGACATTGACGGACACAACCTCAAAGGTTTGCTCCACCCACGGGCTGACCGCCGGGTGCGTCAGCACACCTGCCAGCACGCGGCAGTCCGGGCACCAGTTGGCCCCGAAATCAATCAGCACTTTCCGGCCTGTCTTGCGGGCCTGCGCAAAAGCAGCATCGACTGCGGCATGGGCACTTTCCGGCTCCGCGTAGGGGTGTGCAACGGCTGTAATCGGCGCAGAGCCAATCTGGGGCACGGGCAGCGCGGCGGCAGCGGGAGCTGTGCCGGTTTGTGCAGCGGCGGTCTGCGCTACGCCCGCCACGGAGACTGTCAGAGCCGTTGCCAGCAGCAGAGTGCGGAAAAGGGCGGTGGAACGCATGCAGAAGACTCCTTGCTCAACGATAAAACGCTTTTCCGGCCGGAAGGCATGCAAGACACAGCGTGTCACGCAGCGGAACTGTTGAGAGGAATATGTAGGGAGCGTACGGAATAAATGTCAATTCAATACGTGCAAAAATAAAACCACAAAAAAATATGTAAATAAGGGGTGGTCTTAATGTTGCCCTGCGTCGGATACACCCGGCTGCAACACAAAAAGACGGGAACAGTAAGGGCAAACCGTCTGGTGCCCGCCAATAGCCAGCCACACGCGCGGGTGGCCTAACGCACCCAGCCCGCCATCACACGCGACTTTGCGGCTATCCACCACAATGGTTTCAACATAACCCAGACGGGGGCGCGGAACCGGTTGGTGGCTTGAAGGCGCATGGAGGCACATCCCTGTTGGTTTGCTCTGAGGTCGTTTCCCGCAGAATGCGGTGTGCAGACTCTTTGCCCCGGTCCTGACTGGCGCGGAACTGTAAGGAATGATAGCGGGTTGACATGAGCTTTTCCATGCATTCTCCCTTCCCATCCGCGTGAGCAGAATGCAGCACTTCTTGCGGAAACACGCTGTCTGGCCCGCGCTCCGGCGCTGTCTCAGGGGGGCAGTGCCGTTTCTCGCTCCCGGTGCTTTTGGCCTGCTCAGCGCATGCAGCACGGCAATGCCGCCCGTACCCCGGCCACCGGCCCGTTTTGCGCAGCTTGGGCAACTGGTGCCACCGCAGACATTTTTTTGCGCTCTCCGATGGGGCAAAACTGCCTGCCCGTGTCTGGCCTTCCGCTACCAGACCACATGCCATTCTTCTGGCCCTGCACGGGTTTAATGATAGCCGGGATGCGTGGGAGTCGGTGGCGCCGTTTTTCACCGCGCACGCACTAACGGTCATTGCCCCGGATCAGCGGGGCTTCGGGCAGGCACCCCGGCGTGGCGGCTGGGCAGGCACCGCGCGGATGGTGGCGGATGTCAGGGAGGAAGCAGCGCAGCTTCAGCAGGCTTATCCGCAGACCCCCCTTTATCTTGTGGGGGAGAGTATGGGTGGTGCCGTGCTGATGCAGCTCATGGCGCAGCCCGATGCGCCGACTGTTGCCGGGACAATCCTGCTTGCGCCCGCGGTGTGGAATTTTGGCTGGGCGCAAGATTTACCCCTGCGGGTTCTGTCACAGATGTTTCCAGACGCTCTTGTGACAGGGCGGGAACTGCCTGTGCATGTTGTCGCGAGTGATAACAGGATGGCACTGGCGCGCCTGTATTATGACCCTCTGACCCTGCGTGCGACGCGCCTTAAAGCTCTTCAGGGGCTTGTTACGCTAATGAAGCAGGCTGCACAGGCAGCCCCACATCTGCGCGGGCCTGTGCTGAGCGTCTATGGGGACAAGGACCAGCTTGTGCCGCCGGGGGCCATGGTGCCTGTCTGGGAGGCAATGCCCGGAGCCACCCGGCGTGACCTGATCCCCGGTGGGCACCACCTGCTCCTGCGGGACAGGCAGGGCGGTCGCGTCATGCAGGATATTCTGAGCTGGATCACCACGCCGGAAACCTGGCTGCCTTCCGGCGGAGACAGCGCCGCCTCGGCCTGGCTGGCAACAGGCGTGGGGGAGGCAGGCATAGAAAAGCAGGACGTTCCCTTGCCGGTTCTGCAGCCAGGCTGGACCGGCTTATGCTGGAACAGTCTCCATAAAATACCGAAATCCGGGAGGGCTGAAAGTGGCTCCGGGAGACGCAGGGCCAGATAAAACCTACGGCCTGTGGTATGATTACGATAGCAGTATAGTGTGCCATTATGCTGTATGTACGGCCTGTCAGCCTTTCAACGGGCCTCATTCCAGACCAGCTCTTTTTACCATCAAGGGTGCTTCATGCTTTTTCGCTCTTTGCTTCTGGCCTGCGCAGTTCTGCCTCTTTCTGTTTCCGTATGCTGTGCACAGACGGCGGATGAGCAGAAAACAGCGCAGATTTTTACAGCGCTTCAGTCAGACCCTGCGCGGCTTGGCCTCTTCCTGCGGCAGTTTCCCAAAGGGGCAGACCTGCATAACCATATGGTCGGGGCTATTTATGCGGAAAGCTATCTGAAATGGGCCGCGCAGGACGGTGCGTGTCTTGCGCTGGATCGTGGCCAGATATTGCCTCACGGCTGTTCCGGGCATGAGAAGGGGGAGCTTCCAGCAGAGGCTCTGGCCGCCAATCCGGATGCGGAAAACAGCATGATTGATGCACTGTCCATGCGTGACTTTGTGCCTACGGCTATTGATCGCTCCGGGCATGACCATTTCTTTGCCACGTTCAACAAGTTTTTCGCAATCACCCAGAAACATGCGGGGGAAAGTCTGGCAGAAGTGCGGGACCGCGCAGCACTGGACCATGTGCAGTATGTGGAACTGATGATTTCCCCGGGGCTGGGTGGGATGATTGGGGCAGGCATGACGCACCCCCTCAAAGGGGAGGATTACGCACAGGCGCAACAGGCGCTTAAGCCTGTGCTGCCAAAGCTGGTTGCCGATGTGCGGCATGAAACGGATGAGATGGAGCAGCAGGCTCAGCACGTTCTGCAATGCGGCACACCGCAGGCCCATCCCGGATGTGGCGTTGAAGTGCGGTATTTATACCAGACCGTACGCACTTTTCAGCGTCCGTGGTCTTTGCGCAGCTTTATGCCGGATATGATGTTGTGCGGACGGATGCCCGGTTTGTCGGCGTCAATATTGTTGCCCCGGAAGATAACGTTATCGCTATGCGGGATTATGACCAGCATATGCGGATGTTTCAGGCGCTCAGCAGGCAGTATCCGGATGTCAAACTCAGCCTGCATGCGGGTGAGCTGACGCCCGGCCTCGTGCCGCCTGAAGGGCTTGAACACCATATTCGCTCAGCTGTGGAAGTCGCGGGTGCCCGCCGTATCGGGCACGGGATCGACATTGCGTGGGAGCAGGATGCAACCGGCCTTCTGGCAGAAATGGCGCAGAAGAAAGTCATGGTTGAAATCAACCTGACCAGTAATGATGTTATTCTGAATGTGAAAGGAAAGTCTCACCCCTTCGCGCTTTACAGACGCGCCGGTGTGCCGGTCGCCCTCTCCACGGATGATGAAGGCGTCTCACGCGGGGATCTGACACAGGAATATCTGCGTGCGGTCACAACATGGCCGTTGAGCTATCAGGAAATGAAAGATCTCTCACGCAATGGCCTGATCTATTCTTTCATTCCGGGGGATAGCCTGTGGGCAGGTGGCCAGAGAGTGCAGGCCTGTCAGGACATGGCAAGCAAAACCTGTCAGGACTTTGTCGCAAAGAGTGAAAAAGCCCGGACCCAGCTTGAACTGGAACAGAATTTCACACGCTTTGAACATGCTGTTGTGCAGAATGGATTTCTGAATAACTAACGGCAGTAAGCGCTTTTTGTTCTGATTATTCTGAGAATAGTCTGGGTGAAGCGTTCATAAAGCTCTTTCTGCACCCGGAAAGGCTGCGGTTTTTTATCTGGCCGCAGCCTGATACGGAGTGCGCTTAAAATTGCGGCAAAACAGACAGGTCGAACACCGTATCAGTCGTTGTACCAGCCAAGCTGGCTTAAAGTGCCCAGTTGCGTGGGGGTGAGCCAGCCTTCGCGCTGCATATCCTCAATCATCCATCCGCAGGAAGAACGGGTGCTCCGGGGCTGTGTGTCAAAGAGCATGGCGTCTGGCGCATCAGGCGTTCCCGGCATGATACGCTTCAGAGCCTCATAGGGCAGATCCAGCCCCTCGGCATTTAACGGGGCGCTAAGGAGTTTGGTAATTTCTGCTGCGTGCGCAGGCTGGTTACAGAGCGCGGCAGCGTCCCGGACTGCGGCATACAGGCGGGCCGCGCCATCCGGATTTTCGCTGGCCCACTGGTCCCGTAAGGTCAGTATTTTTTCAAGATGCCCCGGCATAACCTGTGCCGACCCGGCGACGACAAAGGCCAGATTTTTCAGGCAAGCATCCGCCCCCCACGGCGGGCCTGCACAAAACCCGTCAATCTCACCGGTTGCGAGTGCCTGAATCATGCTGCTGGGTGGCATAATGACAATTTCTGTCTCCGTATCCCGGCAAATGGCATGGTCCTGAAGGAACCGTGTCAGGATCAGATAATGTGTTGAATAGAGATGCACCACACCCAGACGGGGCTTGCGGCCGAGCGACTGCGCCCAGTTTGTAAAAGCCGTGTGCTTGTCACGCCCGGACTGCCACTGTGCCTGCGCTTCGGCCTGTCCACGCAGAACAATCATATTCCCACCCCGGCTGACAGGCAGGCCCGGGCGCAGCGCAACCGGGCGTCCACGCTGGCCAAGCGCTGTCATGATCGCCAGAGGCGGAAACATCACTGCGCCATCAAGACCATTCCAGACAAGCCCATCTGCAATATTGGCCCAGGACGGCACAATAACAGGTTCAACATCCAGTCCATGCCTGTCAAAAAAACCCATGCTGCGGGCTACCAGAACCGGGGCGCTGTCTGCCAGTCGCAGGAGTCCGATACGGCAGGAGATACTCATGGTGAAGGAGTCCTGTTCTGGTGAGCAAGATAATCTCTGGCAACATCAATAATTTTTCGCGCCTGCTGCATGGCCTGTTTGCGGAACCACCGATAGGCGTCTTCCTCCTTGCAGCGTTCCTGCTTCATAAACAGGATCTTGGCGCGGTCTATTGTCTCACGCTCGGAAAGTGTTTTTCTGGCCGCAAGCAGTTCCGCATTTGTCTCCCTAAAACGGCGGTACAAGGCAATGGCGGACCGTAAAAGCGGTTTGACATCTTTGACCGGAGTATCCAGCACGTTGTAGGAGCAGACACCTGCGGCAAAGGCATCTTCCATCAGGCTTTCATCATCTTCATCAACAAACAGCGCAACCGGGCGTTCCTGCCCGGAGGCGGAAAGAGCCCGCACACTATCCAGCGCATCACGGTCTGCCCGGCTGATATCCACCAGCACAATATCGGGCATATGGTGGCGCACGGCATCAATCAGGCTTGTGGCGTCGTCCAGCAGAATAACATCCAGTGTTGCTTCCGCTTCCAGCAGGCGCGCCAGCGCCCCGGCGCGGTGTGAGTTTTCATCTGCCAGAAGAACTTTCATGCACAGTGTCGTCCTGCTTTAGTACACATCCCGCAGATAGCGGCCATTGCGGGCAAAGTCTGACAAATAGGCGTCTGCGTTTTCAGCACTCATGTCTCCGTGTCGTGCGATAATCCTTTTCAGGGCGCTGTCAACATCGCGTGCCATCCGCGCGGCATCTCCACAGATATACAGGCACGCTCCCCGGTTAAGCCAGTCCCATAGCAGCGCGCCATGCTCTTCCATGCGGTCCTGCACGTAAATACGCTCTGGCTGGTCACGGGAGAACGCCGTATCCAGCCGCGTCAGACAGCCCTGCGCCATGAAGGCTTCCAGTTCCTCACGGTAGTAAAAGCCGGTGCTTTCATGCCGCTCTCCAAAAAACAGCCAGTTCTCGCCTTTGGCCTGCCGGGCGGTGCGTTCCTGCAAAAAAGCCCGGAAGGGGGCAATGCCGGTGCCGGGCCCAACCATGATAACGGGAGTGCTGCCATCCGCAGGAACATGGAAATGCGCCGTGGGCTGTACAAAAACCGGCACCTCTTCCCCTTCCGTGAGCCCGGTCAGCCATGTGGAGGAAACACCGGGGTACGGGGTGCGATTCACACCTACTGTCAGATGAATATGATCCGGGTTTGTCAGCGGGGATGAGGAAATGGAGTAAAGGCGCGGCTGCATCTGCCGGAACAGGGCAGGCACTGTCTGCGGGTCGGTCATGCCGGAAAGCGTGGTGATCAGATCCGGCAGATACCCCCCTTCCGGGCGGCCAAGACGTTCCAGAAGAGCAGGGCTGGGGCGGGAGAGATCAAACCAGCGCCGCAGAGCATCCCCAAGCGGTGTCGACCCCTGACGCCGCAGGGTCAGCATGGTTTGCTCAGGTAGCTGAAGCGCATTCAGCACCTGCTGGACAGTAGCCTCACTATTACAGGGCCAGACCCCCAGCGCATCGCCTGTTTTATAGGTCAGGTTTGTCCCGGAAATATCCAGAGCAATATGGAAGGTTTCCTTTTCCGTGTCCTCTCCGGTCAGGCAGGTTGCACGGCTCAGGCGGGCCAGTGCCGGAGTGGTGCGGGTAATGCGCATGGGCAGAGCCGGGGCAGGCTGTGCGGGAGCAGACCGTGCAGGAGCAGGTGGGGGCGAGGCTGACGCTGACGGCCCGAGTGCTGCAAGCAGATGGCCCTTCCACGCCTCCACGGCATCTTCATAATCCGGTTCACAATCAACGCGGGTGAGGAGCGGGGAGGCTCCAAGGCTTGCCAGTTTTTCATCCAGAGCACGGCCAAATCCGCAGAAGCTGGCATAGGAGGAATCTCCAAGCGCCAGCACGGCGTAGCGCAAATCTGCCAGAGGTGGTTTATGCTGCCGCAGCGCATCCCAGAACGGCGCGGCCGTGTCCGGGGCATCCCCGTCCCCAAACGTGGAGACCAGAAAAAGACCTGTACCTGAGAGCGCGGACGGATCACACTCCGTCAGTTCTGCCAAGCGCACAGATAGGCCGTTGTCCTGCAGCCATGCGGCAATCTCTGCGGCCAGAGCTTCTGTTCGCCCGGTCTGGGAGGCCCACCAGACGGTCAGAGCGGGCGCGCTGGCTGATGGTGATGCCAATGCTGACGTCGTGGCCGGATGTGGGGCCTCCACAGCCATTGTGCGGGAATAAAGTCCGGCCAGCAGACCATTCAGATGGGTAGCCTGCTGCGCGGAAAGCGGCGCTGTTGCCGGGACAACCGGCAAAGTGCCCTCTGGCGGATTGAGGCGGAGACCCTCCAGAAACCCGCTGATCCAGACACGGCTTTCTTCTGAAAATGTGATCGTGTTCTGCTCAGTAAGGCCGAGATGGCGGGCGAGGCGGTCTGGAGGCATGGTCCTCTCCTGTGCAGAAGGCTTTGCGGTCTGAACGCGGGTGAGGGAGACGGCGCAATGTTTGATGCCGGGTTGCAGGGAAACCGGGTCAATCGCGTCGGACGTCACAGCATTGATGCAGAGTTCTTTGCCAAACCGGTCATTCCAGTGGAAGGGCGCGAAACAGGTCCCGGGAGAAACACGGCTGGAAACAAGAGCGGGGAGTGTCGCTGTACCCCGGCGCGACCGGATTTCTACGGCGTCCTGCTCACTTAGTCCGAGTTTTTCTGCGTCTTCAGGCGCAATTTCTAAAAACGGAGCAGTATCCAGCTTGTTAAGCTGTGCCACCCGGCCTGTTTTGGTCAGGGTATGCCACTGATGTTGCAGGCGGCCTGTGTTGAGCAGGAACGGAAAGGCGTCATCCGGCTCTTCCTCCCGCGGCATCCATGGGCGTGCAAAAACACAGCTTTGCCCGATGGGGTCGCAAAGACGGGATAGGCGTCCGGGTCCGGCCGATAGCGGATGGGGTGGCGCGTCGCCTCATCTCCTGCCGCAGCAGGCCATTGCACAGGCCCGCTCAGGAGGCGTGCATGGCTTACACCGGAAATATCATATCCTGTCACAGGATTTGCAAATCGGCTTGCTTCCGCAAAAACTTCCGCCGCAGAGGCAAAGGAGAACCCGTCTTCAAACCCCATGGCGCAGGCCACGCGGGCAATAATCTGCCAGTCTGGCAGGGCCTCGCCGGGTGGGGGGACGGCCTGCCGGGCCAGCGTCATGGTCCTGTCGGAATTCACCTGTACTCCGTCACCCTCTGCCAGAGTGCGCCGGGCAGAAGGATATCGGCATACTGGCCTGTTTCCGTATCTGCGTAAGCATCCTGCACAATAATCAGTTCTGCTTTTTCAAGAGCAGAGAGAACAGTGCCGCGCCGGGGGACGGTTGCCACCGGGTTAGTGCAGATAATCCAGCAGGCTTTAATTTCCCCGGCGGCCATGGCGCCAAACATGGCAATCGCTCCCTGACTGCCCTCAGCCGGATGGTGCCGGGCGGTAAACCCCACTGGGTTTCACAAAAAGCTCTGTCTTTTCAGAAAGGGCAGTGCGCTGGCCCGGCAGGCCGGGGCCCATATAGCCCATTTCCCGCCCTCCCATGGCGTTTGGCTGGCCAGTGAGGGAGAAAGGGCCAGAACCCGGCCTGCACAGGCTGCCCGTTGCCAGATGCAGGTTGCACAAGGCATTGGTGTGCCATGCGCCGGAAACGCTCTGGTTCAGTCCCATGGTCCAGAGGGACATCCACGCTCCGGCTTCGGCAATCCAGAGTGCTGCGGTGCGGATATCTGTTTCCGCAAGGCCGGTTATGTCCGCAACACGGTGTGGTGTGTACTCTGCCAGAAAAGCGGGCAGGGCGTCCCAGCCTGTGGTGCAGGCGTTGATGAAGGTCCTATCAAGCGCATCGGCTTCCATAAGCAGAAACAGCAGACCGTTGAGTAAAGCGAGATCTGTGCCCGGCCTTATTTGTAAAAACAGGTCTGCTTTCTCGGCTGTGGCGGTGCGCCGGGGGTCCACAACAATCAGCTTTGCCCCGGCACGTTTGCGGTCCATCAGGCGCAGAAACAGGATGGGGTGACAATCCGCCATATTCGCCCCGATGACGAAGAACAGATCGCTACAGTCAAAATCTTCGTACGAGCCGGGAGGAGCGTCTGCTCCCAGAGATAATTTATAGCCAGTGCCTGCGGCCGCCATGCACAGCCGGGAATTGGATTCAATATGTGGCGTGCGCAGATACCCTTTGACCAGTTTGTTAGCGAGGTACTGGGCCTCCATGGACATCTGCCCGGAAACATAGAGTGCAATGGCATCGGGGCCATCTGTGTCCAGAATAGTCCGTAGGCGTCTGGCAGTTTCCTGAATGGCAATATCCATTGGCGCAGGGTCTGGCGTGCTGGCGCGGTCTTTCCGCAGCAGCGCGGTCTCTAAGCGCGCGGGGGAGGTTATGGGTTTGTCGCAGGAACTCCCCTTTGTGCACAGCCGCCCTTTATTGGCTGGGTGCTCAATATCGCCGCGCACCCGGACAATTTTCTGGTCTTCCACCTCCATCACAATGCCACATCCCACACCGCAGTAGGGGCAGACAGAACGGATGTCCTGACACGTCATAAGCTTTACGCCATGAGGGTTTCCAGAGGGCGGGTTGTTGTGCGGGCACGGATTTCCACGCGTCCCTGATGCAGCCGCGCCTCCCATGCCTGAACAGAGCGGGAGGCATCTTCCAGACAGGTCCCGGTCTCAAGATTGAAATGTTGCTTGTAGAGCGGAGAGGCCACAACAGGCTGCCCCTTCAGGTCTCCTATCATTCCGCGCCCCAGCACATTGGCGTGTGAGAACGGGTCATGGTTATCAATGGCAAAAACCTGACCCTCTCCGGCTGCATCCGGAAGGTAAAACAGAGCGATCTGCGTGGTTCCAAGCAGGGCCACAACACCCGACCGCGCAACAAGATCCCGCTGCGCGCACAAATCCGTCCAGTCTGCCGGGCCTGCTGCAACAGCCTGCTCAGGCTGGTTCTCTGCAGGTTTAACCTGATCCCGTTCCGGAACGGTGCGGATATTCGGGTCCGGGCGGCTGTCATTTACAAATGTGCGGAAGCGCTTCAGCTTTTCTTCATCCGTCAGCGCGTCTTTCCATTCGCAGTGGTAGGTTTCCACCACATGCTGCATCTGCTGTTCCAGCTCAGCACAGATGCCAAGACTATCATTGATGATAACATCTTTCAGATAGTCCAGCCCACCCTCCAGCGTTTCACGCCAGACAGAGGTTCTCTGAAGTTTATCCGCAGTGCGGATATAAAACATCAGGAAGCGGTCAATATATTTGACTAGAGTTTCAGAATCGAGGTCTGTGGCAAAAAGCTCCGCATGGCGGGGGCGCATACCGCCATTCCCGCAGACATACAGGTTCCAGCCATTTTCAGTAGCAATAACGCCCACATCCTTGCTCTGGGCCTCTGCACATTCCCGCGTGCACCCGGAGACAGCAAATTTGAGCTTATGGGGCGACCGCAGGCCCTTATAGCGGTTTTCCAGATCAAGCGCCTTGCCAACACTATCCTGCACCCCGTAGCGGCACCATGTGCTGCCTACGCAGGATTTTACAGTGCGGGTGGATTTTCCATACGCATGACCGGTCTCAAACCCGGCATCCAGCAATTCACGCCAGATCTCAGGTAACTGGTGGAGTTGCGCGCCAAACAGATCCACGCGCTGCCCGCCGGTAATTTTGGTATAGAGGTTATATTTCTTGGCAACCTGCCCGAGCACAATCAGCTTGTCTGGGGTAATTTCCCCACCGGCAATACGCGGCACAACGGAATAGGTCCCGTTTTTCTGCATATTGCCCATAAAAGTGTCGTTTGTATCTTGCAGAGGGATATAGAGCGGGTCCGTAATGGGTTTGTTCCATGCGGAGGCAAGGATCGAGCCGATCGCAGGTTTACAGATTTCGCAGCCCAGCCCGCCATTGCCATACTGCTCCATCAGTCTTCAAAACTCCGGAGATTATGGACACGGACAAGAGAATACAGTTTCTGCCGGGTGTAGGAGAAATGTTCGCACAGGCTTTTATCAACCGTCATGCCACGGGCTGTCAGCTCTGCTTCAAAAACACTTTTCAGCAGGCCGCTGCACCCGCCGCAGCCGGTGCTGGCTTTGGTGTCGGCTTTTAGAGTTGCCAGGTCCGTGCAGCCCTGTTCAATAGCCGTGCTGATCGCGCCTTTGGTCACATTGTGGCAGGAACAGATGGTTGCTGTATCAGGCAGGGCATCCGCGCCCAGAAGTTCAGCTCCCTCACCGCGCGGCAGGATCAGAACGGCCGGGTCTGCCGGGGGGGCAATACCATTCTGCACATACTGAAAAATTGTGTCGTAGTAGGAGTTATCCCCAACAAGCACAGCACCGGTTACGCGCGTGCCATCGGCGGAGAGCACAAGCCTGCGGTAAGACCCTTCCGCCTCCCCGATAAAACGATAGCTGGTGGAGCCGGGTTCCTGCCCGTGAGCATCCCCGATGGAGCCGACATCGACCCCCTGAAGTTTAAGCTTTGTGGACATATCCGCGCCGGTAAAAGCGGCATCCGCCTCTCCGGCAAGGAGGGCGGCCACCGTGCGGGCCATGGTATAGCCGGGGGCGACAAGACCAAAAATCTGCCCTTCCCACAACGCACATTCCCCAATGGCAAAAATATCCGGGTCTGATGTGCGGCACTGATTATCCACAACAATGCCGCCACGCGGCCCGATCTCCAGCCCGCAGGCCCGGCCCGGCATGTCCTGAGGCTGAATCCCTGCGGAAAAGACAACCATGTCTGTTTCCAGCGTGGTGACATCAGCAAAAACCAGTTTGTGCCGGTGCGCCGTGCCCGCAACAATTTCTTTTGTAACGTGCAGAACACGCACATCAATGCCGAGGGCTTCAATCCGATGTTTGAGGGCGCGGCCCCCCTCTTCATCAAGCTGGGCTGGCATCAGGTGGCTGCCAAGCTGAATAACGCTGACATCCAGCCCCAGAACTTTCAGGGCGTTGGCGGCTTCCAGCCCCAGAAGCCCACCCCCGATCACGGTACCATGCCGGGCACCTTCTGCCGCCGCGCGGATCAGGTCCAGATCCTCCAGCGTCCGGTATACCAGACCGGCGGTGCCGGTATTGCCCGGTACAGGCGGCACAAATGGGCGGGAGCCGGTTGCAAGAATCAGTGTGTTGTAAGGCAGGCATCCATCTTCTGCGGTAATGGTTTTCTGCGCCCGATCAATGTCCGTCACCCGGCTGTTCAGGTGGAGTGTGATGCCGTGGCTTGTATGGAAGTCGTCCTGATGCAGCCGCAGGGCCAGCGCATCCTGTCCGCTCATATAATCTGTCAGATGCACACGGTCATACGCATGGTGGCGTTCTTCGCCAAAAACATGGATCTGATGCGTTTCATGCAGACCATGCATAATGAGCTGCTCTGCGCAGTAATGGCCAACCATGCCGTTGCCGACAATGATGATGTTGTCTTTGATGGTCATGGGTTTGCCTCTGCTTTTAAAATTTGAATTCGAGCGTTTGCATGTAGAGCGCGCCCTCTTTGGCGCCGACAGTCCGCATCCCGCGTGAGAGCAGAATGCCTTCAATATCGTGCGTCCAGGCCCAGTGCGGCGCAAAGTTCCAGGAAAGCTGGGTGTAGGGCATGACGCCGGTAAACCCGCCATGCAGGTTGTCACGCCAGTTATAAATTTTACTGTTGCCGCCATAAACGGCGTCCTGCGTGCTGGCCCGCCAGAAGAACGGCACGTGCAGCTTCAGGTGCAGGGTCGGATGCATGGTAAAATTGGCAATCGGCCCGACACCAATCAGGTTTTGTGACGTCAGGGAAAGAGAGAGATCGTTATAATAAGGTAGCGGGACGAAAGGCGTTGCAAACGTGCCGACTGCGCCGCCCTGACTACGGTCAGACCCACCGGAGAACAGGTCAGCCTGCACGCCAAAGCCCGGCTTGCCCGCCCAGTCCGCGCGCGTGTACGTTATGCTGCCATTCACCGCATAAGCGCGCACGGAGCGTGTGCTCTGGCTTGTTTTGGCCGGACGAAACTCCCCACCCTGAAAAATACCTGTCAGATTTGTAGAAAACGGACCGACATTCCCCCACAGGCGCAGCCCGACATTATCCCGGCGGGAAGAGCCTTTCTGCACACTCCCCTGTGCTGCGGCAGGGATGGAAGCCGGAGCGCCGCCATACAGGTATCCAAGGAAAAACAGATCCGCAAACATCTGGCTTTTCTGGCCCATGAACTGAAAAGCGGGGAGTGCTGTGGACGTATAGGCACCATACAGGCGCGCATTATAATTTGTGCCGTCTGCAAAAACTTTTTGCGGCAGCTTGTTTGTTTGCATGAAGTCGAACAGATCGATCCTGAAGCGGTTCCACACGGCATATCCGCGGAAGCGTCCCATGTCTGCTGCACGTTTGTCAGGTCACGCGGGGACTGTAGGGAAACGGGTGCATCCAGAAAAATCTGTCGGCCGCCGATAACACCCATCTGCGCCCCAAGAAAGCGGCCTTTAACTTCCAGAATCCCTTGCTGGAGGTCCAGACTTTCGCGCTGGGCACCCGTCTGGTAGCCGTATGTGTTGGAGCCGCCTGCCACGCCATACAGGAATTCCGCATAAGCCCGCACATGCTCTCCTAGATGCAGGTCTGCGCCATACTGGTTGCGGAGCAGAACACGGCTGGCATTTGTTTTGCCTGCCTGACCGAGCAGGGGCTGATTTTCAAAAATATACCGTAGCCGTTCTTCCCCGCTGAAGCTCATCCAGATACTGCCGCTATCATTGAGGCGGACGTATTTCAGGCGGTTGAACCAGTCGTTTTTCCGAATACTCTGAGGGGTACGGGCCAAAGGACTCCAGTCTTCCGTCCAGCGGGCCTGACCGTAGCCATTTACAACCCCAAACCCGGAAGCGGCACCGTTCCCGGCGTTAAAGATCTTCCAGTCGGTGTGATAGACCGCCCCTTTTAAAATGGCCTTCTTGTCTGGCAGAGGAAGCACCGGAACTGCGACAACGGGCGTCAGAGGCGTCACTGCGGCAGGAAGAGGCGTTTTCTGGGGTGCGGATTTCTGCTCTGCCGCCCATGCGGTGCCGCTTAGCGCGACACTCAGAACAAGGCTTCCACTCTTCCAGCTCTGGAAGCAGCGTAAAATACGTTTCATTGCGCACGCTCCGTCCAGCGGGCGTGGCAGCCAGTGACGCACCCGCACGCGACGAAACAGACAAGTGCAAAAATGAAAAAGCCGGGGCCGTAGGAACCCGTCGTCTGACGTGCGGCGCCAAGGGAGGAGGCGAGATAGAAGCCGCCCACCCCGCCAGCCATGCCAACAAGACCCGTCAGAATACCGACCTGCTGCGGGAACCGGATCGGCACAAGCTGAAAGACCGCCCCGTTCCCCAGCCCCAACGTCACCATTCCCAGAAAGAAAGCGCCAAACGCCAGAAAGACAGAAGGGAGCCCCGTTGAGATCAGCAGGAAAATAAGCCCTGCTACCCCATAAATCAGCATCAGCGCCTTTGTGCCGCCAATACGGTCCGCAAGAGCCCCGCCAACCGGACGGATGAAAGAACCGGCAAAAACCACAAAGGCGGTGCACGCCCCTGCGGTGGCCGGGGCCAGATGGTACTGATCATTGAAGTAGATAGTCAGAAAGGCCGCCAGACCGACAAACCCGCCGAACGTGACGCTGTAGAAGAACATCAAAGCCCAGCAGCCGCCCGATTTCAGGATCGGCCCCCATGAAGACAGGGACGGCATGGACGGACGGCTCGCCGGTTCCCGCGCCAGACACAAAAAGGCAATCAGCACTGCAATCAGCGGCAGTGTTGCCAGCCCCAGAACATTCAGCCAGCCCACCATGGCAGCCAGACCGGGCGCGAACAGGGATGCCAGAGCCGTGCCGGAATTCCCGGCCCCCGCAATGCCCAGAGCCGTGCCCTGATAACGGGGCGGATACCAGACGGACGCAAGGGGCAGCGCGACAGCAAAGGAGGCGCCTGCAATACCCAGAACCAGAGCGACCCAGAACATGCTGAGATAGCTGTGTGGCGCCAGAAGCCATGTCAGCCACAGCCCAAGAATAACACTCACCTGCGCCGCAATGGCGACGCGGCGTGGGCCAAACACATCCACCAGTGCTCCGGCAATCACCCGCAGGCCAGCACCAGCCAGGACAGGGGTTGCGACGAGCAGCCCCTTCTGTCCGGCGTTCAGATGCAGGTCATGCGCAATGGAAATCCCCAGCGGGCCGAGGAGCACCCAGACCATGAACGAAACATCAAAATAGAGAAATGCGGCAAGCAGAGTCGGTGCGTGACCGGCTTTAAGAAACCCTTTGTCCACAGAACGTCTTCCAGATGGTCCGTATTTTCTGCACGGAAAACCATCGCTCTCTGAGCCAGCGAACCGCCATTGATCCGCCCTGTGTGCCGCGTCTGCCTTAACAAGAAGGCGCCTGTTCTTTCCGCCGCCGTTGACGGAAAGAAGAATGTCCTGAAACAGTAAGGCCGGAATAATCCGATGTCAAAATGATTTTCAGGAATAAATGGATTTTTAGCCTCACTATTTACAGTGGACTATAGACGATCAGGCTTTCCCGCTTCCCGCTTCCCGCTTCCCGCTTCCCGCTTCCCGCTTCCCGCTCTGCGCGAATGGCGTACTTGTTTGTTTTGGCGGAACGCATGCTGTCTGCGGGGAACGTATTGTCAGCACAGAGGGGGGCGACGCTTTCATAACGGGGTTCGCCCCACCACGCGTAATTCACGACGAATACTATTCTGGATAAGCGCGATACGGCACAACGCCGCGGGCATCGCTGCCGGTATCAAGCAAACGGCCTGAAAGTGGGAGAGACCGGTGGCTGCAATTATCCCGGCTACAGGCCCGGCACCCCGGACCAATGGGAATAACCAGACTATGGTCGCTCAGATCCAATCCGTCCGCATATACTGTTTGCGTGGCATCCTGAATATGACACCCAAGGACAATGGCGCTCTGCCGGGGTCTGTCTGTGTAATTACGCCCCTCGTGGGAGACGGTTCTGGCGACGTTCAGGTAAATTGTATTATCAGTCGTTTCTGAAAGTTGTACCTGCACCTGTCCGGGCGTGGCGAAAGCACGGAAAATATTCCATAACGGGCACGGTCCGCCAAAGCGCGCTTGTGAAAAACGATTAGCAGAAAAGCTTTTTAAAATATTTCCTGCGATATCAAGTTTGAGGAAGTAAAAAGGAATACCTTCCATGCCGGGGCGTTGCAGGGTGCTCAGGCGATGGCTGACCTGCTCAAAGCTGACGCCAAAGTGCCTGCGGATACGTTCTACATCATACCGCATGGTCTGGGCAGTTTTCAGAAAGTTCTCGTAAGGAAGCAGAAGCGCACCAGCAAAGTAATTACCCAGATAAACCCGCGCGAGTTGAAAGGAGTTTTTATTTTTTGGTGCCGAGCGTTTTAAAATTCTGGTTATCAGTTTGTCATAGTTTAATTGCCCGATAATCTGAGCCAGATAAAAGATGCGACTTTCCTGCGTCTGGTTATAAGGCAGCATGATTGTGCTGCGCTGTCTGTTTATGCGCCAGACCAGACCTTCCTGCTCCATTTCCGTGTCCTGCACGATGTGTAAGCCATGCTGTTCCTGCAGGAATGCGGCCAGAACGGGTTCAAGGTTGTCTTTGTTTTCAGGAAGGTTTTGATAAAAATTTTCGGCAGCGCAATCAAGTTCATGAAAATAGTTTTGTTTTTCCTGCACCCAGTTTCCAACCTCTTCATAAGGTTCGAGCGGTGCTGTATCCGGCAAGGAGGACGCTGCCTCTGTTGTTCAAATATATAGGCGCGATAGAGCGTTAAAAAAGCATCACACAGAGCCGGTGCCTGTCTGGCAGCTTCAGCCATATGCGTCATGGTGAGAGAGACGTCTTTGAAAACAGGGTCTCCCATCGTCTCGCGCAGCGCCTGAAGCCTGTGCGCCTCGCGCGTGTCGTTAAACCACGCGGGCGTCAGGGCATACTGCTCACAAATCAGGTGCAGCAGGCGGTCAGGCAGGGGCCGATGGTTACGCTCCAGCTGGTTGAGGTAGCTGAGCGATATGCCAAGTAGTGAGGCAAGCGTCTGCTGGGTCAGATTGTCGCGCTTGCGCAGTTCACGCAAACGCTGGCCAGCAAAAAGTTTCGTGCGGGTTACCGGCATCACGAAACTTCGCAAACTTCGCAAGTTCTGCAAATTCCTTCGCTTCTTTCCACTCTTATCTCTCTCCTGATTTTTGTTTTTGTTTGTCAGATTGCGTGTGTGTTCAGAGGCAAGATCAGGAATTTAAAACATGCAGTACCATGATGTTCGAGTGCACCCGGAAACTGAACGTCTGCCCCGCTCCGGGCAGCTCGCATGGAAGATAGCACAGGTCGCGGCTGACCCTGTTCCTGTTGACATTGAAGTTACGGAAATGGTTGTCAACCGGTTGATTGATAACGCTTCCGTGGCTGTTGCCTCCCTTAACCGCCATTCTGTTGTGAGCGCACGGGCTGAGGCTCTGGCTCATCGGCGCCCCGACGGGGCAACGCTGTTTGGCATGGGGCCGGATATCCGGGTGCATGCCGAATGGGCTGCATGGGCAAATGGCACGGCGGTGCGTGAGCTTGACTATCATGACACATTTCTGGCTGCCGAATACTCGCATCCGGGCGATAATCTGCCCGGTATTCTGGCGGTGGCCCAGCAGTGCCACCGCAGCGGCGCAGATTTTATCCGTGGCGCGGCCACGGGGTATGAAATTCAGATAGATCTGGCGCGCGCCATCTGCCTGCACAAGCACAAGATTGATCATGTCGCCCATCTCGGGCCATCCGTTGCCGCAGGCATCGGTACCCTGCTGCGTCTGCCGCCAGCAGTCATTTATCAGGCTATCGGGCAGGCCCTGCATGTAACGACCGCCACCCGGCAAAGCCGTAAAGGCGAGATTTCCTCATGGAAAGCCTACGCCCCGGCTCATGCTGGCAAAATGGCGGTCGAAGCTGTGGACCGTGCATGATGGGGGAAACGGCTCCGGCTCCGATTTATGAAGGAGAAGATGGGGTTATCGCGTGGATGCTGGATGGGAAAAACGCGCAGTATCACGTGCCGCTTCCGGCACAGGGTGAAGCCAAACGCGCCATTCTGTCGTCTTTCACCAAAGAGCATTCCGCGGAATATCAGAGTCAGGCGCTGATCGACCTCGCCTTTAAAATGGGGCGGAAAATTTCTGACTGGGACGCGGTAGAGGATATCCTCATTGAGACCAGCCACCATACGCATTACGTGATTGGCACAGGCGCGAATGACCCGCAAAAGTTTGACCCGCATGCCTCGCGTGAAACACTGGATCATTCGATCATGTATATCGTTGCCGTCGCCTTGCAGGATGGGGCATGGCACCATGAACGCTCTTACGCCCCCGAGCGGGCGCGGCGTGAGGATACTGTTCGGCTCTGGCGCAAAATTCATACGGTGGAAAAGCCTGAATGGACTGAACGCTACCATGATGCCAACCCCGACCGTAAGGCCTTTGGGGGGCGGATTATCATCCGTATGAAAGACGGCTCCGTTCTGGAAGACGAACTGGCTGTTGCCAATGCCCATACGCTCGGCGCAACGCCCTGGCAGCGCACGGATTATATCCGGAAATTCCGCACACTGTCTGAAGGAATTGTTCCTCAGGAAGAAGTCAGGCGGTTTCTGGATGTTGTTCAGAAGTTGCCTCAGTTGCAGGCGGGAGAATTGCACATGCTGGAACTTCAGTTACCGGCAGCTTCACTCCAGCAAAGCAAAGCTGAAGGCATCTTCAATTTTGGTCAGTCCCGAACCGAGGTAGACGTCCCCAAACCCTCTGCCGTTCTGGCGTCCTAGAGCGTCGCCTTATCCATATGCCTTGCAGACAGGATAAAAATCATGACAACACATCTGCACAGAAAGCCCAAAAAATCAGTTGCCCTGTCCGGCACGGTTGCGGGCAATACGGCTCTCAGCACTGTAGGCCACAGCGGGAATGATCTTCATTATCGTGGATACGATATTAAAGATCTTGCCAAGAATTGCATGTTTGAAGAAGTGGCGCATCTGCTGATTTATGGCTATCTGCCAAATTCGCATGAACTGGCCTCCTATCAGCAGCATTTGATGCGGCTGCGCGAGATTGCGGCACTTGTCAAAAATGGTCTGGAATGTCTGCCTGCCGCCTCTCATCCGATGGATGTGATGCGTACCGCAGTGTCCTTGCTGGGGTGTGCCCTGCCGGAGCGGAGCGATTGCCCGGTGGCAGGCACGCGCGAGATTGCGGACAGGCTGGTCGCCTCTCTTGGGTCCATGCTGCTCTACTGGTATCATTTTTCCACGCATGGTCGCAGAATAGAGACCTTTACGCAGGATGAGACTGTTGGCGGGCATTTCCTGCATCTTTTGCATGGAGAAAAGGTGCCGGATGCGTGGGTGCAGGCGATGCATACCTCCCTTATTCTCTATGCCGAGCATGAATTTAATGCTTCCACCTTTACGGCGCGTGTGGTCGCAGGGACAGGGTCGGACGTTTATTCTGCGGTCGGCGCTGCCATAGGTGCGCTGCGTGGCCCGAAACATGGCGGTGCGAATGAGGTGGCGCTGGATATTCAGCAGCGGTACCATACAGCGGACGATGCTGAGGCTGACATCTGCCGCCGTCTGGAAAACCGCGAAGTCATTATTGGCTTTGGGCACCCTGTTTATACAGTTGCTGACCCACGCAACGAAATTATTAAAGAAACAGCGCACGCTCTGGCACGCCGTAATGGTACCATGCGGCTTTATAACGTAGCCGAGCGCATTGAGCGCGTTATGGGGGACAAGAAAAACATGTTCCCCAATCTGGATTGGTTCAGTGCGGTTTCTTATCAGGCTATGGGTGTTCCAACGTCCATGTTTACACCTCTGTTTGTCATCTCCCGTGTGACAGGGTGGTGCGCGCATATCATTGAACAGCGGGAAGATGGCAAGATTATTCGCCCTTCTGCCAATTACACAGGGCCAGACAACCGTCCTTTTGTCTCGATCCGTGAACGCGATGGACTGGAGAATGCAGCATGATATACCTCTCAGGAAACGATGCACCGGCATTGCCCGCAGGAACGCGCTTTCGTACCCTGCTGGATGGAAAAGACATTATGCGCATTCCGGGGGCACATAACGGGCAGGCCGCCTTGCAGGCGAAAGATGCAGGGTTTGAATCCCTCTATCTGTCTGGTGCGGCAATGTCGGCCAGCATGGGGCTGCCAGATCTTGGTATCATCACGATAGAAGATGTCTGCTTCTTTATTCGTCAGATTACGCGTGCATCCGGTCTGCCGCTTCTGGTGGATGGGGATACCGGCTATGGTGAAACCCTGAATGTCATGCACATGGTACGCGCATTTGAGGATGCCGGTGCCGCCGCCGTACATATTGAAGACCAGATTCTGCCTAAAAAATGCGGCCATCTGAACGATAAGAAGCTGGCGACTCCTTATGAGATGGCTCAGAAAGTCGCCGCAGCCGTCAAGGCACGGCGCAAAATGGTGATTGTCGCCAGAACAGACGCCGCAGGGTCTGAAGGGCTGGAGGGGGCTGTCGCCCGGGCCAGACTCTACAGAGAAGCCGGGGCAGACGCTATTTTTCCGGAAGCACTGACCTCTGAAGAGATGTTCCGTGAATTTGCGCGGCGTCTGCCTGATGTGCCTCTTCTGGCGAATATGACCGAGTTCGGTCGTTCTCCGTTTTTTACGGCCGAGCAGTTTCAGGCCATGGGCTACCGTATGGTGATATGGCCAGTCAGTTCCCTGCGTGTTGCGAATAAAGCGCAGGCTGACCTGTACCGTACACTGGCGCAAAAAGGCAGCACGCAGGAGCTTCTGCCAAAAATGCAAACGCGTGAAGAGCTCTACAAAACAATTCGGTACTATGATTACGAGGCACTGGACCAGAGTATTGTTGCGACAGTGCTGCCCAGCGTCATTCCCAAAAAACAGAGCTGTCACGCCGCCTGATCTTCCGTCTGCCGGACAAAATAAAACAACAATAGAGCGAAAGCCATGTCCACTTTGTCCCTTATCCCCACGCACTCTCACCCGCATTACACAGCAAGCATGAGCCCGGCAGAGTTGCAGGCCATGCGCGCGCATGCGCAGCAAAATCCGGAAGGCTTCTGGCTGGAGCAGGCCCGGCGTATCCACTGGCACCGTAAGCCAACGCAGGGGTTCCGGGGGTCATTTGAGGGAGATGTCTCCATCAAATGGTATGATGATGGTCATCTGAATGCCTCTGTCTGCTGTATTGACCGCCATCTTACCGCACGGGGTGATCAGGTCGCCCTGATCAGCCACAGGGAAGGGCGCCCCGGTGCAGAGCAGATAACCTATGCCATGCTGCATGAGCGCGTCTGCCGTCTTGCCAATGCGCTGACGGATCTGGGGGTGGAAAAAGGGGAACGTGTCGCTATCTCCCTGCCCATGATTTCCGAGGCCGTCGTGGCCATGCTGGCGTGCGCCCGGATCGGGGCTGTGCATGTTGTGCTGTTTGGCGGATTTTCAGCCGAAGGCATTGCGGAACGCCTGATGGATAGCGGGGCCGTGCTGGTTATTACTGCCAGTGAGGCCAGACGCGGCAACAAAACCATCCCGTTCAAACAGACGATGGATGATGCTTTACTGAAATGTGGTCAGAACTGCACCGTAAAATCTGTGCTGGTTGTCAGAACGTCTGACGCCGCCGTGCCCATGCTCCCCGGTCGTGACTATGATTATCATGATTTTGTAGACGGGTTTGAACCTGATTTCGTCCCCGTTGTCATGCCTGCGGAAGCACCGTTGTTCATGCTCTACACATCCGGCAGCACAGGAAAGCCGAAGGCTGTTGTGCATGCAACCGGGGGATATATGGTGTGGGCCGCCTACACAATGGGCATGGTTTACGCACAAAAACCCGGCGATGTTTTATGGTGCACGGCTGATGTGGCGTGGATCACCGGGCATACCTCTGTTGTGTACGGGCCGCTGGCGAATGGTGGCACCACCATGATTTCGGATAGTCTGCCAAATGCGCCGCATGCCGGGCGGTGGTTGGATCTGATTGATGACTATAAAGTCACCATGTTGTTTACATCCCCCACGGCTGTCAGAGCCATGATGGCCGATGGTGATGCGGTTGTGCAGGCACATAGTCTGGAAACGCTCCGGTTGCTTGGCGTTGCCGGAGAACCCATCAGTTCTGATGTGTGGATGTGGTACCATGATGTGATTGGTCGTGGAAAATGCCCGGTGGCGGATACATGGTGGCAGACTGAAACGGCTGGTGTTGTGCTGGGGCCGGTGCCGGGTGCCCAGCCCTTAAAACCCGGCTCAGCCAGCACGCCCCTGCCGGGACTGGATCTGGCTCTGGCTGATCCGCAAGGGCGTATTCAGGAAAACTCTGCGGAAGGAAGCCTGTGTATTGCGAGATCATGGCCCGGACAGGCCAGAACAATCTGGCGCGACCATGAACGTTTTTGCAAAACGTATTTTTCTATGGTGCCCGGATTCTATTTTACCGGTGACGGCGCGGCGGGATGATGATGGTTATTACTGGATTACGGGCAGAATGGATGATGTGATCAATGTTGCTGGTCACAGGCTTGGCACGGCAGAAGTGGAAGATGTTCTGGCGACGGACCATCGTTTGTTAGAAAGTGCCGCTGTTGGTGTGCCGCATCCTGTTAAAGGGCAGGCTCTGGTGGTTTTTGCAATCGCCCGTAAAAATGTCACAGCGCAGCCAACAGAGGCAGGGATTAAACGCATGGTGGCCGACGCTCTGGGCCGCTATGCAATGCCGGAAACTGTTTATCTAGTCCCTGATTTACCACGCACGCGTTCTGGTAAAATAGTACGCCGTCTTCTGCGTAAAATCGCAAGTGGTGAAATCGAAAACTTTGGTGATTTGTCCACTTTGACAGATCAGGAAATCGTTCAGACAATTTGTAACTTCGTGCAGGAAAAACACGGGATGGGCTCTCCTCCCTTGATATTACAGGCATGAAGAGCATCCCTCCTGTCTGATCAGGACAAACCCGTCAGGATCAGGCTCCTTGCCCTGATGTAAGAGAGGGAGCCTGCGGCGACGCGACGTTTCGGTATGACGTTCTCACCACAGTCGTCATACTGAAGTACGATGCGTCGCCTGATCTATCCTGCTCAGTCACGGCCCTTCGTTGCCATGTAAGCGTGAAAAACGCCGAAAGATGTGTGTTTGCGCACGTTTGCAAACCCGGCCTGTTTCAGGTTCTGGAGAATCTGCTCTGGGGGAATGCATTGTTCAATTGTGTCCCAGTAGTAGGCCATCAGGGTCCGGCTTTCGCGGGATGCGGTAACGCCTGAGAGAAACGGCACGACCTTTCCCAGATAAAAGCGCAGAAAGGCTTGCACTGCGGGGGAACGTGCCCGTCCTATTTCAAGAATAAGCAGGTTCCCGCCGGGTTTAAGAACCTGCAGATACCCCCTGAATGTCGCATTCAGATCGCGCACATGGCGCAGGGCGTATCCCATACTGAGCATATCCATGCTGTTCTCAGCAAAAGGCAGAGCCTGCGCATCCGCCTGCACGACCTGAATGGGCAGCTTGCGGCAGCACTCCGCTAACATCCCTGGACTCATATCCAGCCCGACAATGTTTGCCGGAGCGGTGAGTGTTGCGGCTTCCTGCGCGACCAGCCCAGTGCCGGTTGCAACATCAAGGAGCCTGTGCCCCTGACGCAAACCCGCTGTGCGCAGCATCCATCTGCGGTACCATTTGCCAGACCCAAGAGAAAAGATGCTGTTAATGCGGTCATAATAACCGGCGGTGCGATCAAAAATAGACCGAATAAAAACCGCGCGTTCGCTGCCATTCTCGTAGTAAGCCGGGAGCACAGGGTGTGGGGGGCAGGGGTTTTGATCAGGCATGAAAAAGATCGCTTCTCAAAGGCGGGGTGATCGGGTCATATCGTAATTATGGGAGGCGGAACAGCCTTGTTCCTGTGGTGCTGGAGTTCTCTTCTGTTATGCCGGACGCGTTTCGCTGTGTTGTCCTGATCCCGTCTTATAATTCAGGCAAGTTGCTACGGCGCACGGTGTCTGAGGTTCTGGCGGTGTGGCCGGATGTTGTTGTGGTGTGTGATGGCAGTCAGGATGGCAGCCAGCATGCGCTTGATGATCTGCTGTTACAGCATGCAGGCCTGCATCTTGTCCGCCTGCAACGCAATGGCGGGAAAGGGCGGGCGGTTTTATACGGCGCACAATGGGCGGAGCAGGCGGGCTTTACACATATTCTCACGATGGATGCCGATGACCAGCATCCGGCCCAGGACCTGCCGGACTTTATGGCGGCAGGACGCCAGAACCCACAGGCCATGATTCTCGGGAAACCGGTGTTCGGTCCCGAGGCTCCGGCTGTGCGGGTTTGGGGGCGAAAACTGTCTAATGGTTTAGTATGGCTGGAAACTGGCGGCGCGGTGCAGGACTGCCTGTTCGGGTTCAGGGTTTATCCTCTTAAGCCCTTCCTGCACGCCATGCGGACGTCCCGTTTTATGCGCGGCTTTGATTTTGACCCGGAAATTGCTGTGCGACTGGTGTGGATGGGGGTTCCTGCCTGCAACAAGGCAACGCCTGTGCGTTATCTTGAAAAATCTGAAGGGGGGATTTCCCATTTTCATTATGGAAGAGATAATGGCCGCCTGATTTTTATGCATGTCAGGCTCATCCTGACGTGGGTCTGGAAGAGGCTTTGCGGAAAGCGGAAACTGTTTCCCGCAGAGAAACATGCTCAAAATTGCGGATCACACGGCGTCTGACGTACGCTTCAACCAGCATAACGCCCGCAGCGCACGCAAATGTCCCTCCTGATAACGGCCAGCGCCATGATCCGTCTGGGCCTGCCAGCGCCAGAACTGCGGGGGCCAGCAATGCTCCGGCAAAAAAGAGCGCCCAGAAGAGGGTCAAAAACCGCGTGTAGCGCGCCACATCTGCGCGTAACGGCCCGTGCACCTGCTGCGCCACGCGGGAAATCAGGGGCGTGTGTGCGGGGAGCAGGGAACAGGTAAATGTGCCCAGCAATGCCCCCAGCGGAACCACATAGAGCAGAAGGGTATCGGTAGTGCGCGCCTGCTGGGGACAATAAACCGCGAAAAGGCAGAAAAGAAGGGTGCAGCACGCTACAGTCAGAATATGCCTGCTCAACAGCGCGAGTGCTGTGCCTTGCAGTAAAATAATAAGAGGAACATTCAGGCTGTTTATAGCGGAAAAATGAGCGATATGCCCTAAAACAAGCGAGAGAAGAAACACCGCAATGCCTAGAATCTTTTTTGCGGGCATGGCTCTGCTTCTGTTATAGCGTGGCTTTTCTTCGTGCATTGTTTATGTTAGCTGACTCATTCAATCTGCATTTTAATGATGAGATTATGCTGTGAATACGACGAGTTCTCCCGCATCGCAAACCCCCTTTGAACATGAAGTGGCTGAACGGCTGGTCGAGGCATTGCAGCTCGAAGTCACAGCGTCCGAAATAGAGCCGGAAGCCCCCCTGTTTGGGGAAGGTCTGGGTCTTGATTCCATTGATGCGCTTGAAATCTCTCTGCTGGTCGGGCGTGATTATGGCGTCACCCTGCGGTCTGATAACCCGAACAACAAGCAGATTTTCAGCTCTTTGCGGGCGCTATGCCAGTATTTGCAGGCTAACCGTTCCTCTGCCGGATAAATCCTGTTGAGCAAGGGCGTGGGAAACCGGAACTGGCCAGACTTGTCCCTGCTCTATGCGCCGGAACGCGAGGTTTTTGTCACCTCGGCGGGGCCAGTCACCGGACACGCTTTCTTGCGGGCAGCGCATCGTCTGGCGGAAAATCTGCCAGATCAGCCCGTGGTGCCGGTCTGCGCGGATGTGTTTCTTTTCTCCCTGCTTTTTGCGGCGACCCTGATAAAGAGTCAGTATGTGCTGCTCTCAAGTGACCGGTCATCACTCCGGCTGGCTGAACTGGCGCAGCAGCACAACGCCGTCTGTATTACTCTGGCCAGAGACCCGGAAGTCTCTCACTTGCCCGCTGGAGGCAAAGTTTTACAGAGTGAGGTCTCTCTTTCTGATGATCCGCCTCTGAGCGGACACCGTGATTTTAATCCGGTTATAGACGCCGGGCGTCTGGTTGCCATCGTGTTTACGTCTGGCAGCACAGGGCAGCCTGTCGGGCATGAAAAATATTGGGGAGGGCTGGTGACCAGAAGCGTCACGGCCCGTGTCCTGCTTGACCCGGAAGCCGGGCCAGCGTCTCTGGTTGGCACGGTGCCGCCGTATCATATGTATGGTTTTGAGACACTGGTGCTACAGGCGCTGAATACCCGCGTCAAAACCATCGCGGGGGCAGATCATTACCCGGCAGACTGGGTTGCCCGGCTGGAGAAAGCCTCTGCTCCGCGTATTCTGGTCACAACCCCTCTGCAATTGCGGGGGCTGGTAAAGTCGGGCCTGATGGTTCCCGCCGTGCGGCGTGTCGTATCGGCGTCGGCACCCTTGCCTGAAAAGCTTGCAGAAGAAGCGGAGTGTTTTCTAAAGACTGAAGTGACTGAAATCTATGGGTCAACCGAGACCGGCTCGGTCGCCATCCGGCGCACCCTGAGCGGCCCGTACTGGAGCTGGTACCGGGATATCGGGTTGCAGACTCTGGCTGACGGGCGGGTGGAACTCTCGGCTCCCGGTGCGTTGAACCATGTTCTGGCGGACTTTATAGAAACGGGTGAGGCAGGAACCTTCAAGTTGCTCGGGCGTGTCACGGATCTGCTGAAACTGGGTGGCAAGCGTGGCTCTCTGGCTGCGCTGAATGCTGTGCTCAATAGTCTGCCGGGGGTTGAGGACGGGGCGTTTCTGCCACCGGATATGTCCGGGGCGGACCCACAGGCACGCATGCAGGCGTTTGTTGTCGCCCCCACAGTGGCAGCGGAGACCCTGTTACAGGCGCTACGGCCTTTGATAGACCCGGTTTTTTTGCCCCGTCGTCTTGTTCCGGTCGCCGCATTGCCGCGCAATGCTGTGGGGAAACTGACCTTGCAGGCTTTGCGTGTGTAAGGGGACACAGGGAATGGAACTACTGGGAAACCGGGATTATGTGGGATCAGCGGGGATTTGGTGGGATGAAAACCCGAGGTGAACCGCTGGTGTCGGCATAATCTGACGGGAAGATACTCTTGCAGATATGCCGAATGATAGTGTCTGGAACCTAGGCAGCATTTTAGCCAAAAAGACACCAAGTTTGGAACTCAACCGATGAAGGATTCTATTCTGATGAAGGGCCTTTTAAAACCCTTTTAATCGGCTTCCGTCTCATTCTTCCCGCTACGAGGATCATATTCAATCTCAGGAACTGGCAGGCGATGAACGTGCGCTGTTTTGATTTCATGATTGATTGCAGCAGCTCGAATTTTTGCAGCATTCAGATCTGGAGCCTGTAAGCCATCGCAATCCAGTATCATCATTGAGCGATCTGTTTTGGTCACATAAGGAGAGCCACTATATGTGACAACCTGAGCCCAAGCACATCCTTGTATTTTAGTTGCTTTCACCGGACCATCTTCATCTTCTGGAAGCATGAAATCAAATATTACATCTTTTTGAGCAGCGTAATCACCAGCAAGAGCATTGACATACTGCCGGACAAATTTGTCCTGCGCACTCATGCAAGATGAGACTCCTGTCCATGACGTGCAATTTCCAAGATACGACATAGCCTCTGATACATATTTTTCTGAAGAACCACCTTCAATATTAGGTCTATGGTATAGAGTTATTTTTGGATGAGAAGTCTGTTCATCAGAAAAATAGGACACAAAGAAACCTATCATAAAAAATATAAATATAGGGCAAAAGATAATAATAAAAAATCTAGTCACCTTTATAGATTTACCATTGCATTTTTTATTCATGACATTGCCTGTAGTCTGTAAGCAACTCTTCCAATTACCGTGATTGCATCGTCTCCATCAGGATCGCCCCAGCGGAAGCGAGAAGCGTCCGTCAGAAACTCTTTATAAAGCTGGTTGTCTGACGCGATGCATATTTTCCCGCTTGGCTCAGACGATAGTCTTTTTACGAGGAGGCCACCGTTCACTACTAAGACGTGGACTCCATCAAGGATGTGCTGTCGTCTCGTGTCCACCAAAAGGCGGTCCCCAGATCGTAACGTAGGCTCCATGCTGTCACCGCTGGTTTCAAGCATGATGGCGTTCGCAGGATCAAGGCCTAGGTCATGCTTAAGGAAATGAAGGGAAATTGCGACTTTCTCAGGCTTAACTCCATCATCAGTGCATAATCCGTAACCAGCAGAAGCAGCCACGTTATAGTAATCAACGTAGGCAATATTACTATTCACGGCCTGAGTTATTCTGCGGGCCACATGAGGGACGGCAAAAGATGTCCCTTCTCCTCCTCCGGCAAGCCACTCCATGGGCACTCCACAGGCCTGAGAGATGCGGAAAGCTGCAGTGAGAGGCATTTGTCTGCCTTTGAGATAGTTTGTGAGGGATCCAAGGGGCACGCCTGATCTGGCGGAAACGAGTTTGTTTCCTCCCCCCAACTGAATGGCCTCTCGTAACCGCTCCATCAAAATATCAGCCAAAATCGCATCCGAGTTTATTCCTGAAACTTGGATGCTCGAGCTTACAATAACATCGGATGCGGAAGTCTCTTTTTTATCAGTCACTTGCGAACTATTTCCACATGATATCCACAGATAAAAACTCGGATGTGCGTTTTTACGCTTGCCGTAAAGCTCGCATGTAGTAGGTTCACGGAACACCTCGCGACAAGTGACAGCGGCAAGAAGTCGCTGAAACGGGGTTGAAGAAAAAGGGCGGTTGCAGCCGCCCTCGAATCAGGAGCTACACTTTATGGCACAAAAACCCATGGGTATGCACCTAGAGGACATTAAGGCCGCGCTGCGGAAGATGTACGGTTCTCTGGCTGCGTTCTCGGTTCTGATTGGGCGCGACAGCCGCGCCGTAAGTAAAACCATTTCCACCCACGGTTACTCGGTTCCGATAGAGCGGGAAATCGCAAAGGCTCTGAAGCGGAAACCTCAGGACATCTGGCCGCAGCGTTATCATCATGACGGGTCTCCTATCTCGTTAACTGCTGCCCGTATTCCTACTGCCCTGAATGGCCGGGCACACCGTCAAAACGAGGTGGCAGCATGAACATGGAAACCAAGCAGACCCCGGATGCAAACCTGCCAGATCAGGCGTCTATTCCAGTATCTCTGATTGACGTTGGCGAACGCCTGCGGACGATTGACCCTGACTATGCAGGCATGATTGCAGCCAGCATGCAGGAAGAAGGTCAGCGCACACCGATTGAAGTGCGGAAAGCCGGGAAACGCTACAAGCTGATTGCCGGTGGGCATCGCCTTGAGGCGCTGCGACTGGCGCAGATTGAGAATGCCTGGTGCGTGATCAAGAAGGTTACGGACGAAGAAGCAGAATTGCTGGAGATTGATGAAAATCTCTGCCGCCGTGAACTGAGTGCATTGGACCGTGCAACATTTCTGGCGCGCAGGCAGGACGTTTATCAGAAGTTGCATCCGGAGGTTCAGGCGGGCGGAGATCGGAAGTCAGATCAAATGCTCAAGCTTGAGCATTTGATCCCGACCTTCAGTAAAGCAACCGCCGAGAAGCTCGGGTTGTCCCGCCAGACAATCGATCGCTCTATTTCTCGATTTAAGCACATTATGCCTGACGTGCGTGAGAAAATTTCCAGCACATGGCTGGCTGATAGCGGTGCGCAGCTGGATGCGCTTGCCAAAGAAACGCCTGACATGCAGCGGCAGATTGCTGAGGCTGTGCATCAGTGGCCGACGATCAGGAATATTTCCGAGATTATCCGGCAACTGAAAAATCAGCCGAAAAAAGCTGCCCCCACTACCTATGACAAGTTGGTGGCGCTTTGGAATAAAGCCGATCAGGCTACGAAGTTGCGCTTCCATGATTTCCTAGCTCCCACTCTTGAACTGGATGATGCGGCATGAGTGACACTTTGTCTGCTGAGATCGGGAAGATCATCCGGCGGGAACGTCAGGCGCGCGGTATGACCATTGAGGCGCTGGCGCATGAAAGCGGGCGCTGCAAGGTCTCCGTTTCGGCTGCTGAAACTGGTCGGTAACTACGCAATACAGACACAGGCAGAGGGCAATTGATATGGGTGGCATGAGCATCACATCATCCAAACTGGATTATAGCGCGGCGTATTCTGAGTGGGAGGGGCCGAGTGTCCAGCCGGATCTGGCTTTGTTTGCCGATAGCGGTAGCCTCAAAAATCTCGCCCAGACAGGTTTGCAGCCCGGCGTGGTATCAGGCACCCCCACATTTACGGCGGGTGTTGCCGGTGCATCGCTGCCATTTGTGACGCTGGGCGCTAATGCCAAGCTGGACACGTACCACGTCTTCCCCCAGCAGTTGACCATCATGTCTCTGCTCCGCATGGGGGCTGGTCAGGCCAACGTCGTATCAATGGGGATTGATACACCAGGCCTGCTGCTGCTGCAGCGATCCGGGCAGTGGAATAACTGGCTCGTGTGCGGCAACGGGGCAGATCAGATCACTGCTAATGCGGGCATGGTGTCTGGTTCATGGCAGATTTGTGTGTGGCAGTGCGATTTGTCCACCGTCAATCCGCAACTGACGTTCCAGGACTACACTACCGGTGCAACCGCATCGGGCACCGGTAAATTTGCTCAGGTGTATAAGCCGACCCAGAGTATCAAACTGGGTGACTCCGGTGACCAGGTAGCTGCCAGCACCTATGATGCCGCAGTGCATCTGGTGTGGGATTCGTTGCTGGGTGCTGCCGACCTCAACACCAATGTCGCGTGGCTGAGGCAGTTTGCGCAGGCCTACGGGACGTCTGCGTGATTGATATCCCTGCGCTCTGGCACGCCTACGGTGGTCTCATTCAGGGCGGCGGAGGTTTGGTTGCCGGGTGGTGCGGCAGTCTGGCACGATCCCGTGCTCAGGCCCGCCGTGACCAGCTGGACGCCGGGCGACAGGCACTGGATCTGGCAGCGACATTGGCCGAGCGTGATCAGGCTCAGGCTGATGCGCTGGACACGCTGAGGCGTAGAGAGTGGGTTCTGGCTGGCGCAGTCCAGGATGTCTATGCGGAGGCAATTGCAGTGCGCCTGATTGTGCATGATCTGGATGCTGCCGCTGGTAGGCCACTGCGGCAGTTCCGCCCACTACCTCCTTACCCATTCCCCGCTCAGGGTGACGACCCTGCGGCGGGGGCTACGGCTGCTGATACAGCCGAGCCGCGTGGTGATAATCACTAATTAAGGGACGTTTTAAGGCGCGATTAGAGGCGTTTTAATATCGGCCAGCGTGTATGTTTTTGGGTTCCAAATTATCTGGCTGATGGTTCCAAATCATGCGGCCCGCTACAGCGTGAACTGGCAGCCGCGCAAAACGCGGAAGAGGAAATTGGCACTTTTACCGTGCCGCATGATCATCCGTGTCTGGCAGGCCACTTTCCGGGGCAGCCGGTTGTGCCCGGTGTTCTGCTGCTGGAAGCAGCCTGCGCCTTGCTGAGTGAACCACGCTTTGACTGTGACATGGTCAAGTTTCTGCACCCTGTTCTGCCAGAACAGCCCGTGGTGTTTTCCATGCGGCAGGCGGGAGACTCCCTGCGCCTGACGGGCCGTTGTCTGGGGAATGTCGTGCTGCGTGCGGTGCTCAGGGCGCGTCCCGTTGAAGGCTGAGACCGATCATCGATGGGTGGTGCCGGAACGCGGGAACCGTGCGGCCATGGCGCTGGCAATCTGGCTGGCAAAGCGCCTTGGCTGGCGGCGTCTGCGGGTTTTGCTCTGGCCCATAACCTTCTATTTTTTTCTCTGCCATGCCAGGGCACGCCGGGCATCCCGCATTTATCTGTCCCGTATTTTGCGGGAAAGGGCGGGGAACCGGCAGGTGGTGCGGCACTTTCACAGTTTCGCTCAGGCCGTTCTGGACAGACTATTTTTTCTGATGGCTCCCCAGACCATGCCCGCCGTCCGTTGCACCGGCCGGGAGGTCTTTCTGCGGGCGATGGAGCGCGGGCAGGGGTGTCTTTTGCTGGGCGCCATATCGGGTCTTTCGAGGCACTGCGTTCTCTGGGGCGTGAACATGCCATTACTCTGAAAATGGTGATGTACCGCTCCAATCTTGGCGGGGCCACGCAGGTTCTGGAAGCACTGGACCCGTCTTATCAGAACACCATCATCCCCATAGGCCAACCGGATACCATGCTGCGGGTGGCGGAAAGTCTGCAACAGGGGCACGTCATTGGTATGCTCGGAGATCGCTCCCCGGCAACGGGGCGCACGGTTACGGTCCCTTTTCTGGGAAAGGCCATTACTCTGCCCGAAGGCCCGTACCGGCTGGCTCTGGCAACGGGAGCCCCCATCCTTCTTGTGTGTGCCACCCGCGGGCCGGACGGGGCGTACGCGGTCAGGTTTGAACCGTTTGAGGTGACTTACCCTGCCAGCAGAAAAGACCGTTCGCAGTTTATTCAGGACGCAGCAGAACGCTATGCGGACTGGATGCAGGCGGAGTGTCTGAAAGCCCCGTTTTGCTGGTTTAATTTTTACGACTACTGGAAAGACCTGTCATGAAGCGTCTTGCATTCCTCCTGCTTTGTGGCGGACTTTTTGTAGCTGCGCCGTCTGCTCGGTGTGAAGATGTCCCGGTTGATCTTGCGGCGCAGATTGTTACGCATCTGGGTAGCGTTCCTGAACGTACGGAGCATTTTCATGAAACACGGGAACTTGGTGCTCTGACGCATCCGCTGCTGTTCTCCGGGGTGCTGATTTTCCGGCATCCTGATTTTCTGGAAAAAGAAACCCTCTTGCCACAGCCCGAAACACTGGCAATTGAGGGGGATACCGTCTCAGTGCAGCGCGGCGGTCATGTGCGGCACATCCTTCTGGCGCAAAATCCAGCGCTGGCGCTTCTGGCCACAACACTCCGCGCGCCGCTGGCGGGGAACATGGCGGCCCTGAGGCAGGCCTACACCGTGTCGGCGCAAGGGGATATGGGGGCATGGACGCTCACCATGACGCCTCTGTCTGAACAGGCCCATAAAATGGTGCGGCAGGTGGTGCTGGCTGGCCGTAATAATGCCGTAGAAAGCCTTAAAATCCTTCAGGCAAACGGTGACAGACAAACCCTGATGATAGACCATTGACCCACCCGGCAAGACCTCGTTTTCTGGCAGCAGCTCTAGCGTTTTCCGCTATTCTGGCTGCGGTTGTGTTGTGGGCCATACCGCTCAGGCTGGATATGGCAGGCTTTCTGCCAAAAGGGCATAATGACGGCACCCGCTTCCTTCTGCGTGAAGTGCAGGAAGGGGTTGCCGGCACGATCGTGATGCTGGGGATTGAAGGCGCAACCGAGCCAGAACTGGCACGTCTCAGCCTTGGTATGCAAAAGGCTCTTTCAGGTACTCCGCAGTTTGTCTCTGTCATGAATGGCGTGTTTTCCGAGCGGCAGACGCAGGGTCTGCAGGACACTCTGATGGCGCATCGTTACCAGCTTGCGCCGGATGCCTCCGCGCGTGACTTTAGCGCAGCAGCACTGGGGCAGGCGTTTGAGGACGTGCTTGATGGCCTGAATTCCAGTGCAGGCTCCGTGTTTTCAGATATGCTTCTGCGTGATCCGAAAAAGGCTTTTCTGAACACAGTTCAGACTTTGGAGCCAGACGTGCAGGTGCGTATGGCGCATGGCGTGTGGTTTGCGTCCGACAGGCCCCGTGCCTTGTTGCTGTTACGCACTACGGCACCGGGAATGGATCTGCTCAGGCAGAAAGCGGTGCAGCAGACGTTGCAGACCACGTTCGCGGCCCTGCATCCGGGTTCAGCCCGTTTGCTGATGAGTGGCCCGTCGGTTTTTGCTGTCAGAAGTGCTACCGGCATGCGGGCGGATATGGACCTTATGGCGTTCTGCTCGGTCCTGATGGTCGCCGGGGTGCTGTACTGGCGGTTCCGCTCGTTCTGGGTGCTCGCGGCTATCGGGGTGCCGTTTTTCCTGTCCCTCAGCGTTGCCATGATCGTTGTGCGGCTGGTGTTTGGTACGTGCATGGCATTGCTCTGGGCTTTGGCATGACCATGCTGGGTGTCGCGCTTGATTACCCCGTGCTGCTGATTGGCCACCGTGACAGAGGAGAAGGGCCAGAAGCGACATTGCAGCGGATAGGCCATAGCCTGCGTCTGGGTGTGACCACCGCCGTTCTGGGGCTGACGGGCATGGTGTTCTGCGGGTTGCCCGGTTTGGCGCAGTTGGGCACATTTGCCGCTACAGGGCTGGTGGTGGCCGCGTGTGTCACGCTGTCTCTGATGCCACGTCTTGTTGTGGCGGCAGATCTTGCGCCTTCGGTCAGTGGTCCGTCACCTCAACTGGCGCAGGCAGAAAAACTGCGCCGCTATCGGGTTCTCTGTGCCGTGCCGCTCCTCATAAGTGGCGTGTTGCTCTGGCAGTATCCGTTGGTGCTGGATACCCGGCTGGCTGCCCTTAGCCCCATACCGGAACAGGCACGCCGAGTAGATGATGCATTACGGCATGAGCTGGGGGTGCCAGATGCATCGTTAATGCTGGCGGTGTCCGGCGTAAATCCACAGGCCGTTCTGGAGCGCGAGGAAGCCCTGTCAGGCGTGTGGGCGCATTTGCAGCAGCAGGGCGCACTCTCCGGTGTGCAGGACGCGGCACGCCTGCTGCCCTCCATGCGGACGCAGCGCCTGCGGGCTGAAGCGCTCCCTGCGCCAGCGGTTTTACAGAGCGCGATAGAAGAGGCCCGTCACAATCTGCCTTTCAGGCCGGATGCATTCTCCGCTTTTGTGCAGGATGTTGCTGCCGCGCGTAAGTTTGCTCCTCTGTCCGTGCAGGATATGGCAGGCACTCCGCTGGAAGCCGCCTTGTCCCCTCTGTTGTTTGAGCGTCAGGGCCAGTGGTTCGGTCTGGTCTTCCCGGAGCGTGTGCATGACCGTGCCGCTATAGAGCACGCCATGGCAAACCAGCCAGACGTAATGGTGGTGGATATGAAGCGGGAAATAGACGGCTTATCCGCCCATTACACAGCCCGCACGCTACGCTGGATGATGGCGGGATGCGGTTTGGCTCTGGCTGTTCTGGTCTATGGGTTACGGTCAGTCAGCAGGCTGGTGCGTGTTACGGCAAGTGTGGGAGCCGCGTTGGTCAGCCTGCTGGGGGTTCTTGCCATAATGGGGCACCCGCTGACGCTAATCCATCTGATCTCGTTGCAATTTGTGCTGGGGGTCAGCCTTGATTACGCACTCTTTTTCGCGCGGCCCCAACTGGACGACGCCGAACGGGCCCGCACCATGCGCACGTTGCTGACGTGCAATGCCATGACGGTGCTGACATTTGGCCTGCTGGCGACCTGCAATACCCCCCTGTTGCAGGAAATTGGCAAGACGGTGGCTCTTGGCGTCCTCTTTGCCATGGCCTATGGCTTTCTGCTGGCGGGGCAACGCCCCAGAACGGGATGAGCAGCACTTTCATGAACCCTCTTGTGCTAACGGCAGGCACGGTTGTCAGTGCCATCGGCAATGGACTGTCTGAACAGGGCGCTGCTCTGAAGGCGCGCCGCTCCGGTCTGACTCCCTGTGATTTTTTCGGGATCACGACAGGCTATATTGGCCGTGTTCCGGGTGTGGAGGACCATGTTCTCACGCGCGGGTCCGGCGAGTTTGTCTGCCGCAATAACGCTCTGGCAGACATGGCCTGCCAGCAGGATGGTTTTGACCACGCAGTGCAGGAAGCCGTAGCGTTTTACGGGGCAGACCGCATTGCCGTTGTGGTGGGCACATCAACCTCCGGTATTCTGTCTGCCGAAAATGCGTATCAGGAGGTTGATCCGCAGACAGGCTTCCCGCCGCCGATATTTCATCAGGCAGGCACACAGGACCTGTTTTCCCTGCCACGTTTCTTGGCCGAACGTCTGGGCACCAAAGGGCCATTACTGACGGTTTCCAACGCCTGCGCATCGTCATCGCGGGCTTTTGTTGATGCACGGCACTGGCTGGAAGCGGGTGTGTGTGATGCCGTCATTGTCGGAGGGGCAGATAGTCTGTGCCGCATGACGCTGCGGGGGTTTGCGTCTCTCGGACTGGTGTCTGACGGCCCGACCCGTCCATGTGATGCCGCGCGCGCAGGCATTTCCATCGGGGAGGGAGCGGGTTTTGTTCTGCTTGAGCGTGCAGGCGCGAGGCCGGAGGCACCCGTTCTGGCGCGGCTGACGGGCTATGGCGTCAGTAGTGATGGATACCATATGTCCTCCCCGGACCCTGCGGCGCGCGGGGCGGTTATCGCCATGCAGGATGCGCTGAAGCTGGCAAACCTTGCTCCCGGGCAAATTGATTACATTAATCTGCACGGCACGGGTACGCTGGTGAATGATGCTATGGAAGATCAGGCCGTCAGTGCTGTCTTTGGTAAAAACGTGCCCTGTTCTTCCACAAAAGGGTGGACCGGCCACACACTTGGCGCATCCGGTATTATTGAAGCCATGATTAGTATTGGCTGATGCAATCAGGATTGATCCCGGGATGCCTGAACGTGATGCAGCTTGACCCGGTCTTTCAGAGTGCGGTGCTGACGGATAATCAAAACCGGCCCGTCCGGCGTGTTATGAGCAACGCTTTTGGTTTTGGCGGCACCAATTGCAGCCTGATATTTGAGGCCGCCTGATGCGTGTTGTTGTTCAGGGCGTATCTATCTGGGGGCCGGGTCTTTCCGGGTGGCCGCAGGCGGAACGGGTGTTGCGGGGCGAAGAGCCATGGCAGGATGGACCTGTCACGCCGCCGCCTGCCCAGTGCCTTCCGGCAAACGAGCGCCGCAGAAGTGGCGCTCTGACACGTCTGGCGCTGGCTCTGGCAGAGGAAGCCTGCCAGCAGGCGGGCTTTCAGCCGTCTGCGCTGCGCGGCGTTTTTGCGTGTTCCAATAGTGATGGCGCTGTTGTTGATTCCATTCTGTCTGCCATCACGACGGAAGGCGGAGAGGTCTCCCCCACGCAGTTCCATAATTCAGTGCATAATGCTCCGGCCGGATACTGGACAATCGGGCATCATACACATGTCCCTGTGGTCGCTCTGGGCTGTTATGACTGGTCTTTTACGCAAGGGCTCCTCAAGGCTGTTGCAGAATGTGTAGTGGAAAAAACGCCTACGGTGCTGGTAGTTTATGATTTGCCTATTCCGGGCCCGATCGGAAAAGTCCGTATCACGGAAAATCCTTTTGGCTGTGCGTTTGTGCTGCACCCAGACATAAACCAGCAGGGCATCTGTCACCTTGATATCCGCTATGATGCTGCCTTTGCACAGCATGATCACGTAGCACATCCTGATCTGGTAAAACTGATGCACACCAACCCGGCGGCTATGGCGTTACCCCTGCTGGAAAAAATTGCCACTGGAGAAGAAGGCTGCGTAAAAATGGCCTGTTTGCCCGGCACACTTTCAGCCACAGTCAAACCATGCTGAGCAGAGAAGATATCTTAAAACATATTCCGCATCAGGGAAAAAGCTGTCTGCTGGATACATGCGAAACATGGACTGATGATACACTGACAGCCCACACCTCAGCCCATCTGCGTGACGATAATCCTTTACGCTATCAGGGCAGGCTGGGGATTATTGTCGGGGCGGAAATGGCCATGCAGGCAGCGGCGTTACATGGTGCATTAACGGGGGATCAGACTGCAAAAGCCCGCGGCTATCTGGCGTCCTGCGGGATCTGGTGTCTGCGAGTGACCGTCTCGACCGGGCTGAATACGGTTTTCTCAGGATTGTTGTCCAGCGGGAACAGCATGACGTTGCTGGTATGGTCTATGGTTTTTCTGTCAGAAGCCAGCATGGGGCTGCATTGCTAAAGGGGCGGGGTATGGTGATGTTCCGGGCTAGAATGCCAGTGAATGAGGCACCGGCATGAAACGTGCACTCGTGACCGGCGGAACAAGCCCTCTTGGGCAGGCGATCTGCCAGCAGCTTGTGGCTGATGGCCTGCATGTTATTGTGCACACCCATAGTAATCCAGCCAGAGCCAGCGCTATGGTGGCAGACTTTACCGCACAAGGCGGCCGTGCAGAAGTCTGGCAGTGTGACCTGAGCTGTTCGGAAAAAACCCGTCAAGGGCTTGATCCTGTTCTGGCGGATGGCGTGCCGCAGATTATCGTGCATAATGCCGGCACACATGAGGATGCAACTCTGGCCGGCATGAGTGACGCCCAGTGGCATGACGTGATAGGCGTCTCACTGAATGGGTTTTTCAATGTTGTTCAACCGCTGCTTCTCCCGCTTACGCGCACGCGCTGGGGCCGTATTATTGCGCTCTCTTCCGTTTCCGCGCGTATCGGGAACAAGGGGCAGGTTAATTATGCCGCTGCCAAAGCAGGCCTTGAAGGCGCAGTACGGTCTTTAGCGCGGGAGGTGGGGAGTCGCGGTATTACGGTCAATGCCGTAGCTCCCGGCATTATCGACTCTCCTGCCACAGCCGCAGTCATGACGGCCCGAGATATTGCAGAGCTTGTGCCAGCACGCCGTTCAGGAAAACCACAGGAAGTGGCAGATCTGATAGCATTTCTGGCGTCTGATAAAGCTGCCTATATTTCCGGGCAGACAATTGGCATCAACGGAGGTATGGCATGACGCAGGTTCCCACTCAGTGTGATGTTCTGGTGATCGGCGGTGGCTGCCGGGAGCACGGCCTCTACCTTGCTGGCCCGCAAAGGGCTTTCGGTTGTCATGCTGGAAAAAGAACGTCACCCGCGCTTTCATATCGGAGAGTCTCTGCTCCCCTGTAATCTCCCACTTTTGAAAACCCTTGGTGTTCTTGATCAGGTTGAGAAAATTGGCGTTTTTAAACCCGGTGCTGAATTTGTGTCAGACCGGGGGGAGGGCCGGGTCGCATTTCCGTTCCGTCTGGCTATCAGCCCCAAAGCCCGCCATGCTTATCAGGTCCGGCGTTCAGAGTTTGATGAAATCCTGTTCCGGAACGCGGCCGCTGCCGGGGTCAAAACTTATGAAAATATGCTTGTTAAAGAAGCTGAATTTTCGAAAATTGGTCCAGAGAATATTACTGTGCAGGATGAAAACGGCCATTTGCAGGCTATAAAGCCGCGCTTTGTGCTGGATGCATCAGGGCGGGACGGGTTTCTGGCAAAGCGGTATCACACGCGGATCGCAGATAAAAATAACTCCACCGCTGCCATTTATGCCCATTTTCGCAATGTTCAGCGGCGCGAGCCCGGAATGGAAGGCTATATCTCCATTCATCTGGTGCCCGATGGATGGTTCTGGATGATCCCGCTGCGTGATAATATCATGAGCGTGGGGTTTGTCGGGGATAAAAATGCCTTCCAGTCTCACACCGGACCCAAAGCCGATCTGTTCTGGAAAAAGGTAGCCGAAAGCCCCAGTGTGGCGGAACGTCTGGCCCCGGCAGAACAGATTGGTGACTTAAGTGCGACGGGTAATTACTCCTACTGTGCTGACCGCAACTGGGGGAATGGCTACTACATAATAGGCGATGCCTTCGCCTTTCTTGATCCTGTGTTTTCTTCCGGTGTTCTGCTGGCAATGAAAAGCGCTTTCCGCGGCGCCCGTGCCGCGCAGGCGTGGTTGCACAGTCCTGAACAGGGCAGACGTGTGGCGCAGCGTGAGGAACGCCAGACCCGGGCCGAAATGCGGCGGGTATCCTGGCTTATTTACGGGATTAATGATCCCGCCTTGCGTGAACTCTTTTTGAACCCCAAGAACCTTTTTCGGATGCGCGATAGTATTATTTCCCTACTTGCAGGGGATTTTATGGGCCGTTTAAGGGTTCAGGCCCCACTGGCGCTTTTCCGGGCTGCGCTGGCATTGACCCGGTGGAGAGAGAAGCGTTCTCAGTCAGCATCGTAAGACCACGCTGAACCAGATTTTGCTGATTTTCAAGCCATACGTAATAGGCGTTATAAAAAGCCGAAAATCCGGAAGGCTCTTTTTTTAACCACCAGCTTAACGGTCTGCGTTCAGCCGCTATTTTTGCATAGAGCGTCTGATACCAGAGCAGGTTCGCTTTCAGGTCATGATAGCGGGGCTGGTTAAGGTATCTGTCAAAGGCTTTATGATAATGCCCGAGTAGAGGGTCATCATAAAAAATAAGAGAGAGCTGCGTGTTGTAAATCTCGTTAGGTGTTTTGACCGGGGTTGAATCCAGAATGACGCCGGGCGTATCGGGCAGCCAGTCCTTTTCCAGAAGGCTTTTGCGTGTCAGTCCGTCATGATACAGCGCATGCAGGTCGCCAATATCATGGCGTTGTGTCTGATCAAGAAGATTAACGATCTCGTTTTTAGGGACAGGAAACGTCAAAGCCGCTTTCAGAATAAACTGATGGACTGGCAATTCATGCCAGAAATCTGCGGCAGCGAGGGCATTGTGGGTCAGGTGATTACAGTTGTCCTGCAAGACGTTTGTTTCAAAAGTCTTCGGGCCATTCTGGTAGAGTGCGTTGCGACCATTCAGGAACGTAATGACCTGCTTTAATTGTTCCTGACTTATCGGGAGCCGTGCACAATATCTGGCTCGCCCAAAACTGACAGCATAATCAGTCCCGATTGAAATTTCATATTTCCATTGTTCGTCAGAGACATCCGCCGGTTTACCCTCTGCTGTCCAGTCCTGAAAGCGGATGGCGGTGTAGAGGTTTCTCTTTTGCGCTTCCTGTTTTGTTGCAGCATAAGCCGTTTGAGTCAGAGCTTCGTCTGGCTTCAGAAGGCCGTTATAAAAAAAATCCCGGTGCGGAATACCAACCAATTTGCATTTCTGAAGTGGGAGTTCATGCTGATACCTGTTTCTCCATCCGGGCAGGACTTCAAAACGGGGTAAGAGGATGCGGGGTCAAGGCAGGCACCATGAAGAAAAAGCACGGCGTGCCCTCCGGGGCCACCAGCGATATTCGCTCCATAACCCGGCTTTTTTGAGATCTGCGAGACAGCACAGAGTTCAACCCATTGCGGGAAGAGACTATTATAGACGTCTTCTTTTTGAAGAGGACCAGGTTTATGGAAATCAGATGGCGTGCAAGCCGTAAGAAGCAGGGCACCCAACGCCGGGATAAAAAACTGTTTCAACGTGCCACACATCGCTCTGACAATCATGGGGGTCCGGGACGATAACACTGTTCGCTTGCTGTGGGAAACTGTGCGCCGTTGGTACGGCGGACGACACCTGGTCATGACAGATGCAGACATTCAGGACTGTCTACAACACGTATTCCTGCAAGATTGATTTTTCATCTCACAGAAATGCCGTGATGAACGCTTCCAGCGTGTCTGCATCCTCCACAGGTTTATCACGGCGAATACGGGAAACGCGCGGAAAGCGCAGGGCGACCCCGCTTTTATGCCGTTTGGAATATTGCGCAGCATCAAACGCTATTTCCAGAACAAGACCATGTGCAACCTCGCGGACCGGACCAAACCGTTTGGTGGTATGATCGCGCACCCATTTATCCAGAAACTTCAGCTCTTCATCCGTAAAGCCGGAATACGCCTTCCCGATCGGGACCAGTTCGCGCCTGTTTTCTACGGTGCGCCATAAGCCAAATGTATAGTCGGAGTAGAAGCTGCTGCGTTTTCCATGCCCGCGCTGAGCATACATCACCACAGCATCGACAGTGAGTGGCTCACGCTTCCATTTCCACCACGGGCCGCGGGGCCGCCCCGGAACGTCGGGACTGTCTGCTTTTTTCAGCATCAGCCTTCAATTCCTTCGCTCCGTGCGGCATCACGGAGTTTGGCGAGGTCTCCGAAGTGTGTGAATGGAATGAGTTCAGACAGGATCATCCGGGACGGGTTCAGGCGTGCGTGCCAGCTTTCCAGTCGCTGCCGTCGTGTATCGAAGGGGAGACTGCGTAGGTCTTCTCCATCCTCGAACAGGATGTCGTATAAACGAATTCCGGCTGGCATATCCCGCAGCATGGATGCTGTCGGGGCTTTGCGGTTAAGGCGCTGCTGGAGGTCGGCAAAAGGAGCAACCGTGGTGCCATGCACAATCAGAAGTTCTCCGTCCAGCACCACGTTACTGCCAAGATCCTGCATGATTGCCAAAATATCGGGAAAGGCTTTCCCAATGTCTTCCGCCGTGCGGGTATAAACACGCTCACCCTGAGCCGTGGAGACCAGCTGAACCCGGATACCATCCCATTTCCATTCCGCACGCCAGTCGGTGGGGTTCAGTGCGGTCAGGTCAATATTTTCCAGTGGCTGCGCCAGCATCGGGGGGCAAAAAACCGGAGCGTCTTTTGCATCAGGCTTTGGTGCTTTTCCTTCTATCCACGCAAATAACGCTTCATAGGGAGGCTCAAGTCCATGCCAGACCTCCTCAATATCGTCCGGGGAGAGGGAGGCGATATTGGCGAGAGCCGTTTTGGCGAGCCGTGCCGAGGCACCCACACGGAGTGACCCGGTGATAAGTTTGAGAAGCGCATAGCGGGACGACGCATCGCAGGTATCCAGCCAGCCTCTTATCACGTCCGGGACCTCCGCTTTCGGAAGGCGTTCCAGCGTATGCACTACCTCGGACAGGCTGGGGGCTGGCACGTCACCAGACTGCCCGGCTTCCGGACGCCAGATCAGAGCAACTGTTTCAGCAAGATCTCCAACGTAATCGTAAGATAGAGCGAAAAGCTCAGGATCAATACGTTCCATCGCGAGAGCCCGCAGCATGGCAGGCTTAGCCGCGGCAAAGGAAAGGCTGCCCGCCATTGCGGCCAGTGCGTATCCCCGGTCCGGGTCGGGGGCCATGGTGAAATATTCTTTCAGCAGCGCCAGCTTCATAGTGCGGGATGGGGTGAAGGCCAGACGTTCCAGAAGTGTTGCAAATTCAATCATGCGGGGTCTCCCTCTGGTACGTCTTCATCCTCGTCTTCGTAACCGATGAGCCGCAGGGCACGACCGTGAAGCTGCATTTTGCCCATAGCGTAAATCAGGGCGTCTTCCCGCCCATGTGTGACCCATATTTCCTGGGCACCCGTGGCCCGACATGTCCCAAGCAGGGCGTCCCAGTCGGCATGGTCACTGATGACAAGAGGGAGTTCAACCCCTCGCGCTTTCGCCCTCTGGCGCACATGCATCCAGCCTGACGCCAGACAGACCACAGGGTCCGGCAGGCGACGGGCCCAGCGGTCCGCAATGGCGGAAGGAGGCGCCAGAACAATGCCACCGCGCATCTCTGCTTTTTGTGCAACAGTGGCGGATCGCAACTCTCCAAGGGGAATACCCAGACTTTCATACAGTCTGCACATGGGGAGAAGGGCACCATGTAGCCAGAGAGGATCATGATACCCGGCGTTCCGGAGAAGGGCGATCAGCCGCTGGCATTTCCCAAGGGCGTAACAGCCCACCACATGCGTACGATCGGGAAAGAGACGCACGTCATGCAGCAGTTTACCAATTTCATGAGCAGGGTTGGGTAACCGGAAAACAGGCAGACCAAATGTCGCTTCCGTCACAAAAAGATCGCAGGGTACAACCTCAAACGGCGCACATGTCGGGTCCGGGGTGCGTTTATAGTCGCCGCTGACCACTGCCCGCTGCCCGCGATATTCCATGACAACCTGCGCGCTCCCCAGAACATGCCCGGCTGGTGCGAGCCAGAGTTGTACGTCCCCTACAGAAATAACCTGCCCATAGTGCAGTGGCCGCCGGGTGTGACCGGCTCGGCCTTCCCCCATCCGCAGATGCATAATGGCCAGTGTTTCAGGGGTGGCTGTCACATGCGCATGGTTGGGTCTGGCATGATCGGAATGGCCGTGGGTGATAACGGCGTGCGCCACAGGCTGGAGGGGGTCGATATAAAAGGCGCCGGGTGCACAAAAGAGCCCTTCTGGTTTTAGTTCAAGCCAGTCCACCCGGTCATCTCCATCCGTCATTCAGGAACAGGGAAAGAACCCCTCAGGCGTGCGTGCGTTCCTCAGAACATGAGCGAACATCTGCCGCACCGTTTCAAGGACTGGTTTTCCGGACAAGGGTGGTCGCCCCGCTCACACCAGCTTGCCATGCTTGAGGCGGCGCATCAGGGAAAGTCCACGCTGCTTATCGCCCCAACAGGGGGCGGTAAGACACTGGCTGGCTTTTTACCAAGCCTGATAGACTTGGCAGATGGCACATATTCGGGATTGCACACCCTGTATGTCAGTCCGTTGAAAGCACTTTCAACCAATATTGCCCAAAGCCTGTCACGCCCCATCACGGATATGCATCTGCCGGTTCGGGCTGAGGTGCGGAGCGGGGACACGTCTGGAGCGCGCCGGAAAAAACAACAGAAAAACCCGCCGCATATCTTGCTGACAACACCGGAAAGTCTGGCGCTTCTCCTCTCCTACCCTGATGCCGCAAAGTATTTTTCCACTCTGCGTGTTCTGATTATTGATGAAGTCCACGCATTAGCGGGTACCAAGCGGGGAGATCAGCTGGCTCTGTGTGCAAGGCGCCTGCATCTGTTTTCGCCAGAGCTGCGCGTTAACGGCTTATCAGCGACTGTGGCGCACCCGTCTGCCATGGCCGCATGGGTTTCCCCTACAGGCAAAGCGTCTGGTGTTCATCTGGTCAAAGCGGAAGCCGGGGTGCGCCCGGAGGTGCATGTTCTTTTACCAGATAAGCAGGGGTATCTTCCCTGGGCGGGCCGCATGGGGCTAGGCAGTGCAACTGCTATTCTGACGGAGATTGCCCACGCCCATCTTACCATCGTTTTTGTCAACAGCCGGGCGCAGGCGGAACTGCTCTTTCAGGCCTTGTGGAAAGAGAATGGAGATAATCTGCCGATCGGTCTGCATCATGGCAGTCTTGACGTAGCCCACCGCACCAAGGTGGAAGAGGCTATGGCGCAGGGCACGCTGAGGGCCGTCATCGCCACGTCCTCTCTGGATCTCGGGCTGGACTGGGGGGCTGTAGACCAGATTATTCAGGTGGGTGCACCTAAACAGATTTCCCGTCTGACACAAAGGGTTGGCCGGGCCAATCACCGGATGGATGAGCCCTCGCGTGCATTGCTGGCGCCCGCTAACCGGTTTGAGGTGCTGGAATGCGAAGCCGCCCGAAAAGCCGTACTCCGGCATGAACTTGACGGAGAGCCACCACGCGCCGGTGCTCTGGATGTTCTGGCCCAGCATGTCATGATTACCGCGTGCACAGGCCCGTTTTCTCCAGATGCTCTGTATGAAGAAATCAGGCTCTGTGCTCCGTACAGCCAGATCACCCGCGCGGATTTCGACAAGGTCATACGATTTGTAGAGGATGGCGGGTATGCGTTGCAGGCTTATGAGCGCCATCAGCGTCTGGTTCGGGATTCAACGGGGCAGCTCTGTGTGCGCACTGAGCGGATTATCCGGCAATTCCGCATGAATATCGGAACGATTGTTGATACGCCCATGTTGCGTGTTAAATCCCGGCGCGGAAAAACCTTTGGAGAAATCGACGAATATTTCGCATCCATGCTTGTGCCGGGGGATACGTTTTTTCTGGGCGGCGAATTACTGGAGTTTCTGGGCTTGCACGAAACCACCGTGCAGGCTGCGCGTGGCCGGGGGAAAGACCCGCGGGTGCCTGTCTACGGAGGGAATCAGCTTTCCATTTCGCCCGGTCTGGCAAGGCATGTCCGTGAGATCCTGCATGAGCCTTCAGCATGGGGCGTCTTGCCGAAGCCGGTTCAGGACTGGCTGGCTCTACAGGCACAGCGCTCACGTTTGCCAGCACCGGATAATTTTCTGGTTGAGACATTTCCTCATAAAGGCTGGCACTATATCGTGGCATATCCTTTTGAAGGACGAAATGCCCACCAGACTCTGGGCCTTTTACTGACGAAGACGCTTGAAGAGTCTGGAAAAGGCCCGTTAGGCTTTGTCGCAAATGACTACATGATTGCCTGCTGGTGTGTTCACCCGACGGGCTCTATGGCTGAATTGTTCAGTCAGGATCTTCTGCAAGGGAACCTGACTGACTGGCTTGCTGAAAGTGCGATGCTGCGCCGGACCTTCCGGGACGTTGCCATTATTGCCGGATTGATCGAGCGGAATTATCCCGGACGGGAAAAAAACCGACGCCAGATGACGGTAAGCAGTGACCTGCTTTATGACGTCCTTCGGAAATATGACCCGGACCATATTCTTTTGCAGGCCACATGGCGGCAGGCGCAGGAAGGCCTGACTGACCTCAAGCGCCTGTCAGATATGCTGGACCGTATTCAGGGGCGGATTGAGCATGTGAGCCTCTCCCATGTGTCACCCCTTGCGGTCCCGGTTTTGCTGGAACAGGGTAAAGAAAAAATACGGGGCGGCGAGGGGGAGGATTATCTTCTGACAGAAGCGGATAAACTTTATGCACTGGCAGAAAAGGCATGAACTTCCGGGAAATCACACTGGCAGAGCAGCAACTGTGGCTTCTGCCCGGCGGTGCCGTTTTTCTGCCGGAGACAGAAACGCTTGTGGTGGCGGACCTGCATCTTGGAAAAGGAACATCTGCCCGGTCGCGCGGCTTACTGCTGCCCCCGGGGGATACCGTTGCAACCCTCGAAAAACTTTCAAAACTACTGGATATGTATGCACCGCAACGTCTGATAGCGCTTGGAGATAGCTTTCATGATGGTCAGGCGGGAGACCGCCTGCTGGATGCAGAAAAAACGCGGCTTGAAGCCATAACGCGGGCCACACCCATAATCTGGGTCGCGGGGAACCACGATGTACTTCCGGTTTCTGGTCTGACTGGCACATGGGTTGAAGAATGCCAGTTGGGCAATCTGGTTCTCAGGCATATCCCCTCGCTGTGTGTTTCTGGCGGCAAAGGAGAACTGGCGGGCCATCTGCATCCCAAAATCAGGATGCGGATTAAAGGACACACAATAACCCGACCGTGTTTCATAATAAGAACCGAACGCCTTATTTTACCAGCCTTCGGGGCGTACACAGGCGGTTTAAGCATTTCCGACCCGGCTTTCGTCAGATTGTTCCCTCAAGGTTCTGCTGTTTATGTCTGGGGTGCTGAACAAATTTATCGTGTAACTTAGAGCCTATGAAGATTTTTTCTGGCGACTTTGCAAAGTGGACGGATTGAGGCTTCCTGCAAGGATCAGTCCGATATCAGTTCCGAAGATGAGATGTTTAGCATTCCGTATTGACGGCCTAAGACGATACGGAACACCATCATCATGATCTATCGAAGGGGTTCAAGTGCATTTGGGATAAGACAAAACTAAAAAATCAGTTTTGCTAGAAAATAATTGCATGGCTATGGCAAACGACTTTCTACAACGTCTCTTGTTTTGCGCTGAATGCTCCAGATCACTCTACGTTGCTGATAATCCCAGTCAAAAGCCTGACCGTTTTTTGCCATCGGGATAGTCCGGATATACTGGAGCGGCCAACCCGTTTTAGGAAAAGTCAGCACGTACATTTTCTGCCTGCTGCGTCCTGTAACATACAGAAAATTATTCTGTTTCCAGCATCTAAAAGGATGTGTGGTCTGGCTACGAACGTAGCCGGGAGCAACAATGAAGCGTACCGTGTCTATTGAAACGTGTGGAAGACGCGCCTTCCCATGGCTTTTCGTTGTTCGGCTATGCTTAATCTCAGTCAGGTGCAGGTGTTTGTGTAAGCTTAGACTAGTAGAGGGCGTAAACAAGAACTGGCTTTGCAAACTGGTCAAGGGCATTGAGCATATGAAAGCCCACGATACGGACGTTGCCCACGGACGTTCAAAAACTGATTGGAACACACCATGACCACGGTTGCCACCAACTCTCACGCTATCACTCCGCTCGTCATTGCTGGTGAGGATCTGTTTGAGACTCTGAGCGGCAAGCCGCTGAGTGAGGACGCTACAAAGATCAGCACAGGGGTTACTGCTCTGCTGGACGGCTTGTTCCCGGTCCTCACACAGAATGTGAGCTTCGATCTGGATGGTGTAATGACCGGCTCCACTAAGATTTTGAGCGGACTTAATACTGTTCTTGGTGCGGCCAGAAGTAAGGTTGCGCGGGGGCTGGACTTATCGCAGAGTTTGCCTACTCAGACTGCAAGTGTTTCCAGCGGAGTATGATGGCTTATTTCTGGTGGGGGCTGGCAGTCGGCACGATTGCCAGCCTCATCTGGCTTGTGGTCTACGCGAACAGAGCAGGCCGTAACGCACAGAGCGTACAAGCCACTCAGCAGGCAGTAAAAGATGCCCAAATCGTGTCTGGTGTGCAGGCTAACATGGCCAAGGCGCAGGCTGACGGCCCGCAGGATAAAGATCAGCTTCTGGAGCGTCTGGATGCTGGAACGGGATAATTTCTAAATGCCAAAGAATATTGAAGAAATAAGCGAGACAGTTAGAAAATCGCTATTCATTGGAATTGTTTTTGGCGGCCTTTTTACGTTGTCTCTGGCCGCGTGTTCCTCGCCGCCTCTCAAAATAGTCTGTCCCGAGGTCGTGCCATGGACGGCTGAATTTCAACATCAGATAGCAGACGAAATCAGAGCCAATCCAAATCTCGTCGCATTGCCAGAGATTGCGCGACAGGATGTAACACTGCGGGATCAGGTGAGAGCGTGTCAGAAGGAGAAATGAAGTCATGGTTGTATCCCACGGGACCACTAAACCAATTGTGGACAACCCAAATTTCTCTGGAATATCAATGGTGTCCCGTACGGGATTCCAACCCGTGTTGCCGCCGTGAGAGGGCGATAAGTAGTAGCTAACTGGCTGGGTATTTCCGTTTAAATTGTTGATAATAAGGAATTTGATATCACTGACTATCACTGGCTGCAACAGGACATCACATCAGGGTGGGCCCAATTTGGGCCCAAAACGTTGCCGCCCTGACCTATTATCCAACACTCTTTCTCTGGAGTAATAGGATAGAGACGGATCACAAGATCCTGACCTGTTGGAGATCGTTATGCTCGAATGCGCTCGCCACACGCTGGATCTCCGCGGGCCGGGCACCGACTTGGAGAGTTCGAATAACCTTTGATTGATTTCCCTTTTGCCTGATTTCTGGTTTTAGCGAGTTGATTGATGGTTCGTGGACCTGATTTTCACTCTGCATATTAAGCGGAGAGAGGGTCTCATGCCCTGGATTGCCACGCGGCGGCGTTAATCCGCTCCAGGCGGAGAAAGCGGCGCATATTATAGACGATATTTGCCAGCCCGATCCTCATGGTGGCTCGCGTGATACCCACGGTTCGTATGAACAGCCCCGTCTGTGACTTCTGATCAGCAAAAACATGCTCGACACGCGACCGGATAACGGATTTTCCTGCATTCGATTTCTGGATATGTCGTAGCATCGGCTTGAGATGAGGCTTTTTCCTGTGAACCTTCGAGACAAAGCCATGCTTTTCCATAAAGGCCTCATTGGCTTTTGAACGGTAGGCTGTATCTGCCCAGACATCAGACGCCGTATTGCTGCGATCAAGAAGCCCCTCACGTAGCCCGGCGCCATCGCTGGCAGCGGCATCCGTCGTCTTCCATTTGCGGATCATCCGAAATTTCCGGTCGATGGAAATATGCGGTTTATAGCCAAAGAAAGGGATGGCGAGATCCGTAGACGGGATCGTCCCGTCATCCTGACGCTTTGCTTTGGTGAATTTCAGCGTCCATCGCGCATGGCGATCTTTATGGGACAGCTTTGACGGCTTGTCCAGCCAATCCTGTGGGATCCGTCCTTCCCGCAGATCGGCCTTCTCCTCATTGGTATTACGCTGCTTTAGGGCCGCTACCAGTGTAGCGTTCAGGATCTGGCCTGACATGGGGAGATCACCGGCATTCCGCAGGGTCGCATCAAAGCGGTTGAACAAAACATCAATTGCTCCCGCCTGTGTCAGACGTTCCCTGAACAGCCAGATGGTTTTGGCATCAGGCACACGGTCCGACAGCCCCAGACCTAAAAAGCGCATGAAGGAGAGACGGTCATTGATCAGGTATTCCGTCCGTTCATCGGACAGAGTGTTCAGCGTCTGGATGACCAGAATTTTGAACATCAGCACAGGATCAAACGGAGGACGCCCGCCCTTGCTTCCATCTGCATAGGCCAGTGCCTTGGTCAGCTCCGGACGGAACACCTCAAAAGCTACAGTCCAGGAAAATGCTTCAAGTTGGTCACCAAGCCCGCTCAAACGAGCAAGCCGCTCTTCAACATCAAAGAAACCAGGCTGCGTCATCTTCCATACTCCAATCAACGCAGGAAAAATGAAATCACAAAGGCAGACTGAAAACCAGAGGGTTTTTCAAACCCTCCAGGTGATATTTGTGCAACAAAGTAGGTTCTGAGCCGAAAAAGTATTGAAATTATTTTCTGAGCTGACGTTATGTTTTCATGATTTTAGTGCCAGGCCAGTTTTGTGACGTAACCATGTTTTTCGCCAGATCTATGAGAATTTCGCGCACGGCTAGACCAGCTTCCGTTTCTGGAATGCTTTCCGGTACACAGAGGGACACATCCTCCTGTATCACGGGACTACATAGTTCATACACACGGGATTTGCCTGGAACGATAATCTTGCTGGCGACAGACCAGGGTAGGATTGTACAGCCAACGCCTGCGGCAACAGCATCCTGAAGCGTCAGCAGTGCTTCAACTTCAGCAACAATATTGGGCGTAATCTGTTTGCGTGCAAAAGCCATGTTAATGCGCTTGCGGACAAAGTTGTAGTCTGGGGGAAGGAGCAAGGGAACTTCCGTCAGATCAGAGAGCCTGACCGGAGAAGAGAGGTTCTCTGTAAAAGAAGAGCTTTCCGGGGCAACCAGAAAGAAATCTTCTTTCATGAGAGGTGTGAAATGTACCCCTTTAATAGGTCCAGCCCCATGAATGACCGCCATATCCAATCGGCCTGTCATGACCATTTCACTATAAATATCGTCAAAACTTTCAGTCAGGTGGAGCGTGATGCCCGGCAATTTCTCACGCACTTCCTTGAGGAGTGCCAGAGACAGCGTGGAACCCGAAGAGTAAGGCGAAAGCCCGACCGAAACCTTGCCCACCAACGGCCCTGCACCGTTACTGATCTCAGTCATGGCGCGGTCAAGCTGTTTGATGATGGTTTGTGAGTGGCGATACAATTCGAGACCAGCGGCCGTTGGGGTGACACCCATTTTGCTGCGGATCAGCAGTTTCTGTTTGAACGCGGTTTCTAGCGATGCCAACTGCTGGCTGAGAGCTGGCTGTGCAATATTCAGAATATCGGCAGCACGAGAAATACTTCCAATATCAATAATTTTTACGAACGCTTGCAACCGACGAATATCCATTTTTCCCTCTCCACGCGCCGTATTTGATTGGATTTTAATAGAATTTTTGTAAATGGTCAATAAATTCGAAAAATTTCCAGCTAAATATATATTTGTATATCTATTAAGATTAATAAGTTTTATTTCTTGTGGAGAAAGATTGATGTCAAAATATAAAATAATATTTGTTTATAATATTTCTGATTCGATTTCTGATGGCATATCTTATGAAGATATGCGTGTCATTTCTTGCCATAGAATTCTTGTATGGGGGTAGATGCTTTTCAATGCTATCTCCCGCATGGTCATTAGGCATAAATTCATTTCATATTGATAATTTTCTGCCTTCTAGGGTGCGCATGCATCAAAGAAGTTCTCGGAGTGAATGTGTGATGCCTGGTTTAGCGGATCGACTTAACGGAATTTCCATATCAGCCTCTGCTGCAATGACGGATAAAGCTACGGCGCTGAAAGCCGAAGGTATTAAGGTTATTAGTCTTTCCTCGGGTGAGCCGGATTTTCCGACACCTCCGCATGTGGTGGAAGCTGCTGTGGCGGCAGCACGGGCGGGTGATACAAAATATCCGCCTCAGGCTGGTAAACCGGCGCTCAAAAAGGCAGTTCGTAATAAATTTCTGCGTGAAAATAATCTGGATTATGCGCTGGATGAAGTCCTGATTGCCAATGGCGGAAAGCAGATCATTTTTGATGCCATCATGGCGACCTGCAATACGGGCGATGAGGTTGTGCTGCCTACCCCATACTGGATCAGCTACGCGGATCAGGCGCGTTTGGCCGGGGCTAGTGTTGTTCAGGTTCCTTGCAAAGCAGAAAACGGCTTCAGGCTTGCGGCGGATGATCTGGAAGCGGCCATTACAGAGCGGACAAAATGGGTCATCCTGAATTTCCCTAACAACCCGTCCGGTACCTGCTGCCCGCGTGCAGATATGGAAGCTATTGCGGCCGTTCTGCTCAAGCATCCAAACGTTTGATTATGACAGATGATATCTATGAACATCTGGTTTATGACGGCTTTGAGTTCTGCACGATTGCACAGGTTGAGCCGCGCCTGAAAGATCGTGTTCTGACGGTGAATGGTGTCTCCAAAGCCTATGCCATGACAGGCTGGCGCGTTGGATATGGTGGTGGGCCTAAAAAGCTGATTGCCGCCATGAATAACATGCAGGGGCAGTCCACCAGCGGCATTAATACGCTGGCTCAGGCCGCCGCTGTTGCCGCTCTGGAAGGCCCGCAGGATTTCCTGAAAGACCGTGCGCGGGAGTATCAGACCCGGCGTGATCTGGTGGTTGGTCTGCTGAACGCCATTCCAGGCATTCGTTGCCACAAGCCGCAGGGTGCTTTTTATGTTTATGCAGATATCAGTGCCTGCATGAATAAGGTTTCCGAAGGTGGGAAAACCATTTCAACAGACACAGATTTTGTCATGGGTCTTCTGGAAGAGCAGCAGGTGGCTACCGTACAGGGAACAGCCTACGGCATGAGCCCGTTCTTCCGTATTTCTTACGCGACAGATGTTGAAACGCTGCGTGAAGGATGTGAGCGGATTGCCAGATTTGTGGCAGGCTTGAAGTAAAAGAAACATACAATCCGGCAAGTCTTTCAAGGTTTGCCGGATAATGAAAAACCCCGCTCTGAATAGGCGGGGTTTTCTTATGGCTGCTTTATGAAAAGCGTTTGTTAATCAGGCAGGCTGAAGTGTCAGAACTGTCTGACCATAGCCAATCAGATCACCCTCTTTTGCTGTAAACTGCGCCACGGTGCCGTTTTGTGGCGCTGTAATAGGAACCGTCAGTTCCCCAATTTGCAGCATAGCAACGGTATCTTCTGCCCGCACAGAGCTGCCTTCCGGTGCAAACTCTTTCTTTGTAACGGGATTGCACAGCAGCACATTCCCAAAATACGGAGCCTTTACCGGAATGTCGGTGGAAAGTGCTTTTTCCGGATGCGTCTGTGCAGCGGGAGAAGCAAGCGCAGCGGAAGGGGTCGCAGGAGGGTCATAGTCACCAACGCTGATACGCAGACGGGTACCATGGGCATTAGACAACTCAAGGCTGCTCAGGCCAGCGTCCTTGAGCCATTGACTGATCTGCACAACCTCTTCTGAATTCGGAAGAGTTTCAAAATTCGGGACAGATAAAGGCATGTTCATCAGGACTGTTCCCTTTTTTCCAGCCAATGCTCCAGATGGTGAATGTCCACGCCACCTTCCACAAATCCGGGATCAGACAAGAGTGCCTGATGGAGCGGGATGTTGGTCAGGATGGTTTCAACCTGTAGTTCAGCAAGTGCTACTTTAAGACGGCAAATAGCTTCGTCGCGCGTTGCACCCCGTGCAATGACTTTGGCAATCAGGGAGTCATAATACGGCTGCACAACACTCCCTGCGACAATATGCGTATCCAGACGGATGCCTGCCCCGCCGGGAACATCCCAGCGGCTGACGCGGCCCGGAGAGGGCGCGAAGGAAAACGGGTCCTCCGCATTAATCCGGCATTCAATGGCATGACCCGTGGCGTGGATAGCGCTTTGCTCGAGATCCAGCGGTTTGCCCTGCGCAATTTCAATCTGTGCACAGACAATATCAATACCGGTGGTCTCTTCCGTAATCGGATGCTCAACCTGCAGGCGCGTGTTCATTTCAATGAAGGCGAAAATGCCGTCTTCATACAGGAACTCAAACGTACCAGCACCGCGATAGCCAATATTGCGGCAGGCCTGAGCGCAACTTGCCCCGATTTCTGCAATCAATTCGGGCGGAATGCCGGGCGGCGGTGCTTCTTCCAGCACTTTCTGGTGCCGCCGCTGCAATGAGCAGTCTCGCGCGCCCAGCCAGAGCGCCTTGCTATGGGTATCGCACAGCACCTGAATTTCAATATGTCTGGGCTTCTGCATGAAGCGTTCCAGATACAGCGTCGGATTCCCGAAGGCCTGCTGCGCTTCCTTGCGAGTCAGCGCAACCGCCTTGATCAGTTCGTCGGCTGACCAGACCACCCGCATCCCACGACCACCACCACCACCAGAGGCTTTGACAATGACCGGGAAGCCAACCGCAGAAGCCAGCTCCAGAATGTCCTGCTCTTTCTCGGGGAGGGGGCCATCCGAACCGGGCACACACGGCACGCCAGACGCCTGCATGGTCTGCTTGGCGGTAATCTTGTCGCCCATCAGGCGGATGGATTCAGGCGTCGGACCGATGAAGGTGATTCCGGCCTTTTCAACAGCTTCCGCAAAGTCGGCATTTTCCGACAAAAAGCCATAGCCGGGGTGAATTGCCGTCGCCCCTGTGACCTTAGCGGCCAGAATAATGGCATCGGCATCCAGATAGCTGCGGGCGGCAGAAGCCGGGCCAATGCACAGCGCTACATCTGCTTCCAAAACGTGGCGGCTCTGGGAATCCGCTTCGGAATAAACAGCAACCGTTTCCAGTCCAAGCTGGCGGCAGGCGCGTTGAATGCGCAGGGCGATCTCGCCCCGGTTGGCAATCAGGACGCGCCCGAAAGGGTGGACGGCGCTCATGACAGACGTATCAGAGGCTGATCGGCCTCAACTTCACTGCCGTCGGTCACCAGTATGACCTCAACACGGCCAGCAACCTCGGTTTTGACCGGGGTGAAAACTTTCATGGCTTCTATCAGACCTATCTGCTGTCCGACGCTCAGAGTGTCTCCTACCGCCACAAAAGGCGGGGCATCCGGGGAAGGAGACAGGTGGAGGGTGCCATACATGGGGGCGGTCACAACACGCTCTGCCTGAGGGGGGCGCAGGCGTTGGAGCGGGGCTGGATGGGGTTTGCCCGGCAGACGGTTCTACCGATGCGGAAGGCTGCTGGGAGCAGGGGCAGCAGCCGCGGCACCCTGTTCTGAACGCGTGATTTTAAGAGTCTGGCCGCCTTCCGAAATCTCAAGCTCACGGAGCGGAGCACGGCCAAACAGGTCTATCAGCGCTTTGAGAGCTTGAGTGTCCATAGCTATCAGGATTTAGCCGGTTTCTTTGCAAAGTTCAGGCCACCCACAACCTGCATGGTGGGCAGCACCTCCATGAAGCTGACATTCATGCGCTGCGGAGCAGAGATGGCAAAAGCGATGGAATTCGCAAGATCTTCCGGAAGAAGGGAGTCGTATTCATCAAAGAAGCGACGCTGAGCTTCTTCCATGTTGCCAATCAGGCGGCCAAAGACTTCTGTCTGCACGCGGGCCGGAGAGACTTCCGTCACGCGGATGTTCTTGCCGAACAGGTCACACCGCAGCTGCTGAGAGAGGGAATGCACACCAGCCTTAGTGGCGTGATAAACCGTGTTGCCACCGGCAAACGCGTAATGGCCGGCAATGGACGTGATGTTGACGATATGGCCGCGGTCCCGTGCAATCATGCCCGGCAGAGCCAGGCGGGTCAGTTGCAGGACGGCGCGCAGATTGATGTCCACCAGCCCGTCAATATCTTCTTCCGTCGTGTTGGTGATGTTGCCTGTGCGGGACTGACCGGCATTGTTAACGAGAATATCAATCTCATGCTCTTTGAAGATCGCGCCCATGGCGTCCAGATCTGCCACGCTGGCGGCGTGCACAATGCAGCCGGTTTCTGCGGCTAGCTTGTCCAGGCGTTCCTTGTCACGGGCCACGGCATGCACTTCCAGCCCCAGTTCCCGCAGGCGACGAACGGTCGCGGCACCAATGCCTGAGGAGGCGCCGGTAACAAGTGCTGTGCTGTAAGGCTGTGTCGTCATGATATGAAATATCCTGATGTCTATGGACCGGAACTGCCCTGCTGCGCAGGCCAGACTTCAATAAGTCATTTCACTTTAGAGACGGAATATTCCATTGGCCAAGATCAGTTCCGTCTTGCGTCATAAGATTATCCAATGTCACCGCGCGGCGGGGTGGTCATAAGATTATTGTATGTCATCACAGGCAGATAATGTTGGCGGGGGTTCGCTTTCTAACCGTATCGTTACGGACGCAATATAGAACACCTCACAGGATGTTATTTGGTGGCTGCCATTTTACACTATTGTTCCTACGCGCATGACTGAAACCATCACTACGCTGAAGGTAGATCAGTTTGCTGGTTCAGCAGAGGTGCCCACCATCAGCATGATCGGCACGCGGGCCATGCTGTTTGAAGCGCCCGGTGCGTTTACGCTGGCCTGTCAGCGGCGGATCTGGGCGCTAATGGATGCCTGTTCCGAACGGCCGGATATTGCGGAAGTCATGCCGGGTGTCACCAATCTGATGCTGATTTTCTCCATCCCGCCGGAAAATCCGGAGACGGTGGCGTGCTGGCTGCGTAAGGCATGGGAGACGCTGCCCGAGAAGCACATCAAGGGCCGCCTGTTTGAAGTGGCGGTCCGTTATGGCGGTGAGCTTGGGTCAGACCTTCCGCGCGTTGGCGAGCATTGCGGCATGTCTCCTCAGGAAGTCATCACGCTGCATCAGGCCCCCCTTTATACAGTATGTGCGCTTGGGAGCGTGCCGGGGTTTGGCTATCTGCACGGGCTGGACCCGCGTTTGGAAACCCCGCGTAAATCTGTCCCATCCTTAAAAATGCTTGCAGGCACAGTTACGATTGGTGGGCCGCAGGCCGGGATTTCTGCGCTGACAGGCCCGAATGGCTGGAACTCCATCGGTTTTAGCGACCTGGTGATGTTCGACCCGGAACGCGAGCCGCCCGCCTTGTTCGAAGTGGGTGACCAGATTCGCTTTTATGCCGAAAGTATTGACGTGTGATTACAGTTCTTGAAACCGGCGTACTGAACAGTGTGCAGGATGCGGGCCGTTTTGGGTATCGCCATCTGGGTGTAAGTACGTCCGGCGTGATGGACCCTCTGGCGCTGCGTTGCGGGAATATTTTGCTGGGCAATGCGCCGGATGCGGCCGGTATTGAAGTGCAGACCTTTTCTTTCAAGGTGCGGTTCGACAAGGCTGTCAGCTTTGTTGTCACCGGCGGGGAAGGGACGATCAAACTTGGGGAGCGGGCACTTCAGCCATGGTCAGTCGCCACGGCGCAGGCGGGGGACGTTCTGACGCTCGACCGCCCTTCTGTCGGCGCGCGGATGTATCTGTGTGTTTGTGGCGGAATTGATGTGCCGGTTGTGCTCGGCTCTCGCAGCACGCAGTTGCGAGGGGGCTTTGGAGGCTATCTCGGGCGCCCGCTGCAGGCGGACGATCAGCTTGCGGGCGTTGGCGGTTGCATAACGGACGGCTTTGGGGCGCTTCCTCCTCTGCGCGCACTCCCCGCAGCCAGTGCCGAAGAAAAAGAAAAAACCGTGACTCTGCGGGCTATTCCCGCAACGGACTATTTCCTGTTCACGCAAGAAGCGCGTGCCCATTTCTGGTCCGCCTCCTGGCAGATTACAGCGCAAAGCAACCGACTTGGTTACCGTCTGAAAGGCGGGGCTTTAAAGCTGACGCATCCTGTTGAGTTGCGTTCTTACGGGGTTATTCCCGGAATTATTCAGGTGCCACCGGCAGGTGAACCGATTGTGCAGATGGCGGACGCCAATACAGCCGGTGGTTATCCGCGCATTGCCACGGTGATCGAGGCTGATTTGTGGCGTCTTGCACAGGCGCGTATTGGCAGTTTTGTGCAACTGCAATGCTGTGACCACGCAGAAGGTTTGCAGGCCATGCGGAATGAAGAGGCTTATTTGCAGGCCCTTCAGGATAATGCAGCCCTTTACAGAAAATCTTTTATGCGCAGGGAGGCCGGTCAGGCCGGTAAAAAATCATGAAGATTGATTTGAATGCCGATATTGGCGAGGGCTTTGGCCGCTGGACGATTGCGGATGATGCCGCACTGATGGACGTGATTTCATCGGCCAACATAGCCTGTGGTTTTCATGCGGGGGACCATCTGATTATGGACCGCGTTGTGCGGGCCGCCAAAGAGCGTGGCGTGAGCATTGGGGCGCATCCGGGCCTGCCTGACCGGATGGGGTTTGGTCGCCGGACCATGGTTGTCAGCGCTGAAGAAATGGAAGCCATGCTGGCCTACCAGATTGGTGCGCTTAAAGGGATTGCCGCACGGCATGGCGTAAGGGTAGGCCATGTCAGCTATCATGCAGCATTTGGCACAATGGCCAATGCGGATCAGGATCTGGCGGACCATCTTGCCCGCGTGATTGCGCAAATTGATCCTGATCTGGTGATGCTGGCCATGGAAGGGCAGCCGATTGACCTGGCTGCCAGAAAAGCCGGTTTGCGTGTGCGTTCTCTTTTTCTGGCGGATCGCGCCTATCAGGCGAATGGGGCGCTGGTGCCACGTGGCTGGAGGGTGCGGTGATCCATGATCTGGATAAAGTCAAGGACCGTGTAAAGAAGTTTCTTGAAACCGGAAATGTGATCACCATTGAGGGCAAGTCGCTCTCCATTCATTCTTGTTCCATCCTTGTGCATAGCGATACACCCGGATCCGACAAGCTGGCGCAGGCTATCGCCTCGCAGATTGCTACGATGGGTGGCGAGATTGCGGCGGCTGAAGGGTAAAAGGCTTTGAGAAGACCGGGGCAGAAAAGAACGATAATGACCATGCAACATAACCTTGCGCGTGGTGCGTATCTGCTGGCTCTGGCAACGCTTTTTACCGCTCTTCTCAATGCCTTGCAGAAAATTACTGGATCAACACTCTCTGTTGTTGAAATCGTCTTTTTCAGAAACCTGTTTTCTCTGCCATTTGTCGTGGTGATCGCGCTGCGGGGCGGCCTTGTGCTGAAGACTAATCATTTTGGTGGTCATGTTATCCGCTCCGTTGTCGGCTTGATCAGCATGATCATGACTGTTGTTGCAGTCACACATCTTCCGTTGGCAGAGCAGCAGGTTTTATCTTACACGCAGCCGCTTTTTCTCATTCTTCTGTCAATTCCGCTCATGCATGAGCGTCCGTCTGCCCAGCGCTGGGTTGCTGTGGCCGTCGGATTTGTGGGTGTGGTTGTTGTTGCAACCGGCAAAGGGCTTCTTGGTGGCAGTCATGGCACCGTTCCCACATGGGCTTATGCGGTTGCGCTGGCGCAAGGCGCAGTCGGTGCTTTGACAACCATGCAGATCCGCCAGCTTTCCGCGACGGAAAAAAGCACAACGATTGCCATGTGGCAGGCTATTTTGATGACGGCAGCCACCGCTGCAGCCTTACCATTTGTCTGGCATATGCCAACACGCGCAGACTTACTCTGCCTTATTGCCGTTGGCGCTTTTGCTGGGATTGCACAGGTTTTGCAGACGGAAGCCTTTGCCTCTGCACAAGTTTCCGCCATTGGCCCGTTTGCTTATTGCGGTCTGGTCTGGGCGGCACTGATTGGCTGGCTGGGCTTTGGCGAAGTTCCCGGTGTCGCCATGTTTGTAGGTGGATTGCTGATTATTGGCTCTGGTCTCTGGATGTTGCGGCATGAAAGACCAGTAAAGCAAAAAACAATTTTAGAATCAGAATCTTCTTCCGGAACACCTTAAAAAATCCGTAAAAAAGCACCGGAGGTATGGTGTAATCGTAATGTTCCGTTATCGTAAAAAAGACTGATGGGTTGTGTGAGGCCGGGGTGCCTTTCAAGGCAGAAGGTTTGAAGGGTAATCAAGCGATGAACAAGAACGCAGACTCATCACGATACGTATTTTTTGGAATGATTTTCCTGATGTATGTCATCAGTTACGGGGACCGTGCGGCTCTTTCCATTTCTCTGCCTGACCTTGGCCGTGAATTTTCCCTTTCGTCTGTTCAGATGGGCTGGGTGTCCTCCAGTTTTCTCTGGTCTTATTTTGTGTTGAATCTGCCATCGACCATCCTGCTGGATAGCGTCGGCGCGCGCCTGGTGGGCAGTCTGGCTGTTTCCGTCTGGTCCTGCGCGATGATTCTGGGCGGCATGACCCGCAATGTGACGCAGTTCATTTTAACACGCATGCTGCTGGGGGTGGGGGAAGCTCCCACATTTGGTGTGGGTGCAACCATCGTTCGCAATTGGGCTAAACCGCAGGAGCGCGGCACCGTCATGACGGTGCTGCTGACAGGCATGCAGATTGGGCTTGCTGGCGGTACGATTGCTGGAGCCTACCTGATTGCAAAAGTGGGTTGGCGGTTTGAATTTATGGCATTGGGTGTTGTGGGGCTGATATGGGCGCTCGCCTGGTGGCTGCTTTACAGGGATCCGGACAAGTCAGACACGCAGGCGTGTGTTCGCCCTATTCGCGTTTCAGAAGTGCTGTCTCTGTTCCGCTCTTCCACATTTTGCGGCATTCTGGTTGTGCAGTGCACACAGAATTTTCTGAACTTTCTGCTGATGTCTTGGGTGCCGTTCTATCTGATTCATGAATTGCACCTGAATGTTCTGGGGTCCGGAAGTGGCACGGCAGGGTGTTATGTGCTGGGTGCTATCGGCGCGGTGTTTCTGGGGCGTGTGGCGGAGCATTTTGTTTTCCGTAAGACTGCTGACCCCAGCCATCGGCGGTTTATTGTCGCGTTCTGTATTATCGGCAGTGCGATGATTGGCTTTCTTCCGTTCTTTCATGAAGAAATGCCGATCCTGGCTGTTTTATCCCTCTCACTCTGTTGCCTGATTGCAGCGAACGGGGCGAATACCGCCATGCTTGCAGATATGCTGCAGGACGGACAGAAAATTGGATCAGTCACCGGTGTAACGCTGACTTTCAGTAATGCCCTTGGCCTGACGGCTCCGATTCTGACGGGCTATATCGTTGCCTGGACAGGGAGTTTCAATATGGCGTGGTACCTGTGCGCTGTTGCTCTGATTGTTGCTGGCCTGATTTCCCTCATGACCGTGCGTAAGCCGATTGTTATGGAATGATTTTGTAAAATTGTTTTCCTGTAAGCACTGACCAGGAATGGTCGATAGAAAGAGGCTAATCTGTAGCGCTGTCTGTCATGTCTAGGTTTTAATTGATTTTTTTTAGAAATGAATCCCCTGCAGGGCCATTTGTGGTTTTGCAGGGGATTTTTTATGTCGCAAAGAAGAAGTTATATTTTTAAACCAGCCAGAAAATTCCTTCAGGAAGTAACATATCAATATTCAGTATGACGCCAAAACATAACGGAAACGTATCATAAGGAAACCAGATAAGTTTCTTAATCCTACCGGATTTCAGGGTGATGCGATGGCCAGAATATCGAAATTTGAATTGTCACTCGTCGCGAGTGTGGCGTTCGGTGCTTTTGTTCCGGCAGGAAGTGGGTTTGCAGCAAGTGCAGCATCACCGACAGGAAAGCCACAGAAAGTTTTTGTGAAAAAGACAAAAGCGACTTCTGTAAAAGCAGTCCCCACACGTGCGCGTGCAAAACCGACCCCAATGAGAGGTGGTGAAGAATCCATCGAGGTTGGTGGTCATTCTGGCAGTTCCGTATTTTCGCCTACTACGCCTAAGCACAGCACAACGCAGGTGACTGTCGTAACAGGCGCTGAACTTTTGAAAACCGGCCAGACAAACGTTCTCTCTGCTTTAGCACAGGCCAATCCGGCTATTACAACGGCGGCTCTTCCTGGTGGTGGAGCAAGCTCCTTTGTGCAGACTATGCAGCTGCGCGGTCAGTCCCCGGATGATACGCTGATTCTGGTTAACGGTCATCGTCGCCATATTGGCGCGAATTTTAATTCAAACTCTGGCACCAACTGGGGGAGTGAGCCGGCTGATATTTCCCTTATTCCGGTTTCCGCCATTGATCATATTGAAGTTGTGACAGAAGGCGCTTCTGCTCTGTATGGGCAGGACGCCATTGCAGGGGCCGTGAATATTGTAATGAAGCACGATACGCATGGTGGCACCATCAATTTTAAAAATAGCGGCTACTACGCAGGGGATGGTCAGGCTCTGGATGGCTCTGCCAATTACGGCATGGCTCTTGGTCGGAATGGTGGTTACCTTGACCTTGCTGCTCAGGTTTCCCATCAGCTGCCCACAACACGTGGCGGAGATTTTTACGGCAGACTATTTGATGATTCCAGAAATGAAACAGCCAACCGCAATGTTCAGCGCGGCTTAGGAATTCCCAAATCCACGCTGGAAACCATCAGCGAGAACATGTCTGTTCCCCTGGCGCGAGGCTTTAATTTTTACAGCACGTCCACCTTCTCACACCGACGCGCCAATGTGCCGGAAACCTACCGTGCGAATACCAGCTCGGATGAGTGGATCAATCCTGATCTGTATCCTGATGGCAACCAGCCTTACATCGCCATGGATCAGCTCGATTTTGAAACCGATAACGGCATCAAGGCACGCAAGTTTGGTTTTGCGTGGGATGCTTACGTGACCTACGCGCGTGATAAACAGAATTACAGCACCACGAATTCCGAAAACGTTTCTATTCCCGGTAGCACGCAAACGTCCTTTTATGATGGTGCATCTATTGCCACGCAGTTGACGGCTGGTTTGCGTGGATCCCGTTCATTCCGTCCAGACTGGGCACCCAAGCCGATCAATCTGCGGTTTGGTGGTGAATATCGCCACGATACGTTCCAGATGGTTGAAGGTGAGGCGTCGTCCTGGAGCGGTATGGGGGCGACTGACCATCCGGGTAACGTCCCAATGGCCGCAACTTACCAGAACCGCGATGTGTATGAAGGCAATGTCAATCTCGACTTCTATGTCACCCAGAAGTGGGAATGGACGCTGGGCGGTCGCGTAGGCAGTTATAATAATATTGCCACAGTTGAAACCGGCTCTGTTGGTACCCGCTATAACTTCAACAAACGCTGGGCTATTCGCGCCAATATCAACACGGGTTACCGTCCGCCTACGCTGGGTGCACTGTCCTATTTCTATTCAGCCCCGTATCCCGGTTATACGGTTGACCAGATTCCGGCCAGCAGCGCTATTGCCAAATATCTTGGTGCAGGCAGCATGAAGGGGCAATATTCACGCAGCTATTCGATCGGTTTTGACGCAACCCCGGTTGATGATTTCCATGTAACAGGAAACCTGTATTATATTGCCATTAACGGCAGAATGGGCAGCACCAAAACCTATTCGGTCAACCAGAATGACTCTGAACTTCTGGAACTGCTGAAAAATGCAAATCTGGAAAGTGCAACATCGCTTTCTTATTATGCAAACCTGTATAACACGCAGACATTTGGTGGGGACTTCAGCGCCGATTATACTTTGCACACGGCAAAGCTTGGTCAGTTCCGTTTTGCTATGGGGATCAATTTCTCGGATAACGAAATCCGATCTGCAAAATCTGATCTGGTGAATGAATACACTAAGATGATGGTTCTGCATTCCGCTCCAAAAAACCGTGAACAGATAAGCATGAACTGGACACGCGGGAAGTGGTCTGCTTCCGTGCAGGAACTGCGTTATGGGTCCATTGTCTATATGGCAGCGCCCACCGGGGCGGGGGCTGTGCCGTTCCAGCAGAATCCGGGCTTCATCACCAATCTCGAAGTTGATTATAAAATTCTTCCGCGTTGGACTGTTGGTGTGGGCGCCAATAACGTTGGGAACAAGCACCCGACGCGTGTGCCGCACTCTATTGCCAATACGCAGCAGGGCTTGGCTAAATATGCGTCCTATTCTCCTTATGGGTTTAGCGGTGGCATGTATTACGTCAAAACCTCTCTGGATTTTTAACGCTGCTAAGTGTTCCAAGATGGTGCACACGCTAGATTTAAGGGTATGAGCGCTGCCGCAGATCGGTTCACCAGAATAGGGTGACAGGCCTGCGGCAGTTTTTTTGAGAAAATCCGGGCGGAAAGGGTGTCCTGATGTCTTGTAAAAAGAGTGTCGATCCGAAGGCAGGCAGCGACCAGCGGACTGAACAGGATAGTCTGGGAGCCTATGTCCTGCCGCGTCATGCGCGGTGGGGGGTGCATACTGCGCGTGCCATAGATAATTTTCCGGTTACAGGAACGCCGATAGGAAAATTTCCGGATCTCATTAAAGCACTTGTTCTGGTCAAACAGGCTGCGGCTTCAGCCAATCATCAGTTGGGCTATCTGTCGCCAGAAAAGGCTGCGATGATTGAAAAGGCCTGTCAGGAAATAAATCAAAACCTGCCGGAATATTTGTCCGATTTTAAAGTTGATGTGCTGCAGGGCGGGGCCGGAACCTCGACCAACATGAACGCCAATGAGGTGGTGGCCAATGTCGGGCTTCTAGGCTCAGGTCTTGAGGCCGGCCAGTATGACAATCTGCATCCCAATGACGATGTGAACATGTCTCAGTCCACTAATGACGTGTATCCGACTGCCGTAAAAATTTCCGTCTGTTTTGCCTTGCGGTCTTTTCTGCCGTCTTTGAAACAGCTGGTGAATGCATTCGAGGAAAAAGCGGACGAGTTCAAATCTGTCCTGAAAATAGGCCGTACCCAGTTGCAGGATGCTGTCCCGATGACTCTGGGGCAGGAGTTCAAGGCCTATGCGGGCACCTTGCGGAAGGAAATTGCCGCAGTTGAAGGTTTGGTGCCGCAGCTTTCTGAAATCAATCTGGGTGGCACGGCTATTGGCACCGGGATTAACTGTGACCCACGATATGGCGCACTGGTGACGGCCCATTTGTCTGACCTGTGTGGCTTTCCGCTAAAGCAGGCTGAGAACCTGATTGAAGCAACGTCGGATGTCGGGGCGTTTGTGACCTGCTCAAGTGTTCTGAAGCGGTTGGCTATCAAGATTTCCAAAATTGCGAATGATCTGCGCCTGCTGTCCAGCGGCCCGCGTGCCGGGTTGGGCGAAATTGTTCTGCCTGCGGCTCAGGCGGGCTCTTCCATCATGCCGGGTAAGGTTAATCCGGTTATTCCGGAAATGGTCAATCAGGTGGCTTTTATGGTGATCGGGCATGATGCTACCGTCTCATTCTGCGCGGAAGGCGGCCAGCTCCAGCTGAATGCGTTTGAACCCGCCATGGGCTACTGCATTCTGGATTCCATCCAGATGATGAAGAACGCCTTCGACGTTCTGGCGGAAAAATGCGTGCGCGGTATTCATGCCAACAAGGAACGCTGTCTGGAGCAGGTGCAGAACAGTATTGGCATTATTACCGCCTTTGTGCCGGTGCTGGGGTATGAGTTGTGCGCGTCCATCGCCAAACAGGCTCTGGCTGAAAACCGGCTGGTGGCCGATGTGCTGAAGGAGCGTGTGCTGATGTCACCCGAACTGCTGGAGGATCTTCTGAAGCTGGAAGCAATGATAGTCCCATTGCGCAAACAGACAAGTAATCTAGTCACTGATCAGCCATATGCGGCTTCGAGTAGTCCGTTGTGTTGATATATGCCTTGAAATGATAATCTTCTCAAAAAAAAGCGATATTATTTGTAAGTGGACTGTCTTCCAGAGTGCTGCGTGCTTTGGCGTGGGATAGG